>CAMFLK010000001.1 GCA_945957135.1 uncultured Rhodospirillales bacterium
CCACGCCGGCGACAGCCGCGCTGGGCCTGCGCGTGCTGGACGCCACCTGGCGCTATTTCGTCGCCGGCGGCAGCCTGCGTGACGGCGGCCTGACCCAGGGCTATCTCGACATCGATTTGCGCTTCCTCGACAGCTATTCCGGCCCCGGAAGCTGCCATTGGGGGCTGCGCTCGCTGGTTCTCGCCCTCATGCACCCCAGGGGCGACGCGTTCTGGACCGCGCCGCCCGCGAAGCTGCCGGTGGAAGGCGGCGATTTCACCCTCGACCTTCCCCGGATCGGCTGGGTGGTCCAGGGCACCAAGGCCACCGGCGAGATTGCCATCACCATCCCGAAGAATCCGGAGACGGCGGTGGCCGCCGCGGGATTCCCGATCTGGCGACGCTGGAAGGAGGCGCTGTTGCAATACCCGCAGCGGCCCAACAACCACGAGGTGGCCTATCACCTGCGGCGCTACGCCTCGCGCGACCCGTTCACCGCGCGATGAGCCGTCGGCGCTTCACAGCAGAACGCTGACCTCGTCGAAGAAGAAGCGCGGGGAGCGAGGGAACAGGCCCTCGGGGTCGCCGTGGCCGAGATTGATCAGGAAGTTGGATTTCCAGCCGCGGTCGGACAGGAAGGTCTCGTCCACCTTGGCCTTGTCGAAGCCGGACATCGGCCCGGCATCCAGCCCCATGGCGCGGGCGGCGAGGATCAGGTAGCCGCCCTGCAGCGTGCCATTGCGCAGCGCGGTTTCCTCGGCCAGCTCGGCATTGCCGGCGAACCAGGATTTGGCGTCGGCATGGGGGAACAGGCGGGGCAGGTGGTCGTAGAATTTCGGGTCGTGGGCCACGATCACCGTCACCGGGGCGCTCATGGTCTTGTCCACATTGCCGGCGGACAGCGCGGGGCGCAGCCGTTCCTTGGCCGCCTGCGTGCGCAGGAACACGAAGCGCGCGGGCGAGGAGTTGGCCGAGGTCGGCGCCCATTTCATCAGGTCGAACACCGCGCGCAGCTCGTCGTCGGTGACCGGCTGGTCGGTCCATTTGTTGTGGGTGCGCGCGTCGTTGAACAGCGTGTCCAGCGCGGTCTGGTCGAGAGCCATCGGAGCCTCATTCGTTTGATATCGAATTATCACGCGACATAATCAGTTTTGCCGCGCGGTTCAAGCCCGATGAGGAAGTGGGATCTAGCCCGCGACCTGCTCCACGCCGATCACCTCCGGCACGTAATGGCGCAGCATGTTCTCGATGCCGTGCTTCAGGGTCGCGGAGGAGGAGGGGCAGCCGCTGCAGGCGCCCTGCATGTGCAGCTTCACCACCCCGTCGCGATAGCCGCGGAACACGATGTCCCCGCCATCGCCGGCCACCGCCGGGCGCACGCGGGTGTCGAGCAGCTCCTTGATCTGGGCGACGATCTCGGCGTCCTCCGGTGCCACGTCCTCGTCCTCCGCCGCGCCGTCGCCCTCGATCACCGGCCGGCCGGCGAGGAAATGGTCCATGATGGTGCCGAGCACCTGCGGCTTCAGGGCCTGCCAGTCGGTGTCGCCGGATTTGGTGACGGTGACGAAATCCCCGCCCAGGAACACGCGGGTCACGCCGGGCAGGGCAAACAGGGCGACGGCCAGCGGGCTGCGCGCGGCCGCCTCGGGGGCGGCGAAATCGGCGGTGCCGGCGCCGGCCACGTCGCGTCCCGGCAGGAATTTCAGGGTGGCCGGGTTGGGCGTGCCTTCGGTCTCGATGAACATGACGGGCTTCTCCGCGCTGCATTCCGGACCGAGGCGGTCCGTCATGCCGCGATATCGCGCCGCGCCGCTTCCCTGGCAACCCCGCACGGATGCCGGCGGCGGGTTTCTGTCATGAAATTATCCGATTGGGACGATCGAGCGTTTCATCGCGCCTGCATCGCCAGCCGCGCGCCCAGTGCGAGATAGATCGCGCCGACCACCTTGCCCTGCCAGCGGCCGATGCCGCGATGCCGGCGCAGCCAGCGGCCGAACCGGTCGGCGACCAGCGCGATCATCGTGGCATAGGCCGCACTCATGGCCGCGAAGATCAGGCCGAGGACTGCGAGCTGGCTGGCCACCGCGCCATGGTCCGGCCGGACGAATTGCGGCAGGAAAGCCAGGAAGAACAGCGCGGTCTTGGGGTTGAGCAACTCGGCCAGGATGGCCTGGCGGAAGGCGAGCCGCGCGTCGGCCAACCGCCCCGGCACCAGGTTCAGCGCCGTTCCCTGTTCGAGAATGGCGCGCAGACCGAGATAGCAGAGATAGATCACGCCCGCATATTTCACCACGCTGAAGGCCAGCGCCGAGGTCATCAGCACGGCGGAGAGGCCGATCGTCGCCATCACGGTGTGGAGCAGGTCGCCGAAGGCGATGCCCAGCCCGGTGGCGATGCCCACCCGCCGCCCACCGGCGGTCGTCCGCCCGAGCACCAGCAGCACCGCCGGGCCGGGAATGAGGAAAAGCCCGAGGACGACGAGGGCGTAGGCGAGCAGTGTGGCGGCGTCCGGCATGGCCTGGGGTCTCCGATCTGTCTTCATGCCAAAGACAGGCTTGCGGGCGCTTGTCCAGCGGGGAATCGCGCCGGTCCTTCGCCGCCGGCGCGGTGCATGTCCACCGTGCTTGACGAGGCAGGCACGCGCGCGCATACCGCGAATTGAGAATGGTTCTTAATTACATGAAGGATCGGTCATGTCCCAGATTCAACGCCGCAGCCTGCTCGGCGCCGGCATCGCGCTCGCCGGTCTGGCGGGGCGCGGCGCCCGTGCGGCGGAGGCGGAGGGGCTGGTGCTCTACAACGGCCAGCACCGCACCACCACGGAAGCCCTGGTGGCCGCCTTCACCAAGGCGACGGGCATCAAGGTGACGGTGCGCAATGCCGAGAGCCCGCAACTCGCCAGCCAGATCATCGAGGAAGGCGCGCGCAGCCCGGCCGACCTGTTCTATTCCGAGCAGAGCCCGCCGATCGCCGCCGTGGACGCGCGCGGCCTGCTGGCGCCGATCGACGCCGCCACCCTCGCGCAGGTGCCGAAGGTCTATGCCGCGGGCAACGGCAACTGGGTGGGCGGCAGCGTGCGCACCCGCGTGGTGATCTACAACAAGAAGATGATCACGCCGGACCAGCTGCCGAAATCGGTGCTCGATTTCGCCTCGGACGCCTGGAAGGACCGCATCGCCTACGTGCCGCATGACGGTTTCCAGGAGCAGATCGTCGCCATCGTGAAGGAGAAGGGCCGCCCGGCCGCCCTGGCCTGGCTGCAGGGGCTGAAGAAGAATGCCCGCTTCTACAACTCCAACACCGCCGCCCGCCGCGCGGTTGAGGCCGGCGAAATCCCCGCCGCGCTGACCAACAACTACTACTGGTACACCCAGGCACGCGAGACCGGGGCGGACAAGATGAACTCCGCGCTGTTCCACGTGGCGCCCACCGATGTCGGCGCGCTGCGCACCATTTCGGCGGCGGGCATCCTGAAGACCACCAAGCACCCGGCCGAGGCGCAGCGCTTCATCGCCTTCATGGTCAGCCGCGAGGGCCAGCAGGCGATCGTGAATTCCGTCGCCGAATATTCGGTGCGGCCGGACGTCGCCTCGCCGTTCAGCCTGCCGCCGCTCGACAGCTACGCCAATGCGCCGATCACCATGGGCGAGGTGGGCGCGGCGGAGGAGGCCTACGCCCTGGAGCGTGAGGCCGGCATCGCGTGACGTGAAGCGCCGGTCTTCTTCGAGGGTGGCGCCGGGCTCGATGCCGTCAAGGGCCGCTTCGTTTCGCTGGGGGCGGTCAAGGCGCTTGAGTGAAGCGTGCCTTGACAGCGTCCGGCGAAACGCAAGCGCAATCGCAAGCGCGAAGGAGCCCCACCCGACCGGGGCACAAGGCGCGTGAGCGGCCGCCGCCTTCCGCCGCCGCTCTGGCTGGTCGGCCTCGCGCTGGTGCCGACGGCGCTGGTGCTGATGCCCATGGCCTATATCGGCGCCCGCGCCTGGGGCGCGGGGCCACTTGGCCTGTGGAACGAGCTGGCGCGGCCTTACGTGCTCGGCCTGTTGGCCAACACGCTGGGGCTCGCCGCCGGCGTCACCCTCGCCGCCGCCGTGCTCGGCACGGCGCTGGCCTGGTGCACGGAGCGCTGCGCCCTGCCCGCGGCCGGGCTGTGGCGCGTCGCCGCCTGCCTACCGCTCGCCATGCCCGCCTTCGTCGCGAGCTACGCCTGGTCCTCCCTCGGCCCCGCCTTCCAGGGGCTGGGCGGCGCCATCCTGATCCTGACGCTGACCAGCACGCCGCTGATCTACCTGCCGATGATCGCCGCCCTGCGCGGCATGGATCCGGGCTTCGAGGACGTGGCCCGCTCGCTCGGCCTCGGCCCGCTGCGCTGCTTCCTGCGCACCGTGCTTCCCCAGGCCCTGCCGGCGCTGGGCGGGGGCGCGCTGCTGGTCGCCTCCCACATGCTCGGCGAGTTCGGCGCGCTGGTGATGCTGCGGGTGCAGACCTTCACCACCGCCATCTTCGACCAGTATCAGATGCAGTTCGACCCCGCCGCCGCCTCGCTGCTGTCGGCCGCGCTGATGGCGCTGAGCCTGCCGGTGGCGTTCGGCGAGATGCGGCTGCGGCGCGACCGCCGCTTCGCCCGCGTCGGCCGTGGCAATGCGCGGCGGCCGGCGCCGATCCGGCTGGGCTGGTGGGCGCTGCCGGTCTGCGCGGGTTTCGCGCTGTATATCGGCCTCGCTTTGGGCGTGCCGCTCGCCACGCTGCTGTTCTGGCTGCTGCATGGCAGTTCCTTCGGCATTGGGCTGGGCGCGGTGCTTCCCGCGCTGATGGATTCGCTCGCCCTGTCCCTGCCCGGCGCGGTGCTGACCACGCTGCTCGCCCTGCCGCTGGTGATGCTGACCCTGCGCAGCGAGAGCGCGGCGGCCCGCCTCGCCGACCGGCTGCCCTATCTGGTGCACGGCCTGCCGGGCATCGGCATCGCGCTCGCGCTGATCGCCATTTCGCTGCACGGCGTGCCCGCGCTGTATCAGACGCGGCTGGTGGTGATGCTGGCCTACGCCATCCTGTTCCTACCACTCGCCCAGTCCGCGCTGCGCGCCTCGGCCGAGCAGGTGCCGCCGGAGCTGGAGGAGGTGGCGCGCAGCCTGGGGGACCGGCCGCTGCGCGCCTTCCGGCGGGTGACGCTGCCCAACCTGTTGCCCGGCGCCGGCGCGGCGCTGGCCTTGATCATCCTGCAGTTGATGCGCGAACTCACCGCCACGCTGCTGCTGTCGCCCTCCGGCGTCTCCACCCTGGCGACCGAGCTGTGGTCCTATGCCAGCGAGACCTCCTACGCCGCCGCCGCCCCCTTCGCCGCCGCCCTGGTTTTGATCTCCGGCCTGCCGGTGTATGTGCTCACCGTGCGCAGCGTCACCCCCGATAGAATATGAGCCGTCTGGAAGTGACGGGGCTGTGCCGGCGCTTCGGCCGGCAGATTGTGCTCGACCGGGTCGATCTCACCCTTGAATCCGGCACCATCGCCGCGGTGCTTGGCGCTTCCGGGTGCGGCAAGACCACGCTGCTGCGCCTGATCGCCGGCTTCGACCGGGCGGATGCCGGCACCATCGCCATCGGTGGAACGCCGGTGGCCGGTGGCGGCCTGCACATCCCGCCGGAGCGCCGGCGCATCGGCTACGTGCCGCAGGAAGGCGCGCTGTTCCCGCATCTGACCGTGGCGGACAATGTCGGCTTTGGCCTGAAGCGCGACGCCGCCCGCGCCCCGCGCATTGCCGCGATGCTGACGCTGACCGGATTGCAAGGGCTGGAAAGCCGCTACCCGGCCCAGCTTTCCGGCGGCCAGCAGCAGCGCGCCGCCCTGGCCCGCGCGCTGGCCCCGGCACCCTCGCTCGTGCTGCTCGACGAGCCGTTCAACGCGCTGGACATCGAGCTGCGTCGCACCGTCTGCGCCGACGTGATCGCCGCGCTGCGCATCACCGGCGCCACCGCCTTCCTCGTCACCCACGATCCGCAGGAGGCCTTCGCCAGCGCCGACCGGCTGGGGGTGATGCACGCCGGGCGGATGATGCAGATGGATGACCCCGCCGCGATCTATCGCACCCCCGCCGATCCGGTGGTTGCCGGCCTCACCGGCGCCACGCTGTTCCTCGACGGCACCGCCGTCGGCGACGTGGTGGCCACCGCCCTCGGTCCCGTCGTCCTGCGGGTGCCGCACACCGGGCCGGTCACCGTGCTGGTCCGCCCCGAACAGATCGCCCTGGCCGGGTCCGAGGAAGGGGTGGCCGCGCGAATCACCGCCCAGGCTTTCCGCGGCGACCACATGCTGGTGACGCTTCAGGCCGGCGGGGTGACCGCCCAGCTGCGCCTACCCGACAGCCCTGGTCCTGGCACGGCGATCCGCGTGCGCGTCGCCGGGCCGTGTTCGGCATGGGCAAAGGCCTGACCTGAACGGAAGCAAGGCAAGGAAGGCCAGGGGAAGCGCTCCTCGCCTTTCTTCTTCCCCGCTCATGCCGCCTGCAACGTCGCCGGCGACCATCCGAATGCCGGCGCCACGTGCTCGGCCATCAGCTCGATGGATCGGAGGATGTAGGGATGTGGCGGGTCCACGGAGTGGACTTGGACCACGAGGTCGGTGGCGCGCAGCATGGCGGTGTCGGTTTTCAGGGAGGCGATGACTTCGTCGGGGGTGCCGATATGGACGTCGAAGGCGCGGATGAGGTCGTGGACGGTGGTGGCGGTGGAGGCGATTTCGCGGCCGTCGAGTTTGCCGCGCATGCGTTCGAGGCCGATGGTGGCGAAGCGCAGCATTTCCTCGCGGTCGTCGGCCACGATCACGCTGCGGGAGGCGACGATGCGGGGGGCGACGCCGGCGGGCAGGGCGGCGAGATAGGCGTCGATGATCGGGTTCTGGATGTCCGACAGGCTGGCGTCGGGGGCTTCGGCGGTGCGGGGCTGAGTGCGGGAGAGCATCACCCCGTCGCCCACCGCGCCGGCGCGGCGGCCACCTTCCACGCTGAACGTGGCTTGCCAGACGCGGGCGTCGAGTTCCGGGCGGGTGGGGTAGAGCGTGTCGCCGCCGACCAGCCTTCCGCCGGTCCAGGCGTTGCGCAGGATGGCGAGGTTTTCGTTGAACAGCCGGCCGCGATCGGCGGAGTCCAGGCCGAAGGAGGGGAAGGCGGCAGGGTTGCCGCCGGGTCCCACCCCCACGTCCAGCCGTCCGTCGCACATCATGTCGAGCACGGCGGTGTCTTCGGCCACGCGGATGGGCAGTTCCATCGGCAGGGTGATGATGCCGGTGCCAAGGCGGATGCGGCTGGTGCGGGCGCCGACATGGCCGAAGAACACCAGCGGCGCCGGCAGCCCGCCTTCCATTTCATGGAAATGGTGCTGGGCGATCCAGGCGGAATCGAAACCGCATCGTTCGGCGTGGATAATCTGTTCGGTCGCCAGGCGGTAGCGTTCGGCGGCGGGAACCCGGTCGAGCAGGCGGGTGAAGAAGCCCAGGCGCTTGCCATGCTGCATCTGCGTCATGCCCCAGCCTCGCGCGCCCGGCCGGCCAACGCAAGCACGGTGACGCCAGCGCGGCGGGAAACGCAGCCCTGCGCTGCGCCGCAGCATCGCGGCTGGCATCCGGCCGGAGGTCGCGCATATCATAAGCATGCTCAAGACAAGCGAGCCGCCAATGCCCACCAACCCGCCTACCCTCGGTTTTCTGCTGCACGACGTCGCGCGCTTCATGCGCAAGCGGTTCGAGCAGAACGCCCGCTGCCTCGGCCTTACCCGCTCGCAATGGCAGGTGCTGGCCTTCATCGCGCCCAATGAGGGCATCCACCAGGCCGGCCTCGCCGACATCCTGGATATCGAGGGCATCACTCTGGTGCGCATCCTCGACAAGCTGGAGGCGCGCGGCCTGATCGAGCGCCGCCAGCACCCCACCGACCGGCGCATCTGGCTGCTGTATCTCACCGCCGCCGCCCATCCCTTGCTGGCGCGCATGCGCGAGATCGGCGAGCGCACGCGGGCGGAGGCGCTGGAGGGCGTGCCCGATGCCGAGCGGGCGCTGCTGATGCAGAGCCTGTCGGCCATGCGGCGCAACCTGGTGTCCGCTTGCGATCTTCCTCCCTGTTCCGACCACACCGACGAGGCCCGTCATGGGTGAAGCCCCTTCCACGCCGCGCGAGGCGGCGCCTGCCCCGATGTCCCCCACGCCGATGTCAACCGCCGAAGCGCCCGCGGCGCAGCCAACCCCGGTGCGCCGTGCCCGCAACCGACGGGCGCAGGTAAGGCTGGTGCTGTTCCTGCTGCTGCCGCTCGCCCTGCTGGCCGGCGGATGGGAATACGCGCGCGGCGGGCGGATCATGTCCACCGACAACGCCTATGTGCGCGCCGACATCCTGCCGGTCTCCACCGACATTTCCGGCATCGTGAAGGAGGTGCCGGTCCGCGAGAACCAGCCGATCCGCATCGGCGACGTGCTGTTCCGCCTGGACGACCAGCCCTTCCGCATCGCGCTCGACCGGGCGGAGGCGCAGATCGGCGTGGTGCGCACCGCGCTGGAGGCGCTGAAGGCCAGCTACAAGGACATGCAGGCCCAGATCGCCCAGGCCCAGGTGGACGTGAATTTCTACGCCCGCGAACTGGATCGGCAGAAGGAGCTGCTGGCCCGCTCCGTCGCCTCCCAGGCCGCGTTCGACCAGGCGCAACGCAACCTGCTGAGCGCGCGGCAGAAGGTCGCCTCGTTGCAGCAGCAGCTGGCCGGCATCGTCGCCAATCTCGGCGGCGACCCCGACTTGCCGGTCGAGCAGCATCCGCGCTACGCCGAGGCCGTCGCCGCGCGCGACGAGGCGGCGCGCCAGCTGTCCCACACCACCGTGGTCGCGCCGATGAACGGGGTGGCGACCAACGTGCCCTCGCTGCGGCCGGGCATGTATCTCGCCGCGGCCACGCCGGCCTTCAGCATCGTCTCCACCGACCATCTGTGGATCGACGCCAGCCCGAAGGAGACGGAGCTGACCAACGTGCGCCCCGGCCAGAAGGTGACTGTGACGGTGGACACCTATCCGGACGAGAGCTGGAAGGGCGTGGTGGACAGCGTCAGCCCCGCCTCCGCGTCCAGCTACGCCATCCTTCCGGCGCAGAACACCAGCGGCAACTGGGTGAAGGTGGTGCAGCGCATTCCCATGCGCGTGCGCATCGAGACCCAGCCGGACCAGCCGCCGCTGCGCGCGGGCATGAGCGTGGTGGTGAACGTCGATACGGGCAAGGCGCGCGGCCTGCCGTCGTTCCTCGCCCCCGTCGCCGAATGGGTGGGGCTGGCGCCGGCGGGGCAGAAGGGCTGAACCGATGAGCGCCAACCCCGTGGCTGGGCACGCGCGGGTGGCGAACCGGGCGGCGATCACCGCCTGCGTCATCCTCGCGGTAATCATGCAGGCGCTGGACACCACAATCGCCAACGTGGCGCTGCCGTATATCCAGGGCAGCGTCTCGGCCAGCCAGGACCAGATCAACTGGGTGTTGACCTCCTACATCGTGGCCGCGGCGATCATGACGCCGCCGTCGGGCTGGCTCGCCACGCGCTTCGGGCGCAAGCGGGTGCTGCTGGTGGCCATCGCGGGCTTCGTCGCCGCCTCCGTGCTGTGCGGCCTGGCGCAGTCGCTGTCGCAGATCGTGGGTTTCCGGCTGTTGCAGGGCTTCTTCGGTGCCTCGCTGGTGCCGCTGTCGCAATCCATTCTGCTCGACATCTACACCCCCGCCGAGCGCGGCTCGGCCATGGCACTGTTCGGCGTGTCGGTGATGGTGGGGCCGGTGCTGGGACCGGTGATCGGCGGCTGGCTGACCGACAATCTCAGCTGGCGCTGGGTGTTCTACATCAACGTGCCACTGGGGGCGGCGGCGCTGGCGGGGGTATGGGTGTTCGTGGCCGAGACCCGCATCCAGCGCGACATCAAGCTGGACTGGACCGGCTTTCTCGCGCTGTCCGTCGCCGTCGGCGCGTTGCAGCTGTGCCTGGATCGCGGCGAGCAGCTCGACTGGTTCAGCTCGGCCGAGATCATCGTCGAGGCGATCGTCGCGGCCGGCGCGTTCTACATCTTCGTCGTGCACGTCTTCACGTCGCGCAACCCGTTCATCAGCCCGGCTCTGTTCCGCGACCGCAATTTCGCGGTGGGCACGCTGTTCATCTTCATCGTCGGCATCACCTATCTCGCCTCCCTGGCGCTGATGACGCCCTATCTTCAAACGCTGATGGGCTATCCGGTGGTGACCGCGGGCATCGTGATGGGGCCGCGCGGCATGGGCACCATGGTCTGCATGTTCCTGGTGGGAAAGCTGATCGGCAAGGTGGATATCCGCCTGCTGCTGGCCACCGGCCTCGGCCTGTCGGCCTGGGCGATGTACGACATGACCGGCTGGACGCCGGACGTGTCGCAATGGACCATCGTCAGCACCGGCTTCGTGCAGGGTGCCGGGCTGGGCTTCCTGTTCGTGCCGCTGACCACGGTGACCTTCTCCACCCTGGCCCCGGAGCGGCGCGGCGAGGGCACCGGCCTCTACAACCTCTCGCGCAATATCGGCTCGGCGGTGGGCATTTCCGTGGTCTCCGCCCTGCTGTCGCAGAACGTGCAGATCAACCACGAGGAAATCTCGGCGTCCTTGACGCCCTACAGCCTCATGCTGCGCAACGCCCCGGCCAGCGCGGGGCTCAACCCGCTCACCGAGGCCGGGCGCTCGGCGCTCGACGGCATGGTGACCGCGCAGGCCACGATCATTGCCTATATCGACGACTTCAAGCTGCTGATGCTGATGTGCGTCGCCGCCATGCCGCTGCTGCTGCTGTTCCGCCGCGCCGCCCGGCCGGCTTCGATGGACCACAGCGTGGCGGTGGAGTGATACCGGCGGCGCGCCAACCCGGCGCGCATACCGCCGCCGCTCAGCGATGGAAGAGTCATCGCTTCGCGCCGCCGGTATCAGGCCCGCGCCGCGACCCTTGTTGCCGCGGCGGGTCCAGCGGCATGGACCCTCTGTTACCGAACAAACCTCCAAATGGAACGGCTGTTGAGAGGATGGTGCTGAGAACCTTGTGATGGCCGTCTTCCGGACAGGCTCTCAGGCATGATGGCACGCAACGCGCTGGGCCAAACCAGAACGCGGCAGGAGCGGTGGCACGCTTTCGGCGCAGAGTTGGGTGGCGCGCCAGCATCGCGTACGGAAGGCACAGCCGCTCGGCGGGTTTAGGGGGCTGGGCAGTTCCCCGGCCAGCAGGCGGGGGGCGCGGGATTTTTCCAGGGTGGGGTCGGGGATATTGGCGCTCTCCACCAGCACCTGGGCGTAGGGGTGGCGCGGGCTGAGCAGCACGTCGCGCGCCGGGCCGAATTCCACGACGCGGCCGAGATACATCACTGCGATCTCATGCGCGATGGCCCCGACCACCGCGAGGTCGTGCGAGACGAAGATGTAGGCCACGCCCAGCTCGTCCTGAAGTTCGCGCAGCAGGTTCACCACCTGCGCCTGCACCGAGACATCGAGTGCCGAAACCGGCTCGTCGCAGATCACCACGCGGGTGCGATGGACCAGCGCCCGTGCGATGCCCACCCGCTGGCGTTGCCCGCCCGACAACTCGTGCGGGAAGCGGGTGAAATAGACGGCGGGGTCCAGCCCGACGCGCTTCAGCATGGACGCCGCGCGGGCATCGCGCTCGGCTTTCGGCAGCTGCCGCGCATGCACGTCCAGCGGCTCGCGCACCGTGCGCCCCACCCGCATGCGCGGATCGAGCGCGGTGTAGGGAGATTGAAACACCATCTGCACATCGCGCAGGCGGCGGTTGCGTTCGGCTCCGCTCAGCGTGGTGATGTCGGTGCCGTCCAGTTCGATCGATCCGGCGGTGGGATTGAGCGTGCCGGCGAGCAGCCGGGACAGGGTGGATTTGCCGCAGCCGGATTCGCCGACGATTCCCAGCGTGCGTCCGGCCGGCAGCGTGAGGCTGACACCGTTGACCGCGTGCAGCGGTCGCAATGGGCGCGGCCAGGGTTGCGGCACATGAAACGTCTTGCGCAGCGCCTCTGTGCGCAGCACGGGCACGGTTCTATCCGTCATGGGGGGCACGCAGGCAGGCGGCCAGGCTGGCGCCGACGGGAACGGGGCGCGGCACCTCCGCGGCGCAGCGGGGAATGGCGATGGGGCAGCGTGGATGGAACGGGCAGCCGGGCGGCAGGGCGGAGGGTGAGGGCGGCGCGCCGGGAATGGCGTGCAGCTTCCGATCCACCGCGTCCAGCCGCGGCACCGCCTCCAGCAGCGCGGTGGTGTAGGGATGGGCGGGGTGGGCGAATACGTCCTCCACCGTGCCGGTCTCGACCTCCTGGCCCGCATACATCACCAGCATGCGGTCCGCCATGCGTGCCACCACACCCATGTCGTGGGTGATGATCAGCACGGACATGCCGAGCTCGGCGCGCAGGCGGATGAGCAGTTGCAGGATCTGCGCCTTGATCGTGGCGTCCAGCGCCGTGGTCGGTTCGTCGGCGATGACCAGGTCGGGTTGCAGGGCGAGCGACATGGCGATCAGCGCGCGCTGGCGCATGCCGCCGGAGAACTGGTGGGGGTAGTGGTTCACCCGTTCGTGCGGCAGCGGCACGCCGGTCAGCGCCAGCAGCCGCACCGCCTCTTCCATCGCCGCGCGCCGCCCCACGCCGCGATGGACCATCAGCATCTCCGCGATCTGGTAGCCCACTGTGGTGCAGGGGTTGAGACTGGCCAGCGCGTCCTGGCTGATCAGCGCCACCCGCTCGCCGCAGATGCGCCGGCGCTGGGCGGCGGACAGGGACATCAGGTCCATGCCCGCCAGCTGCATCGTGCCGGCGATTTTCGCCGACCGTGGCAGCAGCCCCATCAGCGCCATGGCCAGCGAGGATTTGCCGGAGCCGGATTCGCCGATGATGGCGAACACCTCGCCCGGCGCGATGTCGAACCCGACATCACGCACCGCCCGCACGGGCCCGAACCGCGACCCGAACGTGACGTTCAGGTCGCGGACCGACAGCACCGGCCGGGCAGGCGCGTCCACGCTACCGCTTGGGAATCTTGATGCCGGCGAGATCGAGATTCTCGCCGAAATGCGCGCTGTATTCGAGCTTCCTGGACAGGCCGTAGATCGCGTCCGCCTCCCACACCGCGCCGATCAGGTAGCGGTCGTGGATCACCTGCTGGGCCTGCTTCCACAGCTTCGTCCGCGCCGCGGGGTCCATCTCCGCGTTCGCCGCGAGCGCCAGCTTGTCGTATTCCGGGTCTCGGGTGACCGAGACGGGAGAGGTGGAGAGCAGGAACGAGTTCATCTTGCTCGCATCTCCCTCGCCGAAATCCCATCCGACGACGTAGAACGGGCCGGCGGTGCGGTTGCCGATCATGGCGATCAGCCTTCCCCACTCCATCATCTGCGGGGAGATCTTGAATCCCACCGCGTTGAGCTGCGCGTTCATCGCCTGGTAGATTTCGCGGTCGTTCACGTAGCGGCCGTCCGAGGTATAGGTGCTCAGCTCGATCGGCGCGCGGCCGGCCAGCAGCTTGCGCGACTGGTCCGGGTCGTAGGCGTAGGGTGCGATCGCGGGGTCGAACTGCACCACGTTCGGACCCATCGGCACGCCGAGCACGCGGCCATACTTGCCCAGCAGGCTGCCGATGATGGTCTTCATGTCCACGGCGTGGGCGAAGGCCTTGCGCACGTTGATGTCGTCGAAGGGCGGCTGCGTCATGTTCAGCAGCATGGTGTGGACCAGCCCGTGCGGGTCGGAGGCGACATGGGCACCGGCGGATTTCTCCACCCGCGCCACGTCCGGAATCGGCAGGCGCTGGATCAGGTCCACCTCGCCGCGCAGCAGCGCGTTCACGCGCGTGCCGTTCTCGGGGATGAAGGTGAACACGCCTTCTTCCGCATCGGGCTTGGTGCCCCAGTAGCGGTCGTTGCGGGCCAGGGTGACGGACTGGCCCTTGCGCCAGGCGGTGAGGCGATAGGGGCCGGTGCCCATCGGCTGGTCGTTCACCTCCTGCGGCGTGTGCGCGGAGACATAGGCCTTGGAGACGATGAACACGCGGCCGGTTCCCCCGATCGGCTGCATGCGCCGGCCCAGCAGCGGGTCCGGCACCTTGGTGCGGATCTGCACCGTGTAGTCGTCGGGCGTGTCGATCGTCTGCACCGAGGCGAGCTGGGAGACGTGCGGGGAGTTGTTGGCGGGATCGAGGATGCGCTCGATCGAGTATTTCACGTCGGCCGCGGTGAACTTGCCGCCGTCATGGAACAGCACGTCGCGCCGCAGCTTGAACTCCCACAGCGTGGGCTCCTTCACCTCGTAGGAGGTGGCGAGGTTCGGCATCAGCGCGCCGGTCTTGGGGTCGAGCGCCAGCAGCGTCTCGTAGATCTGGCTCATGATCGCGAGGTCAGGCCCGTTGGCGCTGCGCGCGGGATCGAGCCGGTCCAACCCCGCGCTCATGGCGATGCGCACCGTTCCCGGGCCGGCCGCGCTGGCCTGCTGCGAGGAACCGATGGACCACAGCGCGCCGGCCAGTCCGGATTTCAGCACGGCACGACGAGAGGGTCGGCATCCGATCGAAATCATGTCAGCCTCCTGCTTGCGATATCGTTGGGTGCGCGCTCATGGCCCCTGCACCTTGGGGTCGGCATGGTCGCGAAGCTGCTCGCCGATGATGTTGATGACGAGGACGAGCAGCAGGATGGCCGCACCGGGAAACACGGTCAGCCACCAGGCGGTATCCATGTAGTCGCGCCCCTCGGACAGCATGCGGCCCCAGGTGGGCGTCTCGCTGGGCACGCCGAGGCCGACGAAGCTGAGCCCGCTCTCCATCACGATCGCCGTGCCGACGGCGAAGGTGCTGAGCACGACGACGTTGGGCGCCACGTTGGGCAGGATGTGGCGGAACAGGATGCGCGCGTTGCCGCCACGCATGACGCGCACCGCCTCGATGAATTCCAGGTCGCGCAGCTGCTGGGTCTCCGCGTAGGTGACCCGGGCGAAGGGCACCCAGCTGCCCAGCGCGATGACCGCGATGACCAGCGGCACGCTGGGGCGCAGGATGCCCACCACGGTGACGGCGAGCAGGAAGAAGGGAAAGGCGAGCTGGATATTGGTGAGCGACAGCAGCAGGTCGCCGAAACGCCCGCCGCGGTAGCCCGCCATCATCCCCGCCAACACGCCGGCCGCGGCCGCGATGGCGGCGGCGGCGACCGAGACGAACAGCGCCGGCCGTGCGCCGACGATGATCAGCGACAGGATATCGCGCCCCAGCGCGTCCGTGCCGAACCAGTGGCGGCCGTCGGGGCCGGCCAGGCCGGGGGCCAGCAGGCGGCTCAGCAGATTCTGCGTCGTGGGGTCGTACGGCGTCAGGAAGCGCCCGGCGACGGCCGCGACCACCATCGCGGCGAGCATCACACCTGCACAATACACGACGAGGGTATAGGCGCGGCTCATTGGTGCCGCAGCCGCGGATTGACGAGCCGCACCGCGATTTCCGCCAGCACCGTGATCACGGAGAAGATCACCGCGACATAGGCCACCACCCCCTGCACCAGCGGAAAATCCCGCCGCTGGATGGAGGTAATGGCGAGCTGGCCGATGCCCGGCCAGGAGAACACCGTCTCGGTCAGCACCGCGCCGCCGAACAAGGCGCCGATCTCCAGCGCCAACAGCGCGATCACCGGCACGATGCCGTTGCGCAGCAGCACCCGCCAAATCACCCGCCGCTCCGGCATGCCCTTGGCGCGCGCGGCGGTGATGAACCCCGCCGGCAGCACGTCGAGCATCGACGAACGGGTGAGCCGGGCGAGACGCGGAAACACGTAGAGCGCCAGCGTGGTGGCGGGCAGGACGAGATTGGCGAGACCGCCGATGCCGTAGGTGGGGAACCACTCCAGCTCCACCGCGAAGATCTGCAGCAGCAGCAGGCCCATCCAGAACGAAGGCGTGGAAGCGCCGATCACGCTGATGACCTGCACCGCGCGATCGAGCACCCCGCCCTGCCACACCGCGGCGAGCACGCCGAGCGGAATGGCCAGCGCCACCGCGACCAGCAGCGAGGCCCCCGCCAGCTCCACCGTGTTCGGCAACTGGCGCATGATGATGGCGGTGACGCTGTCGCCGTCGAAATAGGAATCGCCGAAATCGCCATGCAGCGCGCCGGCGAGGTAGCGCAGATACTGCATCAGCACCGGCTGATCGAGGCCGAGCGTATGGCGCAGCGCCTCGCGCTGCTCGACCGTGGCGTCCTGCGGCAGGATCAGGCTGGTCGGGTCACCGCTGAAGCGCACCAGGGCGAAGGTGAGCGTGATGGCGGAGAGCACCACGATCAGCCCCAGCACGACCTGCTTGCCGACCAGCCGGATCATCCGCCCGGCATGGCGGCGGGATGGCAGGCCATCACCGCCATACGCCTTCCGTCATGTCGAATGTCGCTGTGCAAGGTGTGCCTTCCCCTTCGGTGAGCCGCTTCTTGGCAACCTTGTTCGATCCGGTTTTCGGCAGTGCCTCGTAGAACTGCACATAGCGCGGCAGCTTGAATCGTGCGAGGTGCCCTCTGCAATGTTCCACCACCATCTGTGGCGTGACAGCCTGCGGCGTCCATCCGCGCTTGAGAACGATGCAGGCCTTGACCTCCTCGCCGCGCAGCGCGTCCTTCACGCCGATGACCGCCGCTTCCTCGATCTGCGGCATGGCCGACAGCGCGGCCTCCACCTCGATGGCCGAGATATTCTCCGCGCTGCGCCGGATCATGTCCTTGATCCGGCCGACAATGTAGAAATATCCGTTCTCGTCCTGGCGGAACAGATCGCCGGTGCGGAACCAGGTGCCGTTCCAGAATGCCTTGGCCGTGGCTTCGGGCTTCTTGTAGTAGCCCTGCAGGATTCCCGGCCCGGCGACACAGAGCTCGCCGATCTCGCCCGGTTTCACCGGGTTGCCGGACTCGTCGGCGATCATGCAGCGGCGGAACGGCGCGGGAATGCCGCAGGAGGCGGTGGCGGCCATGTGGCTGGCGTCCATCGGCATGTACAGCCCCGAACCGATCTCGGTCATGCCGTAGGAATCACGCACCGGTACCTTGAACCGCCGCGCCACCGGTTCGCGCAGCGGCTGGCTCATGCCGAAGATGGCGATCAGCTTCAGGTTGTTGTCGCCATCCTCGGGCGTTTCCGGCAGCATGCCCACCGGATCGGTCATCCACCCAAAGTCGATCCGGTAGCGCCGCAGCCGCTCCACGAACCGCGTCAGGCTGTAGGCTGGCGGCACGCACAGCGCCGCACCCTGAAACGCGGCGAGGGTGAAGCGCCACATCGGCCCCATGTAGTAGAAGGGAAGATCGCATTGGATGCGCTCGAAGGTCGGCCACAGGACGGATTTTACCTTGCCCATGGTCAGCCAGTAGCGGTGTGACAGCAGGCAGCCCTTGGGAAAGCCGGTGGAGCCCGACGTGTACTGAATGTTGATGATATCGTCGAGCGCGACAGGGTCGGTGACGCTGAACGCGTCGGAGGCCGCCGCCAGCATCGCATCCCAGTCACGATAGGGCCCACTGTCGCGCACCCCACCCCAGACCATCACCGAGGACGCAGGTGGCACGCCCGGCCGGTCGGCGATCGCCTGCAGCGTGCCGAGCCGCGCCGTGTCGATCAGCAGGAACTCCACGTCGCCGTCCGAGAGCATGTAGTGCAGCTCGTCCGGGGTATAGGTCGGGTTGATCGGCACGAGCACGGCGCCCATCCGCGCCAGCGCGAGCCAGCCCGCGAGAAATTGCGGCACGTTGGGAAGCATGATGCCGACATGGACACCCTTGCGAACGCCCATGTCCCGGAACGCATTCGCCGTGCGGGCCACCAGAGCCCCGAACTGTCGATATGTAAGGTCCGGCCCGCTCTCCTCCATGGCGATCCAGAGAGGCTTGTCAGCGAAGCGGGCGATCGCCTGGTCGAGCAAGCTGCCGAGATTGGGCGGCAGTTCTTCGGCTTCGATGTGTTGATGGATCGTCAGCGGTGCGTCCATGCCGTCATCGTCTCCCATGCACGCCGATCATGCTGCCCTGGCCGTCGGGATGGCGAAGCCTAGAGGTCTCGCGCCGCCTATGTCGAACACCAAAAATTCATGGACCCATAACTTTCAGATATATTGCGCCCGGTATCCGTCGATCGTCGCCCGCACCTGGCCTACGTCGTGCCCGGCATTCCCTTGAGTTGGGCAGCGATCAGCGCCAGCTCCTTCTGAAATGCTTCGGCCAAGGGTGAGAGCGGACGGGTGGCGGACATCATGATCTGCACGTGCAGATCTATCCGCGGAACGAAGGGGCGATACATCACGTGGCGAAAGGTCTTCTCCAGGGTCAGGAATGAATCGACGAGTGCGACGCCGATCCCCGATGAAACCAGCGCGCAGGCAACCATGGACTGATTGGTTTCCACAGCCAGGCGGTAGGAAAACCCTTCGCGCCGGAACACGTCGGCCACCTGCGCGCCGGTCGGCGAATCTGTCCCGAAGCCGATCAGCGCTTCGGCGGCGAGGTCCGCCGGCCGAATCTGACGAAGGCGGCTCAGCCTATGCGTGTGCGGGATAACGCACATCACCGGCCGCTGGCACAACTCCACGGTTTTGACGGAAACATCGCCGGAAGACGGTTGCGCCACGCCAAGTTCCGCCTCGTTGCGGGCCACGCGTCCCACGGTTTCGCTGGTCGATCCGGCCATCACCTTGAAGCGCACGTTCGGGTAGCGATGCCTGAACTTGGCGATGGCCGTGGGTATCAGCGTGCCGGCGACCGTCGGCGCCGCGGCAATGGCGATACAGCCGGCCTGGCCGTCCCGCATGGTGTCGGCCAGGTCATGCAGCCCTGCAATATCGCCGACGATGCGCTCCAATTCCGGAAGCAACGCCTGCGCCTGCGATGTCGCCATCAACCGCCCGTTGCTGCGATGAAAGAGCGGTATGCCCAGATCGGCCTCGATCTGGCTGAGGCTTTTGCTGACCGCAGGCTGCGATACGTGGAGTGCTTTGGCGGTGCCGCTGACCGAGCCGAGATGGAGCATTGTCCGCAGCAATTCCAGCTGACGGAAATTCATCGCTCAGTTTCCTCCGGGGCTCATTCGCGGCCTTGCCACCACGCTGGAGTTCAGCCTCCTTTGCCCGTGGAAACGTACAGATCGCACAAGCCGGCGGCAAGGTTTCCGATTTGCCGACGGCGATGCGGGTCATGCCTTGCGGTTATGAGTCAATGACAAAAATCTCTTTGTCGTGTTCCCAGGATCGCTCTTACGATCACGCGGAACGCGTGATGCGGCGGCCGATCGCCATCCGTGTTCGATACGGACGGTCGAATGAATGGAAGTGGAAGCATCGTGTCCAACGTCACGTATCTGGAAGCGCTCTATCGGCCCAGGCACATCCTGATTGCTGGGTTTTCGTCGGACCCGAAGAAGGCTGGCGTCCGCTTTCTCGAGGGGCTCAAGGCGCAGGGGTTTGGCGGCACGATCTCGCTTCTGGGGCGCTCCGCGGGCACCCACGAGACACATCGAATCTACGCCAGTGCTGATGAACTGCCGGGAGATATCGACCTCGTCTTCAATATGTATCCGGCCAGCGCCACGCCGGACATCCTGCCGCGGATCGCCGCGCGTGGGGCCAAGGTGGCAGTCGTCTTCACCTCGGGCTTCGCCGAACAGGGAGGCGAGGCTGGGGAAGCGCAGAAGAGAATGGTCGCGGCGTGCCGTGCGAACGGCATGCGTCTCGTCGGGCCGAATTGTCCGGGCTATTTTTACCTCCCCGCGCATGTCAACCTGACATCCCAGGCCGGCCTTCCCTTGGGCCCGCTCGCGCTGGTCTCCCAAAGCGGGAACGTGGGCATTACGCTTTGGGATCAGTCGCGGATGCTGGATATCGGATGGTCCGCCTTCGTCGGCGTTGGCAACCAATCGGATATACCGCTCTATGACCATATCGACTATCTCGGCGATGATCCGAACACCAAGGTGATCGCCCTGTATCTGGAAGGTCTTCCCGAAGGGCAAGGCAGGGCCTTCCGAGATGCGTGCCGGCGCGTCAGCCGAAAGAAGCCGATCGTCGCGTTGAAGGGCGGACGCACCGCGGCGGGCAGGCGGGCCGCCCAATCCCACACGGCCTCGCTCTCTTCCGAATCCCAGGTTTATTCCGCGTTGTTTGCCGAAAGCGGGATCGTCGAAGTCAAGCATCTGGAGCATCTTCTTCCGATCGCCGAAGTGCTCTATCGCTGCCCGCCCATGAAGGGTGACCGCGTCGCGATCGTGGGCTCCGGAGGTGGGCACTCGACCATTGGAACCGACGAGGTGGAGCTGGCCGGGTTGGAAGTCCCGGAATTTTCAGCCCGGCTTCAACAGGCTGTCGCGACGCGGCTGCCGGCCTATGCGCCGCGGCGCAATCCGATCGACATGACCGGAGGGTTCACGAAAGACCCGAGCCTGTTCGCGCAGTTCACCCAAATGGTGGTCGATCACGATGAATCTTACCATGGATTTCTCAATTACGGGCTGTATGGCTTGTACCGGCAAGGCAAGCTGGACGATGGGCATGTGCACACCTATGAAAGTGCCGCGCCCGTGCTCGGTGCGATCCAGGACAGAACCGGCCTGCCGATCATCTTCTACTCGCCCTACGCATATCAGCAGCATACGTCATTCACGGCGCTGCGCGATGCCGGCATTCCCTGCTACCCGGACCTGAATCTCGCGGCGCTCGGCCTTGCGGCTCTTCGAGAGCGCGCGATCCATCTCATGAGGGAGCCGATGCAGGCCGAGCGGGTCCTCTCGCCAGACATCCCGTTTGGCCCGAAACGGCCGGGCACCGAAGCGGATGCCGCGCGGGTCCTTGCGAATGTCGGCGTCAAGTTTCCCAGGATGATGTTGGCAGATTCGGCCGAGGACGCCGTTCGATCCGCCGAGAGCATTGGCTTCCCGGTTGTTCTGAAAGGCGTGGTGCCGGGATTGCAGCACAAATCCGACCTTGGCGCGGTGAAGATCGGTTTGTCCGACGCCAGAATGGTCGAACAGGCGGCGCGGGACATCCTGCATGGCGTGTCGATCCATGTCGGCCCGAAAGGGCTTTCGGGATATCTCGTCGCGCAGGATGTCGGTCGCGGGCGGGAGTTCTTCGTCGGCGTAAGGCGGGATTTTACCTGTGGGGCGATCGGCGTGCTGGGCGTTGGTGGCGTCTATGCGGAGGCGATCGGGGACACGAATGTCTGCATGCTGCCCGCCTCTCCATTGTCCGTGGAACTGTGCCTGAACAAGCTTCGCAGCAAGCATATGTGGCTGGAATTTCGCGGAGAGCCCGCCCTTGATCATGGGCAGGTCGCAGATCTTCTCAATCGCCTGGCAAATGCCCTTGAAGCGCATCCCGGCTGCACGGCAATCGAATGCAATCCCGTGATGGTGGTTGGAAGCGAGCTCATGGCCGTCGATGCCGCGTTCTACTACGACGAAGAGCGACCGGGGGCCTAGGGCAAGCGCCAAGAGCATGGCCCGCTGACAGAGGGGAAGAGCCGGATGGGCGAGATCATATCGGAGCGTATTGGCAATGTGATGGTTGTCACGATCGCCAATGAGGCAAAGAGAAACGCGCTGGACATTTCGATGGAGCGGCCGTTCCTTGACTGCCTTGTCGAGGCGGACAATGACGAGTCGATCCGCGTTGTGGTGATCACCGGCGCCGGCGAGATGGCCTTTTGCAGTGGCCATGACCTGAAGGAGATCGGGCGGCCGGGCCTTACCTTCATGAAGCCTGACCCGATGGGTCATCCGGATCTGATGAAGAAGCCCGTCATCGCGGCGATCAACGGCCATTGCCATGCCGCCGGCTTGATGATGGCGCTTTGTTGCGATCTGCGCGTCGCCAGTGAGAATGCCGTGTTCGGGCAGCCTGCCGCACGGTTGGGAGACTTGCCCATGGGCGGGCAAATCTGGCGGCTGTCGTCGGCCATGCCGCGGGTCCGCGCGACGGAGATGATGTTGACGGCGGAGCATCTTTCCGCCCAGGACGCGTTCGACTGGGGATTGGTCAACCGGTTGGTGCCGAAAGGCAAGGCCCGCGAGGTCGCGTTGGAACTTGCCGGGAAAATCGCGCGGAACTCCGCCGCGACCGTTCAGGCCATCAAGGCGGGCCAGAAGATATACGAACGACAAGGGCTGGACGCGTTCGACAGGTTCCAGGCGGAGACGTACGAAAAGCTGAAGCAGAGGCCCGAGAGAACGGAAGGGATCAGCGCCTTCGCAGAAAAGCGAAGCCCGAAATTCGGATAGGCGACCACGGTCATGGGCGAGATCATATCGGAGCGTATTGGCGGCGTGATGGTTGTCACGATCGCCAATGAAGCCAAGAGAAACGCGCTGGACGTTTCGATGGAGCGGCCGTTCCTTGACTGCCTTGTCGAGGCGGACAGTGACGAGTCGATCCGCGTTGTGGTGATCACCGGCGCCGGCGAGATGGCCTTTTGCAGTGGCCATGACCTGAAGGAGATCGGGCGGCCGGGCCTTACCTTCATGAAGCCTGACCCGATGGGTCATCCGGATCTGATGAAGAAGCCCGTCATCGCGGCGATCAACGGCCATTGCCATGCCGCCGGCTTGATGATGGCGCTTTGTTGCGATCTGCGCGTCGCCAGTGAGAATGCCGTGTTCGGGCAGCCTGCCGCACGGTTGGGAGACTTGCCCATGGGCGGGCAAATCTGGCGGCTGTCGTCGGCCATGCCGCGGGTCCGCGCGACGGAGATGATGTTGACGGCGGAGCATCTTTCCGCCCAGGACGCGTTCGACTGGGGATTGGTCAACCGGTTGGTGCCGAAAGGCAAGGCCCGCGAGGTCGCGTTGGAACTTGCCGGGAAAATCGCGCGGAACTCCGCCGCGACCGTTCAGGCCATCAAGGCGGGCCAGAAGGTCCGCGATCGGCACGGGTTGAGTGCCTATCGTGAATTCGAGGCCGGGACCCATGAAATGCTGAGGAAAATGGTGGAGGGAAGCGGGGATCGTTGAGTTTTCGGAGCGGCGGCGTCCGGACTCTGGGTGACGGGTCGCCGGGTGACTGATGGCATCGGCAGGCAGAGCGCGGCGCTTCATCGAGCATATCGTCAGCGCCCCCTCCGACAGCGACGAGGACCCGGCGTGCATCGACATCATCGGGGATTTCCCTGCCTGCCGGCGCGCGCCACCGCCCCCGCCCCCCCCCGCCCCCCCCAGGCCGAGCGCCGCGGCCACCATCAATCTTTTCAATGCTCTCATCAGTTCGGTAAAATGGGATCCGGGGGCACGCCCCTGGCCTTTCTTCTCAACTTCCAAGGACCCACCATGTCGGATGATGTGATAGACCGGCTTGCCGGCATCGCGCCCGGTTCGCCGTTGGACACCGTGCGGGCCCGGCGATCGGAAGCGCGGAGCCAGGCGCAGGCGAGTTATGAGGCCTTGTTCGCGCCGGTGGAGCCGGGGGGTGTGGCGGCGGCGGAGCGGTTTGCCCTGGCGGGGTTTGTCGCCGCGGTGCATGGGCAGCCGGAGATCGCGGCGCATTATCTCGATCAATTGGCGGACAAGGCGTTGGCGGATGTGGTGCGCGAAGCGGCTGCGGATGCGGCGGAGCGGGGGCCGTATGGGCATTTCCCGGCGGGGCCGTTGAGTCGCGAGGATGCGCCGGGGCCGAGCTGGCATCCGTCGGAGGCGGTGGCGGCGGTGTTGGGCCGGCGCGTCGCGGCGGGTGCCGTGCATGCGCATATGCTGGTGTTCCATCCGCGCGATTCGGCGCCGGCGCCGTTGCAGGCCTTGTTGGATGCGGGGTGGACGACGACGGACATCGTCACCCTGTCGCAGCTGGTCGCGTTCCTGTCGTTTCAAATCCGGGTGGTGGCGGGGCTGCGTGTCTTCGCCGCCGCGATGTGAGGTGCCTGCCATGACCGAGTCTGTCCTGACCCCTCCGCCGCATACCGTGCCCGTGGTGTTCACGCGGGAGATGCTGGATTGGCTGCCGTGGCTGGCGCCGGTGCCGGAGGAGGAGCTGACCCAGCGCCAGCGCGATGGGCTGAAGGATCCGTCGCGGGCCAAGTCGCCCTATTTCCGGCTGCTGGCGCGCGACCCGGACGTGCTGGCGGCGCGCACCCGCACCGACAAGGACATTTTCTACAACACTGATGGCGGGTTGCCGCGCGCGGAGCGGGAGCTGGCGGCGGCGGCGGCCTCGCGGGTGAACGGGTGCATCTACTGCGCCTCCGTGCATGCGCGGTTCGCCGTGACCTATTCCAAGCGCGAGGCGGATGTGGACCGGCTGCTGGCCGAGGGCGTGGGCACCGCGCTCGATCCGCGCTGGGATGCGCTGGTGGCGGCGGCCGCGGCCTTGACCGTCACGCCGATCGCGTTCGGGCCGGCGCATGTGGCGAAGCTGCGCGAGGTGGGGCTGGACGACTACGCGATCGTCGATCTCATCAATTCCGCAGCCTTCTTCAACTGGGCGAACCGGCTGATGCTGTCCTTGGGCGAGCCGGCTTCGCCCTGATCAGCACCCCAACTGGGTGGCCAGGTCCATGATGTCCGAGGCCACCACGTCCCAATCCGAATCGGCGGCGTAATCGCGCACCTGGCGCGGGCCGTATTCGGTGGGGCGGGGGAAGAAGGCGGTGCGCAGGCCGCAGCGCCGGGCGGCGGCGAGATCGCCGTTATGGGCGGCGGCCATCATCACCTCGGCGGGTTCCAGGCCGAGCAGGCTGGCGGCGCCGAGATAGGTCTCGGGGTCCGGCTTGTAGTGGTGGAACAGCTCCGCGGCGCAGATCATGTCCCAGGGCAGGCCGGCCGATTTCGCCATGTTCAGCAGCAGCGCGACGTTGCCGTTGGAGAGCGGGCCGATGATGAAGCGCCGCTTGAGCCGCGTGAGGCCGGGCACGGAATCGGGCCAGGGGCGCAGCCGGTGCCAGGCGAGGGTGAGATGCCCGCGCGCGGCCTCGTCCAGCGCGTCCAGCCCGAAGCGCGGCAGCAGCGTGTCGAGGCTGGCGCGGTGCAGGTCGTCGAGCTTGGTCCAGGGCAGGTCGCCGCGCCGGACGCGGTCCATCGAGGGGCCGTAGGCGGCGCGCCAGTCGTCCACCAGCCCGGCCCAGTCGGCGGCCAGGCCGCGCGCCGCGCCCCAGTCGCCGAGTTCGGCGATCAGGCTGCCGCGCCAGTCCACGACCGTGCCGAACGTGTCGAACAGGATGGCCTTGATGGTCATGTCAGTTCCTCCCCCCCGTTGGTTCCTGCCCGCGCGCGCCGGGTTGCAGCGGGTTGCCGGATGGCCCGTCGAAAATGCCGAACACCCCGCGCAGGAAGCCCGGTGTCAGCGCGGCCAGCGGATTGACGGCCACGGTGGGGTCGCCGCACGGCCCGTTGATCGTGTAGGTCGCCGCGAACAATCCGCCGCCGCGTTCGGGGCTGAAGATGCGGCCGAGCACGGGGATGTTGCCGAGCAGCGAGTTGAAGAAATAGGCCGGCACGATGGTGCCGTTCAGGGCGCAGCGATCGGCGGCGAGGTCGATGTCGCCCTGTGCGGTCATGCCCAGCGCGGCGTTGAAGGCACGCGCGTCGTTCAGCGTCAGCCGGTCCTCGGCCAGGCGGAATGGGGCGATCAGCTGGTCGAAGCCCAGCCCGGTGCCCTCCACCAGGTTCACCAGCCCGTAGAGCGTCATGCCCTGAAGCACCCGGGCGAGCGCGGGCGCGTTGCGCATGCGGAAGTTGGAGATTTCGGCATGGCCGGTCAGCGGGTGGGCGGCGTCGCGGTCGTCGTAGCTGCCGGACAGGGTCAGGTGGCCGTCGTACATGTCGTCGATCACGCCCAGCGCGCGCAGCAGCCCGCCGGCATCCTCGGCCTTGCCGTCCAGCGTCCGGCCGCCGGGGCGGGGGGTGATGGCCAGCGAGAAGGGCCGGCCACCGTCGCTGTTTCCGGCGAGCCGCCCCTGGCGAATGATGCGCCCGTCGCTCTCGCCATGGGCGGTGACGGCGGTGAGCAGCCGGTTCGGTCCCAGCACCACCCGGTCGAGCCGCGCATCGACATTCCAGGGTGGGCCAGAGGGAGGCGGGCCAGATTGGGGCGGGCCAGATTGGCGCGGGCCGTCCTTGTCGCCGGACCGCGCGTCGCGCCTGCCTTCGCGCTTGCCGAACTGGGCGGAGGCGTCGAGGCTGGCGCCGGTGAGATTGGCCACATAAGGGTCCGTGGCGCGCTGCGGCAGGGCGAGGTCGCCGCGCAGATTGGTGTCGCGGCCAAGCACGAATTGCTGCAGCCGCAGGGTCTGCGGCCGCCCCGCCGCGAAGCCCAACGCGCCCTGCACCGCCAACCCGTCGCCGGTGACGCGGATGTTGTCGATCCCGGTCAGGCGGTCGCCTTCGAGCTGCACCCGCGCCTCGGCCACGGCCGGCACGGCGGGAGGCTTGCGCCAGTTTAGCCAGGGCAGTTGCAGCCCGGCCCGCGCGAGGTCGGCGCGCACGGCGATTTCGGTGCGGTTGTCGCGCCGGGTTTGCAGGTTGACGCGCAGGTCGGCGGGGCCGGTCAGCACCGGGCCGGCATCCAGCCCCACGGCGCGGAGCTGGGCGGCGTCGGCGGTGGCGGTGACGGCGATCTTCTGGGTGATCTGCGTGGCGTTGCCCGGGCGGAAGTCGAACTCCGCCTGTGCCTGGCTGGCGATGCCGCCGAGCTCGGCGGTGCCCGAAAGCTTCATGCCCTGGGTGGTGGCGTCCAGGTCGATCTGGCCGTTGTCCAGGTCGCGCCCGGCCACCAGCGCGCCGAGATGCAGGCCGGTGACCTTGGCCACCGCCCTGAGCACCAGCGCCTCCACCGGCACCTCGTCCTTCAGCGGCAGGCGGGTGATGGTCAACCGCCCGGCCATCTGTCCGCGCGGGTCCTGCAGGTCGAGCGGGTGGTGGTCGAACAGATGCAGCCGGGGGTGGCGCAGCACGGCCAGCAGGTCGGGCACCGGGCCTTCGAGGTCGCCGGCGATGTCGAGGAACTGGTCGGGCGCGGCGAGGCCGGTGAAGACCAGCTTGCCGCCTTTCAGCACCAAACGGCTGTTGGCCTGGTGGCCGCCGTCGATGCGGATCTCCATGCTGTCCGGCCCGGTCACCGTCACCATGCCGTTCGCCTGTTCGATCGGCGGGATCGGGCGCAGCCAGTGGGCGGTGATGTCGTGCCCCTCCAGCCCGCCGGTCAGCGCCGTCACCGCGAGGTCGCCGCCATCGGCCGCGGCGCTGAGCTTCACCTCGGCATGGGCGTTGCGCACCGTGCCGGCGGTGAGGTTGGTCACCAGCCAGTCATGCGCGCCGTGCCCGCCCACGCCCTGGGGCCACAGCGCCGGCAGGTCGGCCAGCGCCAGCCGGTCCACCCCAAGGCTCAGCTCCGCCGCCCGTCGCCCGTCGCGTTCGCGCAGCGTGCCGCTGGCGGTGATCCGGGTCACCGGCCCGTCCGGCTTGGCCGCGACGTCGAGCCGCAGCGCGGTCAGCGCCTGCTCGGTCAGCGTGCCCTCCAGGCCCATTTCGCCGCCACGCAGCTGGATGGTGGTGCCGTGATAGGTGGCGCGGCCGGCCGCGAGCAGGGCGTGCAGGCGCAGTTGCGACTTCGCGGGATCGGCGGTGATGCGGCCGGAGGCCGAGAGGCTGAGCGGCGCGTCCAGCGCGGCGAGCGGGGCCAGGCGCGGAATGGCGGCGGCGATCGCGGCCGGCACCACGCCGGGCAGCTCGGCGGTGAAATCCAGCGCGTCGCTGCCCGGCGGCAGGTCGGCGCGCACCGTCAGGCTGGTGGGGCTGCCGCCCATGGCGAAATCCACCCGGATATCCCCGGTCAGCCCGCCCTCCGGCCGGCGCCGCAGGTCGAGATCGGCGCGCGGGGTGCGCCAGACGAAATCGAGCTGCCGGTCCACCAGCGTGATCCGCGCGTCGCGGATGCGCACCCGGCGCAGCTGGCCCCAGTCGGACTCGGCGTTCCAGTCGGTGGGCTGCGGGCGGGCCAGCTCGGTCAGCACCCGCGTCAGCAGCGGGGTGGAGGGTTTCGCGGGGACGGACTCGATCGGCGGTGTGTCGGCGGGGGGCGCGTCGGCGGTGGGGGCGAAATCCAGCGCCACCGCGCCATCCGCCCCGCGCACCAGCCGCAGGCTGGGGTTGCGCACGTCGATCGCCCGCAGCATCACCCGCCCGCGCAGCAGCCCGGCGACGGAGACCGACACATCCACCGCCGGCAGGCTGGCGAGCAGCTGGCCGGCGCCGTCATAGGCGGCGACGTTGGTCAAGCGGATATCGAGCGGCCGGTCCACGCCTCCGGTGAACCCCTCCCACACCAGCGCGGCGCCCCCGATGGCGATGCGGCCCGGCGCGTCCGCGTCGTTGGCGGCCGCCTCGATGCGGCGGGCGAGGAAGTCCATCTCCAGCGGCCCGGTGGAGAGGCGCCAGGCCAGCCCCACCGCGCCGAGCACCGCCAGCACCACCAGGGCGAGCACCAGCCGCACCAGCCGGTGCAGCCCCGATCCT
Organism: uncultured Rhodospirillales bacterium; assembly: GCA_945957135.1. GTDB lineage: Bacteria > Pseudomonadota > Alphaproteobacteria > Acetobacterales > Acetobacteraceae > CAMFLK01. Next base: position 28,484 of record CAMFLK010000001.1, read on the forward strand.
CCCCAGCCCGCGGCTTGACCGATCACGCGCCACATTGTCAGCCTGCCGCGCCATGGCGAAACCAAGCAGGCTGCCGGCGATCTGGCCCGAACCCGCGGACGAAGGCGCGGCCGGCCGGCTGCTCGAACGCTTCGCGGAACTCGACGCCCCCCAGGCGCGGCTGCTCGACGATCCCGCCGCCCGCGCCCTGCTGCGCTGCATCGGCGGCAACGCGCCCTACCTCGCCGACCTCGCCCTGCGCGAGGCGGACATCCTGCCGCTGTTCGCCCGCTCCGGCCCGCTTCCGCTGGTGAACCGCGCCCTTCGCATGGTGACCACCCTGCCGCCCGGCTCGCCCCAGCCGCGCGTCGCCGCCACCATGCGCCAGGCCAAGCGCGTCGTCGCCCTGGTCACGGCGCTCGCCGATATCGGCGGCATGTGGAAGCTGGAACAGGTCACCGCCGCGCTGTCCGACCTCGCGGAGGCCACGCTGGGGCTGGCCGTGCGCCACCTGCTGCGCGCCGCCCACAACGCGCGCGACCTGCGCCTGCCCGACCCCGCCGACCCCGCCACGGGTTCCGGCTTCATCGTGCTCGGCATGGGCAAGCTGGGCGCGCGCGAGCTGAACTATTCCAGTGATATCGACCTCATCCTGCTGCACGACCGCGATGCCGGTGTCTATCACGGCGACGAGCCGCTGGCGCTATACAGCCGTCTCGCCCACGGGCTGGTGCGGCTGATGGAGGCGCGCGACGCGGACGGCTACGTCTTCCGCACCGACCTGCGCCTGCGCCCGGACCCCGCGGCCACGCCGCCCTGCATGGCGATGCAGGCCGCCATCTCCTACTACGAGAGCATGGGCCAGAACTGGGAGCGGGCGGCCATGCTGAAGGCCCGCCCGGTGGCCGGCGACCTCGCCGCCGGCGCCGAGTTCCTCGCCGCCATCCGCCCCTTCGTCTGGCGCCGGCACCTCGATTTCGCGGCCGTCGCCGACATCCACGCCATGAAGCGGCGCATCGACGAGCACAAGGGCCGCCCGGCCTCCGCCGACCCCGATCCCGTCGCCCGCATCGCCGGCCACAACGTGAAGCTCGGCCAGGGCGGCATCCGCGAGGTGGAGTTCCTGGTGCAGACCCTCCAGCTCGTCTGGGGCGGCCGCAACCCCGACCTGCGCAACCCCCGCACGCTGGACGGGCTGCGCATCATGGCCCGCGCCGGCCATGTCCCCCGCCGCACCGCCACCGAACTCGCCGCCGCCTACCGCTTCCTCCGCCAGGTGGAGCACCGGCTGCAAATGGTGGCCGACCGCCAGACCCACACCCTGCCGGAATCCCGCGCCGAGCTCGAACGCTTCGCCATCTTCATGGGCCAGCCCGACGCCGAGAGCTTCGCGCGCCTGCTGCTGGCCCATGGCGAGCGGGTGCGTGAAGGCTACCAGCGCGTGTTCGGCGACATCGCCGCCCCCGAAACCGCCACCCAGCTGCCGTCGCTCGACTTCCGCGGCGCCGGCGACCTCACGCCCCAGACCAAAACCGCGCTGGAAGCGATGGGCTACCAGGACACCGCCCGCGTCGCCGCCGGCGTCCGCGCCTGGCAGGCCGGCCGCATCCGCGCCCTGCGTTCCAGCCGGGCGCGCGAGCTGATGGAGCAGGTGCTGCCCCACCTGCTGCACACCATCTCCCGCCAGCCCAGCCCGGACGCCGCCTTCGCCCGGTTCGACGCGTTCCTGGCCGAACTGCCGGCCGGGGTGCAGCTGCTGTCGCTGTTCCAGCGCAACCCGCAGCTGCTCGACCGGGTGGCCGCCGTGCTCGGCGCCTCCCCCTCGCTCGCCAACCACCTCGCCCGCACCCCCTCCGCCCTGGAAGGGCTGCTGGCCCCGGACGAGCAGGTGGATTACGGCCGGATGATGCGCCTGCGCCTGGCCGATGCCGAGACGCTGGAAGACGCCATATCCATCATCCGCGCCACCGTCAGGGCCGAGGAATTCTCCGTCTCCGTCGCCACGCTGGAAGGCCGCATGGATGCCGACGCCGCCGGCGCCGTCCGCGCCGACCTCGCGGCCCAGGCCCTCGCCGCCCTGCTGCCCCGCGTGCTGGCCGATTTCGAACGCCGCCACGGCAGGGTGCGCGGCGGCGCCATGGCCGTGGTGCTGATGGGCAAGGCCGGCGGACGCGAGATGATGGCCGGCTCCGACCTCGACCTGATGCTGATCTACGACCACCCGGAAACCGTCCACGAAAGCACCGTCCGCAAGGGCGGCCGCGCCATGGCCGCCAGCCAGTGGTTCATCCGCGCCGTCCACGCCTTCGTCGCCGCCCTCACCGCGCCGGACGCCGAGGGGCCGATGTACGCGGTGGACATGCGCCTTCGCCCCTCCGGCAACAAAGGCCCGGTCGCCGTCTCCCTCTCCGCCTTCGCGCGCTACCACGGCCCCGCCGCCGAAGGGGACCGCGCCTGGACCTGGGAACGCATGGCCCTCACCCGGGCGCGGGTCGTCGCCGGCCTGCCCGCCCTGCGCCGCCAGGTGGAGAACGCCATCCGCCTCGCCCTGGCCGGCGCCGGTGCCCCCGACGCCATCCGCGCCGACGCCACCGCCATGCGCGCCCGCATGCTGCGCGACCTGCCGCCCACCGGCCCGTGGGACGTGAAGCTGCGGCCGGGCGGGCAGATCGAGGTGGAATTCATCGCCCAGGTGCTGCAACTCATCCACGCCGGCAGCCACCCCGAAGCCACCAGCCCCACCACCCGCCTCGCCTTCGAACGCCTCGCCGCCGCCGGCCTGATCTCGCCCGACGATGCCGCCACCCTCATCCAGGCCGACCGGCTGTGGCGCGGCGTCCAGGGCCTGCTGCGCATCACCTATGGCCGCGGCGCGCCGCCCCAGCTCTCCGACTCCGCCCTGCGCGCCCTGGCCCGGATCGCCGACACCAAGCCCGACACCCCGCCCGACCCTGGCGCCCTGCACGCCGCCTTCGACGCCCAGGCCAGCCGCATCCGCGCCCTGTTCGAACATCTCGTGGGAAAAATCACATGACGACCCAACCCCTCGCCGTCGGCGACAAGGCCCCCGCCTTCGCCATGCCGGCCAGCTTCGACCGCACCGCCAGCCTGAAGGCCATGACCGGCAAGGCCTTCGTGCTCTACTTCTACCCCAAGGCCGATACCTCCGGCTGCACCAAGGAAGCCTGCGCCTTCCAGGAAGCCCTGCCCCAATTCAACGCGATCGGCGTGGACGTCATCGGCGTCTCCCCCGACCCCATCCCTCCCATCGAGAAATTCGCCAAAAAATACGGCCTCGCCTTCCCCCTCGCCTCCGACGAAGCCAAACAGACCGCCGCCGCCTACGGCACCTGGGTCGAGAAATCGATGTACGGCCGCAAATACATGGGCATGGAACGCACCACCTTCCTCATCGACGCCAAGGGCCGCATCGCCCAGATCTGGCGCAAGGTGAAAGTGGACGGCCACGCGGCGGCGGTGAAGGCGGCGGCGGAGGCTTTGTGACAGTATAACCTCAGTACAAATCGTCATGGACGGGCTTGTCCCGTCCATCCACGCGGTCAATTCGCCGCCGGCGGTGCCGAGGAAGCAAGAAAGGCAAGAAAGCGCTTCTTTTTTGAAAAAAAGAAGCAAAAAACTTTTTATATTTGAAGAGTACACGCGTCGTCGCTTCGGGACTCGTCCCAAAGTGAAAAAGTTTTTTGGTTCTTTTTTTCAAAAAAGAACAATACTTACTTTCTTGCGTGCTGCGGGGAATCCCGCATCCGCGGCCGCTCCCGCCGAATCACGGGGCGCACGACCCAGGCGATGACCGGCCGCGCCACTGGTCGCGCCGCCCGAGGACGGACGGGGCGCCGCAGGACGGGGCGCTGGGCCGTGGATTGGGGGAAGTCGAGGGAGTCTTGCGGCGTGTTCGGCAGCAGCCGCAGCACCTGCTCCAGCCAGTCCTGGCCGGTCTGCGGGCGCTTGGCGTGGCGGCGGCGCTGCGCGCGGGGGTGCGGCGTGGCGGGGAGGGAGAGGTCCTCCCCCGCTTCCCAGCGGACGATCAGCCCGTCGAGCCGCCGGGCGACCCAGCCCATGTAGCAGCCGAGCAGGACCATGATGAGCGCGCACACCCAGCCCTCGCCGCCCTTGCTTTCGGCAAGGGTGGCGCGAGCCTGGGCCGGGATATCGGCGAGGCGGGCAGCCAGCGGTGAGGTGAAGGTGTGGGTGTTGCGCATGCCCCTATTCTATCGGTCGGCGCGCGCGTTGGCGGGATTTTTATCGTGATATATCGTGAACGAGCGTGAATTTTCTTGCGAACGACTCTCGGCTCGCGGCGTCAGCGTCCAGGAGGCGAGCCCGGCTCAGAACCGCTCCTCCCCCGTCGGCTCCACATGCGGCGTGCCGTTCATGCCCTGCCGCAGGCGGGAGAGTTCGGTGTAGATGCGCAGGCGGGCGCGGTTCTGGTTGCCCAGGGGGCGGTGGTCTTCCAGCGCGTGCCAAGGGTTGAACGACAGCACGCCGGCGAAGGCGCGTTGCGGAAGGCTGTCGAATGCCTGGCTTGGGATGTGCAGCGTGCCCACGCGCTGGGCGGTGGCGAAGGGCCAGCGCACGGAGGCGTTCTCGATGGGCATGCGCGCGGGGTCGGTCTGCAACTGCACCAGCAGGTCGAACGACGCGTCCTCGCCGGCCAGGGTGGCGGCCAGGGTCTCGCGCAGATAGTCGTCGGGCGGGCGCAGCGGCAGGCGGGGGACGCGGCTGCGGGTCGTGCGCCGGGGGCGCCACATATACTGCATCGCCTGCGCCGGGCCGAGCCGGTAGGGCACGCAGCCCCAATAGGCCGTTTCCAGCGGGCTGGTCTGGGTGCGCGCCCACAGCCCCTGCATCAGCGCGTCGAGAATATGGGGGTCGCGGCCGAAGAAGTAGAACAGCGGCAGGCCGGCGCGCACCGCGGCTTGCAGCTTGGCGTTCTCGCGCACATCCGGCGTGGTGAAGATCGGCGTGGAGATGCCGGTGAAATCCTGGGTGCGCGCCTCGTCGTCGAGAAGTTTCGCGCCGGGCACGTCCATCAGCTTCATGCCGATGCTGAGCACGCCGACATCCTCGATATCCGGCGGGCTGTCCGGCCCCGGCCCGGCGAAGCGCACCCAGGTGGGATAGGCGCGCGGGGTGGCGAACACGCCGTGGCGATAGGCCGGCGGCAAATCCTCGGCCACCGTGAAGGTGGCGCGCACCACGCCATGCGTCTTCGTGTTGCCGCCGCGCTGCCAGCGGCCCGGCACGTATTGCGTGCGCATATAGGCGACCATGTCGGCGATGATGGCGTCCACCAGCGCGTCCTCGTCCGCCAGCTTCGTCTCCTCGCCCAACGCGGCCGGCGGCCCGGCCTTGCGGCGGATCAGCGCCTGCACTAGTGCCGCGAGCGGCGCCTGGAACAGAAAGTCGAAACCGGGGCGGACAAACGGATCGAACCGCCGCTCCAGATGCAGCAGCCCGGTCGCCGCGCGATGGATGGCTTGCAGGATCATGCGGCCCTCGCATCCGCCAGCACCATCTCCGCCGCCTTCTCCCCCACCATGTACACCGCCGCGGCGATGAAGAAGCCGGGGATGCGTGGGAACACCGAGGCATCCGCCACGCGCAGCCCGTCCACCCCGTGCACCCGCAGCTTGCTGTCCAGCACGCCGCCGCCCTCGCGCGGCCCGATCGGGCAGGTGCAGGAGGCGTGGTGGCCCCAGGCGTTGTCGCGCACGAACCCCTCCAGCTCCGCGTCGGTCTGCACGGCCACGCCGGGGATTTCCTCCGCCGCGATCAGCCCGGCGCGGGTGAGATGAGCGGCCATGCGCCGCGCCAGGCGGATGCCCGCCACCACCGCCTTCACATCCTGGCCGCCGGGGTCCTCGCCCTCGTTGAAATAGCGGAAATCCACCGCCGGCATATCGCGCGGATCGGCCGTGGCCAGGCGCACCGTGCCGGCCCGGTTGGCGGTATGCCCCTTCAGCACGCACCAGCTGAGATAGTTCGGATTGTCGCGCACCAGCTGGGAATAGCCGGGGAAATACCCCTCGAACCGCCCGAGCAGCGCCATCAGGAACAGGTCGGGCCGCTTCTGACGCGCGGTGGAGCGCCGCGTCATCGCGAGCGCCGCGCCGTTGGAGGCATACATGCCCTCCTGCCCCGCCGCCCATTCGGCGAATTGCGGATCGCCCCGGGCGAAGCGCGCGCCCTTCAGCACGCCCCAGCTGTCGAAGGCCATGCGATGGACCACGCTGACCTCGTAGCGGTCCTGGAGATTGGCGCCCACGCCGGGCAGATCGACCACCGTGGCGATGCCGTGCCCGGCCAGATGCGCGGCCGGGCCGATGCCCGAGAGCATGAGCAACTGCGGCGTGTTGAAGGCACCGCCCGCCAGGATCACCTCCCGCCGTGCCCTGACCAGCACGGGCTCGCCCGGGGCCGGCTGCGGCTGGGCATGCGCGCGGTACAGCTTCGCCCCGCGCAACGCCTCCACCCCCACCGCCCGCCCGCCCTCGATGACGATGCGGGTGGCGAGCATGCTGGTCTCGACAACGAGCTGGTCCGGGTGCCGCGCCGCCACCTCCAGCACCCGCTCGCGCGTGCCCACCCTGCGATGGCCGCGCGTGGTCAGCGGCGTGTAGCACAGCCCCTCCGCGCCGCCCTGGAGGATGCGCGAATCGTTCGGGTCCGCCTTGCCGCGCAGCAGCCAGCCCAGCCGGTGCCACGGCCGCCGCGTCAGCTCGAACCCCGTCACCGCCGAACTCAGCAGCACCGCCATCAGCCGCCGGTCGCGCAGCACCGTCTCCGGCATCGCCTTCTCGGTGGTCAGCCAGCCGCCCCAGCCATGCCGCGTGGGGTCCAGCCCGAACCGCGCCAACCACCGCCAGACCGGCCGATGCCGGCAATCCTCCAGCGCGCGGAAATGCCGCCGCATCGCACTCGCCCGCCACGACGCATCCCCGGTCAGCGCCGCGATCGCGTTCCAATCCGCCGGCGGCGGCTGCATGAAGATCATCGCGTTGTGCGCCGTGCAGCCGCCCAGCGCCGCCGCGCGCGGATACAGAATCCCCCCCGGCCGCAGCTTCGGGTCCCGCGCCGCCCGCGCCGCGTCCCCATAGTGCCGCACGAAGAAATCCCAGCGCATGTCCGGGTCTTCCGAGGCAAAGGGATGAAAGGCCGGCACGTCGTAGGTATCGGGCGCCGTGTCGCGCGGATCGCCGCCGGCCTCGATCAGCACCACCTTCAACCCGGCTTCCGCCAGACGGGCGGCCACGGTGCCGCCCCCGGCACCGGAGCCGACTACGGCGATGTCGCAGTCGATGAAGGAAGGCGACAAGGAAGGTTAAGCGTCTTCTTTTTTTGAAAAAAAAGAAGCAAAAAAACTTTTATGATTTAAGGGAATTCCCGAGGCAGCATCTCGAGTATTCCTTAAACAATAAAAAGTTTTTTGGTTCTTTTTTTCAAAAAAGAACAACACTTCCTTTCTTCCTTCAGAACGTCTTCACGAACTCGATCAGTGCCCGCTTGTCGTCGTCGTTCAGGCCGGGTTCGTTCGTCTGCATGCTCGTGCCGAAATAGTGGCCGCGGTTGACCACGAAGTCGGGGCATTTGCTGAGGGAGAGCAGGCGGTCGGCGAGGTTGGCGAAGACTTTCTTGGCGTCGTCGTCGCTGGCGGTGGTGGGCAGGGAGTCCAGGTCCCCTTTGGCTTTCACCAGCAGGTCCACGATTTTCGCGGTATGGGCGACGCGTTCGGCGGGGTCGGCGCTTTCGGAGAGCAGCATGGTGTTGGACAGCAGGCCGACCGGGACGCCTTCGGGGATGGGGCCGAGCTGCACGCCGCCCCCCTCGGGGAACACCCAGGGCAGCCAGCGGTGCAGCGTGCCGGTGAGCGGGGCGAGCATGTCCGGCAGGTAGCCGGCGGAGATGGTGATGAAGCTGCGGGTGGTGGTGCGGTCGATCTTGCCGGGGATCTTGTCGCCGAGGACGGGGTCCTTGTCGCGTTTTTCCGGCCACAGCATCTGTTCGATGCCGGATTGGAAGGCGTCCATGCGCCCGGCCACGCTGGGGTCGTTGGTGAATTTGCCGACGGTGTTGTTCAGCAAATAGGGCGCGGTGGACCACAGCGAGATCAGCGAGGGCGGGCGGGTGTAGCCGCGGCCGCCGGCGGGCATGTTGTAGGCGCTGGGGGCGCCGGTGAACGGATTGTACACCGTGACCGAGCCGACCGAGGGCAGGTTCTTGTAGGATTGCGAGGAGAAGTTGTCCCAGATGTTGCCGGCCAGCGCGTTGGTGGCCAGCGGCGAGCAGGCGTTGGTCTGCAGCAGGGTGACGGGCACGCGCACGTCGGTGGACAGGTAGTTGTTGTCGAGGAAGTCCGGCGCCTGGACGATGGCGCGCATCTGCGCCTTGTATTGGTCGGTCTTGGTGGCGGCCCAGTAGCGGTCCCAGCATTGCAGGTAGTTGGGGCCGGCGCAGCCGTCGGGGTCGAGCCCGGCGACGACGGGGGGTTGCTTGCTGGAATGGCAGCGGGCGCAGTTCTCGGCGAACACGTCCTTGCCGCGGGCGAGGATGGCGGGGTCGGTGGTCATGTAGCGTGCGCCGCCCGGCGCGTCCTTCAGATGGTCGGGCTGGCCGGCTTTCAGCAGGAACAGCGCCATGTCCGGCGTCTGCAATTCCGTGGCGTTCCAGTAGGCGGAGTTCTTCTGCGCGCTGGCGATGGGAATGGGCGAGATGGGCTTGCCGCCGACCAGCGCGTTGAAGTGCAGCAGCCATTCCTCGCTGAACAGGCCGATGTTCAGGTACACGCGGTTGAGCGCGCCGAGGGCGCCGACGGAATCCGAGCCGTCCTTCAGCACATGCGGGGTGAAGACGGTGTTGGGCTTGTCGAAGAACTTGGTGAGCGGGCCGTCCTTGACGAAATCGTTGAACTGCCGGTTGTCGAGCTCGCCGCCGGCGATGGTTTCCTTGCCCCAGCGCTGGGCGATGCCGAGCCGCGCGCCCAGGCTGTAGAAGGCGTTCATGGTGCGCGGGTTGTTGATGTTGTCGGTGGAGACCAGCGAGGTGTCGAGCGAGCCGGGGCGCGAGGTGTGCACCAGCTGGTACATGAAGTTCTTGGGGTCGTTGTTCCAGATGAAGATGCGGTCGATCCAGAAATACTGGGCGCCGACCGTGGTGTTCATGTTCTCCCAGGTGGGGTTCTCGGGGTCGGCGGGCGGCTTCAGCGGGTTGGGGCCGATATGGCAGAAGCCGCAGGACATGCCGACGCGGTAGGGGCGCACCAGGTCCTTGTCGAGATAGTAGCTGGGGTCTTCATAGTAGCGCTTGGGGTCCCATTTCTTCGCCGCCGCCTCGTCGAAATCCGGGTTGGGGAACAGGCGCAGGCCCACCACGCCGGTGGACAGGCCGTAATAGGAGCCGACGGGAATGTTCTTGCCGCGGGCGCCGATCGCAACACCGGGGTATTTGGTGTCGTTCTCGAACGGGTCGGGCGCGCAGCCGGGCTTGCGCGTGTCCAGCCACAGCCCGTAGCGGTCGGCGACCGGGCCGGTGGCTTTCTGGAAGCAGGGCTCGTTCATCAGGCCGAGCCAGGCGAAGCGGTTGTCCCGCCCGTAGCGCAGCGAGGGGTGGGAGGAGACGGTCTTCAGCAGGTCGAACGCGCCGAAGGTGGTATGGGTCATCTGGTCCCAGAACCGGTCGTTGCCGCCGGTCCAGACGTTCCACATGTTGCGGCCCTTCACCTCGTCCGCGGACATGGCGATGCCGTTGTCCATGTCGTGGAAGAAGTCTTCGTCGGCCGGCGGGAAGCTGGCGCCGGTGCGGCCGGCGAGCTTGGCCTCGTCCAGCACCGCGCCGGGGCGGGGCTCGTCGCCGCTGCACCCGAGCATGACGACGACCACGCCCAACGCCACGGACCCGGCCAGATTCCTGCCGATCCACGATGCCCATCCGGCCATGCGCGCCATCCCCCGAGGCTTCGCAGCCGAGGCTAGAGGCGCGGTCCGCTCCGCGTCAAAAAAATTGCCGTGTACGGGGATGGCCGGCCTTCGTTCAGGGTGGCGCCGTGCTCGATGTCGTCAAGGCACGCTTCGCTCAAGGGCCTTGACGACATCTGCGCGCGTCGCCCTTTCGGGGGAAGGCCGGGGCAGGGAAACGGCCCCTTTCAGCCGAACAGAGAAACGGGGAAGAAAAGGCTCACTTCTCCTCATTCTTCGCATGTCGGCACTGGCTTCGTTGCGTCTGGCGCTGTCAAGGCTCTTGAGCGAAGCGCGCCTTGACAGCGCCAGATGCAACGCAAGCACAATCACCCAGGCGAAGGAGCCGACCCAGAAACAAGATTGGCGAGCAGGCGGAAGGCGCCGGGCACCAGGGCCGGGTATTGGCGGTGCAGGGCGAGGGCGACATGGGTGTGGGCGCCGGCGCCGATGGCGGCGTGCAGCAGGGCGCCGGACAGGCGGGGCTGGCCGGTATCGGCGAGGGCGAGCAGGGGCGTGTAGGCGGGCGACCAGTCGCGGGCGAAATACAGGCCGCGCTCGCGCACCCAGCCCTGCCAGTCCGCCGCGGTGATGCGGTTGGGACGGTTGAGCAGCGGGTGGTCGGGTGCCAGCACCTCCACCGGCGCGTCCGGCTCGCTCACCCGCCAGCGCAGCGAGGGCGTGCCGATGGCCAGCCCCGCCGGCCAGGTGTTGTCCCACCCATCCTGCGGCCGGTGATAGAGGGTGACGAGGTGGCCGCCGGCGCGCATCCATTCCATCAGGCGCGGGCGCTGGGCGGCGAGGGCCGGGCGGCGGGCGAAGCCGGCGATGCCGACCAGCAGGCAGGTGAAGCGGGCAAGCGGGGCGGCGAGGGCGTCGTCGTCCAGCCGTTCGGCGGCGATGCCGAGCTGGGTGAGCCAGTCGGCCGTGGCGTCGTCGGGCGCGGCGACGACGCCGACGCGGGCCTGCGCGTCGTTGGCGAGGTCGAGGCCGAGCAGGGCGACCGGGGCGGGCACGATGCGCGCGACGCGGCCGGTATGGGGGTGGGCGAAGATGCGCGCGCTGTCACCGCGCGAGGGCAGGTCCGCCCGGCCGGCGGGGGGCGGCAGGGTGGTCTCGCCGGCCTCGGTGCGCAGGCGGATCGGCGCGGGGTCGCCGATGCGGTGGACGATCTGCGCGGGGGTGGCGAAGGCGGGGCGGGCGGGGGCGAGCAGGACGGGCGCGGGGTCGATCTCGCGCACCGCGCCGTCGCGGGAGAGCGTGACGCCGAGCGGCTCGTTGCCGCCCAGCGGGTCGAAGCCCGGGCGGGCGGTGCCGAAGGGCGGGGCGTCGGCGGGAATGTCCACCGCGAAGCCGCCCGGCTCCGGCCGGATCGTCCAGCCCGCCGGCGCGCGGGGGGTGACGGTGGCGCCGGCGGGGGCGGTGACGCGCAGATGCGCGGTGGTGCCGGGCAGCAGCGGGTCGGGCGAGACCGTGACAATCCCCTCGATGCCCTCGGCGACGGCCAGCGCGTGGGCGACTTGGCGGCAGTTGCGCTCGTCCGGCCGGGCGGCGCGCAGGGCGGCGGCGACCCTGGGGATGTCGGGCCAGGCGGCGAGCGCCTCGGCGATGGCGGGGTCGGCGCACGGCGGCAGATTGTCGGTGGGCGCTGCGTGGTCCGGCGGGCCGAACAGCTGGTGCAGCGCCAGCGGGCGCGGGCCCGCTGGCAGGTCGCGCCCCATACCCTGGCTGGCGTGGAAGCGGCGGGACTGCTCGCCGAGCTGCGCCCAGCTCAGGCCGAGCTCGGGGACGAATTCGCCGAGATCGACCGTGACCGTGGCGGGCGGCGGCGGCTCCTCGTCGTCGTAGGAGCCGCCGGCGCCGGAGAAGGCGGGCAGGTACGCCTTGGCGACGCGCCACGGCGGCAGCGCGTCCGGGAAGGCGGGGTCGGCGGCGAGGTCCACGGCGCGCAGCAGCGTGCGGGTGATGGCGCGGTGATGGCCGTGCTGGCCGGGCACGTCGAGGAAGGTGGGGCTGACCACGTCCGGGCGTTCGGCGCGGATGGCGTGCACCAGCGCGCCGGTCAGCCGCGCCGCGCCCCAGCGCGCCAGCGTGTCCTCGGCCGAGCGGGCGAAGCCGAAATCGAACAGCGGATCGGTCTCGTCCGTGTTCAGCCAGCGCACGCCCATGCCGATCGTGGCCGCCGCCAGCTCCATCTCGCACGCGCGCAGCGCGCCGAGATCGGCGCCCTGCTCCACCCCCACCGCGTTCTGCCCGCCCTCGCCGCGCAGCGCGCAGGCATAGACGGTGCGCACGCCCTGGCCGAGGCCGAGCCAGGCCATGAAGCCGTTCCACTCGTCATCGGGGTGCGCGCCGACGGCCATCCAGCACGCGGCCGAGCGCAGCGGGCGCAGCGCGCACCACAATTTGACTTCGCGCGTGGCTTCCGGGAGTTTCGCCCAGGGAACGGCATCGGCGGGAGAGAGTGTCATGTTGGGTCGGCGGAACCTGTTGGGGGTGGCGGTTGGAACGGCGGCGGGCACGATTCTGGCCACGGCGCCGGCCCGGGCGCAACCGGTGGAAATCGAATACTGGCAATACACGTTCAAGGAACGTGTGGAGGCCATGGACGAGCTGATCAAGCGTTTCCAGGCCGCCAATCCCGACATCACCGTCCGCCACGTCACCGTGCCCTACGACAACTACCGCACCCGCATCGCCGCCGCCGTGCCGGCGGGCGAGGGGCCGGACGTGGTGCAGCTCTATTACGGCTGGCTCGACGCGTTCATGCAGGCCAAGCTGCTGCAGCCGCTGCCCAAGACGGTGTTCGACCCCGCGACGATCGACCGCGAGTTCTTCCCCATCGTGGGCAACATGAAGATCGACGGCGCCTATTACGCGCTGCCCACCGCGGTGCGCGCGCTGGCGCTGTTCTGGAACAAGAAGCTCTTCAAGGAGGCGGGGCTCGACCCGCAAAAGCCGCCGGCCACGCTCGAGGAACTGATCACCGTCGCCAAGGCGACCACCAAGCGCGACGGCTCCGGCAACATGGTCAGCGAGGGCATCGCGCTGGATGTCGCCGGCCAGGACCTGCACTGGATCCGCGAGGGGCTGATCCGGCAGTTCGGCGGCGCGCCGTTCTCGCCGGACGGGCGCAAGGTGACCTACACCACGCCCGAGGCCGTCGCCGGCGTGACCTGGTACACCAACCTCGTCACCCAGGAGAAGGTGAGCGAGATGGGGTTCATGACCGACCAGGTGACGGCCTTCAAGGCCGGCCGCGCGGCGCTGACGGTGGATGGCTCCTTCCGCCTCGGCGCGTTCGACACGCAGCGCGGGCTGGACTACGCGGTGACGGAATTGCCAGCGTACAACGGCAAGCGATCCAACTTCGCCTCCTACTGGGTGAACGGCATCACCAGCAAGGCGAAGGGGCCGAAATTCGACGCGGCGGTGAAGTTCCTGCAATTCGTCACCACCGAGGAGGCGATGAAGCTGTGGATGGAGAAGGTGGGCGAACTGCCCGCGCGCGTGGCGCTGGCCCACACGGACGCGGTGAAGAACCATCCGAAATACGGCCCCTTCGTGCGCGGGCTCGATTACGCGGTGGCGACGGATTTCGTCGATGAATCCGCGCAGCGCAAGATCATGATGGACATGGTCGATCGCGTGGTGATCCAGAAGATGCCCGTCGCGCAATCGCTCGCGATCGCCGCCACGGAGGAGCAGAAAATCCTGGACACGCGGAAATAGCGGCATGGCGGCGCGCCTGACGCTCGCGCAGAAACAATCTGTGTGGGCCTGGGGTTTCCTCGCCGTGCCGCTCGGCTATTTCGCGCTGGTGCGGTTCTGGCCGGCGGTGGACGGGTTCTTCCTCTCGCTCACCCGCTGGAACCTGGTGGGGCCGCGGGTGTTCGTGGGCATCGAGAACTATCGGCGCCTGGTGGGCGACCCGGTGTTCTGGCAGGTGCTGGGCAACACGTTCTGGTACCTGCTGCTGGGCCTGCCGATCAGCCTCGGCCTCGCCTTCGTGATCGCCTACCATCTCGATCGCGTGCGCTACGGCCAGGGGCTGATCCGCGCGCTGTATTTCGTGCCGCACCTCACCACGGCGACGGCGATGGCCTGGGTGTGGCGCTGGTTCTACCAGCCGCCGCCGGTGGGCGTGTTCAACGGCTGGCTGGTCTGGCTCGGCTTTTCCGCCCAGCCCTTCCTGCGCTCCACCAGCCAGGCGCTGCCGGCCGTGCTGGCGCCGGCGATCTGGGCGGCGCTGGGCTTCCAGGTGGTGATCTTCCTGGCGGGTATCCGCGCCATTCCGCGCAGCTACTACGAGGCGGCGGAGATCGACGGCGCGGGATCGTGGCAGATCCTGCGCGCCATCACCCTGCCCTTGCTGCGGCCCACCTTCGTGTTCCTGTTCATCACGACGTCCATCGGCTTCCTGCGCATCTTCGACTACGTGTACAACATGACGCCGGGCGGCGAGGGCGGGCCGCTGAACGCCACGCGCCCGCTGGTGCTGAACATCTACCAGACCGCCTTCGCGCGCATGGACATGGGCTATGCCTCGGCCCAGACGGTGGTGCTGTTCGCGATCCTGCTGATCCTGTCCTTGCTCCAGCTTCGCCTGCTGGGGGAGCGGAAGTGAGATCGCGCCATCCCGTCGCGTGGATCCTGCTGCTGCTGGGCGGCCTCACCATGGTGATGCCCTTCGTGTTCATGCTGGCCACTTCGCTGAAGGACAACAGCGAGATCTACGACCTCGCCCTGTTGCCGAAATCGCCAACGCTGGACAACTACATCGCCATCCTCTCCACCAGCCGCTTCCCGCGCTGGTTCGCCGTCTCCGCCATCGTCGCCACCGCCACCACCGTCTCCGTCCTGTTCTTCGATTCGCTGGTCGGCTACACGCTGGCCAAGTTCCGTTTCCGCGGGCGCGGGCTGGTGTTCGTGCTGATCCTGTCCACGCTGATGATTCCCACGGAAATGCTGGTGATCCCGTGGTACGTCATGGCCAAGTCGATGGGCTGGCTCGACACGGTGTGGGGCATCATGTTCCCCGGCATGGTCACCGGCTTCGGCGTGTTCCTCATGCGCCAGTTCTTCACGGGCGTGCCGGACGAGCTGATCGACGCGGCGCGGGTGGATGGGCTGAACGAGTTCGGCATCTTCTGGCGTGTGGCGCTGCCGCTGGTCACGCCGGCGCTTTCGGCGCTCGCCATCTTCACCTTTCTCGGCAACTGGACGGCCTTCCTGTGGCCGCTGATCGTCACCACCAGCCCCAACCTCTACACGGTGCCGGTCGGCCTCGCCTCGCTGTCCGGCGAGTTCCAGACGGATTGGGAAATGATCATGACCGGGGCGAGCATCGCCGTGCTGCCCACGCTGGTGGTGTTCATGGTGCTTCAGCGCAATATCATCACCGGCATCATGATGACCGGCCTGAAGGGATGATGGCGTGAACGATTTTTCGAAGTTCCCCGATCCCACCTACAAGGAAGCGGTGCTCGCGCCGTTGTTCGAGGGGGTGAAGCGCCACCATTGGCGCAACCTCGTCGCGGTGAACGAGGCGCATGGCGTGATGCTGGGCGAGCGGGATTGGCTGTCGCCCGCCCAGCTCGGCGCCATCCTCGCCGCCCAGCGTGCGGTGCTGGCGGAGACCGATATCGGCGCGCTGACCTATACCGGCGAGCACGAGGATTTCTTCTTCCTGCTGGAATCCGCCCTGCGCGGAAAACTCGGCCCCGACCTCGCGGGCCGGCTGCATACCGGGCGCAGCCGCAACGACATCGACCACACCATCTTCCGCATGTCGCTGCGCGAGCACCTGCTCGCCATCCTCGCCCAGCTCGAAGCGCTGATCGCCGTGCTGCTGGAGCGCGCGGCGGCCGGCGCGGAAACCCTTGTCGTCGCCTACACCCATGGCCAGCCGGCCCAACCCACCACCTGGGGCCATTATCTCGGCGCGCTGATCGAAATCCTGCTGCGCGATGCCGGCCGGCTGCTGCACGCGCTGGCCACGGTGGATTGCTGCGCGCTGGGCGCGGCGGCCATCACCACCTCCGGCTTCAAGCTCGATCGCGAACGTGTGGCGGAGCTGCTCGGCTTTTCCGCGGTGCAGGAGAACAGCTACGGCTGCATCGCCACCGCCGACTACATCGCCGAGACCTATGCCAGCCTGAAGGTGATGCTGCTCGGCCTTGGCCGCTTCATCCAGGACCTCAACAGCTGGACCGGGTTCGAGACCGGGCACCTGCGCGTGCCCGACGCCTTCGTGCAGATCAGCTCCATCATGCCGCAGAAGCGCAACCCGGTGCCGGTGGAGCATATGCGCCTGCTCGCCTCCCTCGCCGCCGGCCAGGCGGAGGCGGTGCTGACCGCCCTGCACAACACGCCGTTCACCGACATGAACGACAGCGAGGGCACGGTGCAGGAAGCCGGCTACGAGGCCTTCGCCACCACCGGCCGCGTGCTCACCCTGCTCGCCGCCTTCATGCGGGCGGTGACGATCGACGAGGCGCGGGTGCGCCGGCACATCGACGAAGCCTGCGTCACCATCACGGAAGTCGCCGATTCGCTGGTGCGGCGCGAGGGCATTTCCTTCCGCCAGGCGCACGAGATCGCCTCCATCCTCGCGCGCGACATGATCGCCCATGGCCACAGCCTCGCCACGATCGACATGACGGTGTTCGAGGCGGCGTTCATCCACGCCATCGGGCGCCCGCCCGGTATCGACGAAGCCAGCTTCCGCGAGATCGGCACGGCCCGGCATTTCGTGGCGGTGCGCGACATGCTCGGCGGTCCCGCCCCGTCCGCCCTCGCCGCCAGCCTGGGCCGCTACCGCGCGCGGCTCGCGGATATCGTCGCGCAGGCCGCCGCCTATCGCGACCGCGTGGCGCGCGCCACGGTGCAGCGGGGGCGGCTGGTGCACGCGGCGATCACGGCGATCGACGGCACGTAGTCGCCGGATCAGGACACCGGCGCGCCGCGGCAGTTGCGGTCATAGGCCGCCATGCCGATGGACGGGCCATTGCCGGGGGCGATCTCGATCGCGCGGACGTCGCGAAGCAGCGCGCCGGCTTCCCGCCGGTCGCCGAGCGCCGCGAAGGCGCGCGCCATGTTGTTGAGGCTGGCGCCGATGCGGTCCACCCGCGGCGGTTCGAGCGAGAGGCGGATGCTCAGGCCCTCGCAGACGATGGGCAAGGCCGATCGCGGCCGCCCCGCCTCGCGCTCCCCGGCGGCAAGGTCGGACACGTAGTCGCCCAGCGACAGGCGATCGGGATTGGCGGCCTGCTGCAGCAGGCCGGCCGCCTCGCGAAACCATGTGGCCGCCTCCTCGAACTGGCGGCGATCGGCGGTCTCCACCCCACGGTTGTAGAAAACGCGGCCAAGCTGGTCCACGGTCCGCGCGATCCGGGGGTCGGCGGGCGGCAGCGCCGAGCGCTGCAACGCGAGCGCCTGGCGCAGCAGGGTCTCGACTTCGGGCGACGTGCTTCTGTCCCAATGCGCCATGGCCTCGGCGAAAAGCCGGTCCGCTTCATCGGAGGCCGAGGCACGCGCGCCGGATACTCCCGCCGCCTGCGACGCCAGCAAGATGATGCCGAGGATCAGACAGCGCATGCCGACCGCGCGCATCTCTACTTGACCGTCGCCTCCACCTTCGCCCGCAGCTCGGGCGAAATGCGGGGCATCACCCCCCACCACGCCGCGAAGGCCGGCCTGGCCTGGTGCAGCAGCATGCCCAGCCCGTTCACCACCTGGTTGCCCCGCGCGGCGGCGCCGGCCAGCAGGGCGGTGACCAGCGGGTTGTAAACGATGTCGCACACCAGGGCGGTCGGCGGCAGCGCGTCCAGGCGCAGCTCCAGCGGCGGCTGGCCGGCCATGCCCTGGCTGGTGGTGTGCACCAGCAAGGCGGCACCTTCCAGCGCGTCGTGGCGCTCCGCCCAGTCGAACACGCGGACCGGCCCGCCCAGGTCGGCGGCCAGCGCGTCGGCGCGGGCGCGGGTGCGGTTGAGCAGGCGGATGTCCGGGGCACCCTGCTCGATCAGGCTGAGCACCACGGAGCGCGCGCCGCCGCCGGCGCCCAGCACCACGGCGGGGCCGGCATCGCCGCGCCAGTCGGGATTGGCGTCGTAGAGGCTGTGGATGAAGCCGTAGCCGTCCTTGCTGGAGCCGGTGAGCGAGCCGTCCTTCTCCACCACCACCAGGTTGATCGAGCCGGCCCGCGCACCCGCCGCGTCCAGCCGGTCCACCAGCCGCGCCGCCTCCTCCTTGTGCGGGATGGTGACGTTGCAGCCGGCGAAGCCCAGGGCGGGCAGGCCGCGCAGCGCCGCCTCCAGCCGGCCGGGGGCGACGGGGAAGGGCAGGTAGGCGCCGTTGATGCCGTGCTCGGTCAGCCAGTGGCCATGGATCATTGGCGAGCGGGAATGGCCGATCGGGTGGCCGATCAGGCCGGCGGCGCGGAAGGTGGAGAGGTCGTGCATGGTCCTTCAGCCGAAACGCGCGCGCAGTTCGTCCACCTGCGCCGGGGTGAGGGTGCGCACCTTATGCCCTCGCAGCAGCAGGTGCAGCCGGGCGGTTTCCTCCAGCTCCTCGATGGCGCCGGCGGCGGCGGAGAGCGAGGTGCCGGCCACCACCGGGCCGTGATTGGCCAGCAGCACGGCGTGGTGCTTGCCCACCAGTGGCCGCACCGCCTCGGCCAGGCGGGTGTCGCCGGGCGGGAAATACGGCACCAGCGGCAGCCGGCCCACCCGCATGACGTAGTAGGCGGTGATGGGCGGCAGCACATCCTCTGGGTCCACATCGGCGAGGCAGGAGACGGCGACGGAATGGGTGGAATGCAGATGCACCACGGCGCCGGCATCCGCGCGGCCCTCGTACATCACGCGGTGCAGGAAGGCTTCCTTGGTGGGTTGCGGCCCGGCGACCAGTCGGCCCTGGGCATCCAGCCGCGACAGGCCGGCGGGGTCCAGCTCGCCGAGGGCCACGTTGGTCGGCGTCATCAGCCAGCCATCCTCCAGCCGCACGCTGAGATTGCCGGAACTGCCGAAGGTGAGGCCGCGGGTGAAGATGCTGGCGCCCAGCCGGCAGATCGCCTCGCGCGCCCGTGCTTCCGTGCTCATGGCACCTCCTGGCGGATATCGGCCACCTGGGCGCCGGTGATGCGCAGCAGGGTTTCGGCCTCGGTGGGGAAGACGTGGTGCGGGGAGCCGGCGGCGGCCCAGATCGGGTGCAGATCCAGCAGGTCGCGGTCGAACAGCAGCAGCGGCGGGGCGAGATGGCCCAGCGGCGCCACCCCGCCCACCGCGAAACCGGTGGTCTCGCGCACCCAGTCGGCATCCGCGCGGCGGATGGCCACGCCCAGCGCCGCCGCCACCTTGGCGGTGTCCACCCGGTTGGTGCCGGAGGCGATCACCACCACCGGCCGGCCGCCGGCGCGGAACACGATGGATTTGGCGATCTGCGCCACGTCGCAGCCGATCGCCGCCGCGGCGTCGGCCGCGGTGCGGGTGCCCGCGGGGAATTCGGTGATGGTGTCGTCGTGCCCCGCCGCCAGCAGGGCAGCGCGCACGCGCGCGGTGGAGCTTCCTTCGGTCATTCCGCCCTATATCCAGGTGATGGACACGCTTGCGCTGTATATCCACTGGCCGTTCTGTCGCGCCAAGTGCCCGTACTGCGATTTCAACTCGCATGTGCGCGAGCGCATCGACCAGGCGCGCTTCGCCGCCGCCCTGCTGGCGGAGCTGCGGTGGGAGGCGGCGCGGCTGGGACGGCGGCGCCTGGGCTCGATCTTCTTCGGCGGCGGCACGCCCAGCCTGATGGCGCCGGAGACGGTGGCCGCGCTGATCGCCGAGGCCACCGCCCTGTTCGCGCCGGCGGAGGACATCGAGATCACGCTGGAAGCCAATCCCACCAGCGTGGAGGCCGGGCGTCTCGCGGCGTTCCGTCAGGCCGGGGTGAATCGCGTCTCGCTCGGCGTGCAGAGCCTGCGGGCGGAGCCGCTGCGCCTGCTGGGACGGCAGCATTCGGCGGAGCAGGCGGTGGCGGCGCTGGAGTTGGCGCGCGGCCTGTTCCCCCGCCTGTCCTTCGACCTGATCTATGCCCGGCCGGGGCAGGCCCTGGCGGATTGGCGGGCGGAGCTGCGCACGGCGCTGGCGCTGGCGGCGGACCATCTCTCGCTCTACCAGCTCACCATCGAGCCCGGCACGGTGTTCGAGGGGCTGCACCGGCGCGGCGAGCTGGTGCTGCCCGACGACGAATCCGCCGCCGCGCTGTACGACGCGACGGCGGATGAGGCGGCGCGGTTCGGCCTGCTGCCCTACGAGGTGTCCAACTACGCCCGCCCGGGCGCGGAGAGCCGGCACAACCTCGCCTATTGGCGCTACGCCGACTATGCCGGCATCGGCCCCGGCGCCCATGGCCGTATCAGCCTGGACGGTACCCTGCGCGCCACCCGCCGCCACCGCGCTCCCGAACCCTGGGCGGAACTGGTGGAGCGCCAGGGCCACGGCACCACGCAGGAGGAGGCGGTGGAACCGCCCGACCGCGCGCGCGAAATGCTGCTGATGGGCCTGCGCCTGACCGAGGGCATCGACGAATCCCGCTTCGCCGCCCGCACCGGCATGGCGCTGGCCGAGGCGCTGGACGCGGACACGCTGGAACTGGCCCTGGCGGAAGGCTACCTCACCCGCCGCTCCGGCCGCCTCGCCGCCACGGCCGAGGGGCGCAAGCGGCTGGACGCGCTGCTGGGGCGGCTGGTGGTGTGAGGGCTTGGCTCCTTCGCTTCGTTGATTGTGCTTGCGTTGGGTCGGGCGCTGCCAAGGCACGCTTCGCTCAAGAGCCTTGACAGCGCCCGACCCAACGAAGCGAGTGCTGATATGCGAAGTATGGAAAGAAGTGAGCCCTTTCCAGCTTTCTTGTTCGGCTGAAAAGGGCCGCTTTCTTGCCCCGGCCTTCCGCCCGAAAGGCGTCGCGCGCAGGGGCCGTCAAGGCCCTTGAGCGAAGCGCGCCTTGACGACACCGAGCACGGCGACATCCTCGAAGAAGACGGGGCCCTCCGTTCCAACAATCGCTCTTTCAGCCCGGAGGTCGCCAATGACCCACATCACCTACTCCGATCTGCGCCGGAACATGGCGCGCTACCTCGACCAGGCGGTGACCGATCGTGAGCCGATCATGGTGACGCGGTCGAGCGGCAAGGGGAATGTCGTGCTGATCTCGGAGGAGGAATTCGCCGGCTGGCAGGCGACCGCCCATCTGCTCGGCAGCCCGGCCAATGCCGCGCGGCTGATTCAGGCCGCGGAACAGGTTCGGGCGGGCGTCACGCGAGAGCATGCGCCGCTTCCCGCGAAGCCACGCTGAAGGTTCATGCTCTCGGCTTGAGAAGCTGGCAGCCGCGCCTACGCCGGCACCGGCGCACCCGAGAACCGCACCCGCTCGCCATGCCGCGTCTCCTCCGCGCCGCAGAGATCGGCGATTTCGCGGGCGACGGATTCGGGGCGGGGCAGGGGGGTCTGGTCCTCGCCGGGGAAGGCGGCGCGGCGCATGGCGGTGGCGACGGGGCCGGGGTCGAACAGGTTCACGCGCAGCTTGGTGCTGGTCACCTCGTCGGCCCAGGCCAAAGCGAGCTGTTCCAGCCCGGCCTTGGTGGCGCCGTAGGTGCCCCAATAGGCGGTGGGCTGGCGGGCGATGCGGCTGGTGAGGAACACCGCGCGGCCGGCCTCGGCCACCTGGAGCAGCGGCCCGCAGCTGCGGATCAGCCGCCACGCGGCGGAGAGGTTCACGGCCACCGCCTCTTCCCAGTCGCGCGGCGTGATGTGCGGGGTGGGGGTCAGGGTGCCGAGCACGCCGGCATTGCTGACCAGGATGTCCAGCCGGCGGAAGCGGTCGAACAGGCTGGGGCCGAGCGAATCGAGCGCCGCCCCGTCGCGCAGGTCGAGCGGCAGCAGCGTGGCCTGGCCACCAAAGCCGCGGACGGCGTCGTCCACCGCCTCCAATCCGCCCTGGGTGCGCGCGGTGATCACCACATGCGCCCCCCGCCGTGCCAGCTCGATGGCGGTGGCGGCGCCGATGCCGCGGCTGGCGCCGGTGACCAGCGCGATGCGGCCGGAAAGAGGCATCAATGGTGCTCGGTCAGCAGCGAGAGCTGGCGGTTGTCGTTGTCGGTCATGTCCGGCAGCGGCACCGGGTATTCGCCTGTGAAGCAGGCGTCGCAATATTGCGGGTTCTCGCGGTCCCGCCCCTCATGGCCCAGGGCGCGGTACAGCCCGTCCTGCGAGATGAAGGCCAGGCTGTCCACGCCGATCAGCGCCCCCATCTCCTCCACGCTGTGCCGGGCGGCGAGCAGCTTGCCGCGCTCGGGCGTGTCGATGCCGTAGAAGCAGGAATGCGTGGTGGGCGGCGAGGAGATGCGCATATGCACCTCCGCCGCCCCGGCCTGGCGCACCATCTCGACGATCTTGCGCGAGGTGGTGCCGCGCACGATGGAATCGTCCACCAGCACCACGCGCCGCCCCTCCAGCATCGGCCGGTTGGCGGAATGCTTCAGCTTCACGCCGAGATGGCGGATGTTGTCGGTGGGTTCGATGAAGGTGCGGCCCACATAGTGGTTGCGGATGATGCCCAGCTCGAACGGCACGCCGCTTTCCTGCGCGTAGCCCATGGCGGCGGGCACGCCGGAATCGGGCACCGGCACCACCACGTCGGCCGGCACGCCGCTCTCGCGGGCCAGCTGGGCGCCGATGCGTTTGCGCGCCTCGTACACCGGCATGCCCTCCACCACCGAATCCGGCCGGGCGAAGTAGATGTATTCGAACACGCAGAACCGGTTGGGCGCGCGGCCGAACGGCTTCACGCTGTGCACGCCCTGGTCGTTGATCACCACGATCTCGCCCGGCTCCACGTCGCGCACGAAATCGGCGCCGACGATGTCGAGCGCGCAGGTCTCGCTGGTCAGCACCCAGGCGGCCGCACCGTCCACCCCCGGCAGGCGGCCGAGGATCAGCGGGCGCACGCCCAGCGGGTCGCGCACGCCCATCAGCTCGGTGTCGGTCATGGCGATCAGCGAATAGGCGCCCACCACCTGCTTCAAGGCGTCGATCAGCCGGTCCACCACGCTGGAATAGAGGCTGATGGCGATGAGGTGGATGAACACCTCGCTGTCGGTGGTGGACTGGAACAGGCAGCCGCGCCGCACCAGGGCGCGGCGCAGGCCGAAGGCGTTGGTGAGATTGCCGTTATGCGCGACGGCGAGGCCGCCGAACTCGAAATCGGCATAGAGCGGCTGCACGTTGCGCAGCACCGTGCCGCCGGTGGTGGCGTAGCGGTTGTGGCCGAGGGCGCGGCCGCCGGGCAGCCCGGCGATCACGGCCGCGTCGCCGAAATTCTCGCCCACCAGGCCGAGGCCGCGATGGGAGTGGAAGTGCTTGCCGTCATGCGTGACGATGCCCGTCGATTCCTGGCCGCGATGCTGCAGGGCATGCAGGCCGAGGGCGGTCAGCGCCGCCGCGTCGGAATGGTTCCAGACGCCGAAGACGCCGCATTCCTCATGCAGCGTGTCGTCGTCCTCGCGCGGGATGGTGCGAAGTTCCATCGTCGGTTCTCCTGGTCCCGTCATGGCCGGGCCCGGCCGGAAGGGGTGACGTGCAGCAGATCGGCAGCGGTCGCCTCGCGTCCCGCAGGCGGCGCGGTGACGTTGGGGCGATAGGCTTCCGGCAGCTGGGCGGCGGCCCAGCGCGCGGCATCGTACACATAGGGCAGCAGGCGGGCCTGCTGCACCGGCTTCGGCCAGCGCTCGGCGGTGACTACCCAGCCCGCGCCGATATAGGCGACCACGATCAGCGCCATGCCGCGCGCCACGCCGAACACGATGCCCAGCGTGCGGTCGATGCCGCCGAGCATGGAGGCGTTCACCAGCTTGCCGACCATGCCGATGACGATCGACAGCAGGATCAACGCACCCAGGAACAGCGCGCCATAGGCGGCGGGGTCGGCCAGGTCGGGGTTGCCGATCCAGCCGCGGAAGCGGTCGCGCACGAAATCGAACCCGACATAGGCGAACCAGGCGGCGCCGATCCAGGCGCCGACGCCCAGCACCTCACGCACCAGACCGCGCATGAAGGCGAGCATCGCGGAGACCGCGACGATCGTGATCAGCGAGAGATCGACCCAGTTCAATGCGCGGCGCCCGGCATGGTGAGGCGCATATATCGTCGCCTGACCGTCCGACGCCAGTGTGTCATACGTGTTTCCGCCTCATGGCTCGGCTGCCCCCGCCGCACCACGGTCATGAAACGTGAACCGGGCGACGAGATCGGAGAGGTGGCCGACCTCCGCCAGCTCCAGCCCCTCGGCCGATCGCCGGCCGCGCGCGGGCGGGCGGGGCAGGCTGGCGCGCGCGAAGCCAAGCTTCTGCGCCTCCTTCAGCCGCAGGTCGGCCTGGGCCACCTGGCGCACCTCGCCGGACAGGCCGACCTCGCCGAAATAGACCATGCCGGGGTCGGTGGGCTGGTCGCTGGCCGCCGAGACGAGGGCGGCGGCCACCGCCAGATCGGCCGCCGGCTCGCTGACCCTGAGCCCGCCGGCGACGTTGAGATAGACATCCGTCGCCCCCAGGCGCAGGCCGCAACGCGTTTCCAGCACCGCCATCAGCATGGCCAGCCGGCCGGAATCCCAGCCGATCACCGAGCGGCGCGGCGACCCGCCGGGGTTGGGCGACAGCAGCGCCTGGATCTCCACCAGCACCGGCCGGCTGCCCTCCAGCCCCGCGAACACCGCCGAGCCGGACACGTTGCCCCGCCGCTCCGCCAGGAACAGGGCGGAAGGATTGGCCACCTCATCGAGCCCGCGCCCGGTCATGGCGAACACGCCGATCTCGTCCGTGGCGCCGAACCGGTTCTTCACCCCGCGCAGGATGCGGAACTGGTGGCCGCGATCGCCTTCGAAATACAGCACCGCATCCACCATGTGCTCCAGCACGCGGGGGCCGGCGATGGCGCCGTCCTTGGTGACATGGCCCACCAGCACCACGGAGAAATTCCGCGTCTTGGCCGCGCGGATCAGCTCGAAACTGCACGCCCGCACCTGCCCCACGCTGCCCGGCGCGGAATCCAGGCTGTCGAGCCACATGGTCTGGATCGAGTCGATCACCACCAGCGTGGTGTCGGCGGCCGCCTCCAGCGTCGCGACGATGTCGCGCAGGTTGATCGCCGCCGCCAGCTCCAACGGCGCATCCGCCAGCCCCAGCCGCCGGGCGCGCAGCCGCACCTGCTCGATCGCCTCCTCGCCCGAAATATACAGCACCCGCCGCCCGCCCCGCGCCAAGGCTGCCGCGGCCTGCAACAACAAGGTGGACTTGCCGATGCCGGGATCGCCGCCCAGCAGCACCGCCGAACCCGGCACCAGCCCGCCGCCCAGCACCCGGTCCAGCTCCGCGATCCCCGTGGCCGCCCGCGGCGGCGGCTCCGCGCTGCCGGCCAGACTGACCAGCGCGATCTTCCGCGCCGCGACCGGCTTGGCCTTGGCAAGCCCCGGCCCCGCCTCCACCTGCTCCTCCACCAGCGTGTTCCACGCGCCGCAGGTCTCGCACTTGCCCGCCCATTTCGGCGACACCGCCCCACAGGCCTGGCACACATACCGCGTCGCGGCCCTAGCCATGACCACCCCACCCCGCGCAAACTGGCGACGCAACGACCGGACCCCGACCATGCCCCGCCTCGTGCTCGCCGCCCTCGCCCTGCTCCTGCCGCTGGCCGCCCAGGCCGCCCCCCGCCGGGTGCTGGAAGCCAAACCCGCCGCCGAAGCCATCATCGACGGCCGCACCCAGGAATTCTCCGTCCGCTTCGACGGACCGGTGGACCACCTCAATTCCCGCCTGTTCATCACGCAAAACGGCCGGACCGTGGAAACCCTCACCGTGCTGCGCGACTCCGCCCCGGACGTGCTGTTCGCCACGGCACCCGTCCTGAAGTCGGGGAACTATCTTTTGAACTGGGAAGCGAAGGCGGTGCCGGAAGGCGAGGCAAGCAACGGGTCGCTGGCGTTCAGCGTGAAGTAAGGCCAGGGGCGCTGCCCCTGGACTCCAAGGCAAGGCGAGGGGCTCTGCCCCTCGACCCCTTGCCGCGACAAGAGGTCGCGGCGGGGGCCTCAGGCCCCA
>CAMFLK010000002.1 GCA_945957135.1 uncultured Rhodospirillales bacterium
TGTCGAGCCGGGTGACCAGCCAGAGCATGTAGGCCCGCAGCAGGGCCTGGACGAGTTTCTGTAGCACCCCTTCGCCATCTGCGGAGGGAGTGTGGTGTGGGTGTATGAGGTTCAGGGACTGCGCGAGGTTTTCGCAGAGTTGTGTCCTGAACGAAGGGGGTTGCGTTATATCCATGCGCATTATATAACTACCTAACTCCCGAGGCTGAACTGTTAAATCCGCATATCACGTTAGATTTTCTGCATAGCTTGCGCAAGGCGGCGACATAATACGACCATGATAGAGGTCGATGTCGGCGTGGAGGGCTACGATCAACAAGCAGTCATAAAAGAATTAAAATTATTTGATTGATTTTTATAAGATAATAAATTTTCTATTTTGAAATATTATTCTATTTTATGCTTGCCCCTCTGGTAGCCAGACCGAAAACCGCGCACCTCTCCCTTCTTCACTGGTGATTTGTATTTGGCCTCGGTGTCGGTTGATGATGTGCTTGACGATGGCAAGGCCGAGGCCGGTGCCCCCAGCGGAGCGGCTGCGGCCAGCGTCCACCCGATAGAAGCGTTCAGTCAGGCGCGGCAGGTGGGCGCGGGGAATGCCGGGACCATCGTCGGCAACGGTCAACACCAGGCCGGGACGGGTGGGCCAGCCTTCGCCCTGGGGTGGCGGCCCGAGGGCGATGCGAACTTCGCCGCCGTCTCGGCCATATTTCACGGCGTTGTCCACCAGGTTGGTCAGTACCTGGGCGAGTTGGTCCGAATCCGCGGTGATGGTGGGCAGGCCGGGAGAGACGTTCAGGGTCAGGGTGATGTGGCGGGCAGCAAGCCGGGGTTCGAAGCCTTCCAGAATGCGACGAGTCAAGTCTGCGAGGTCCACGGTGCCGGAGGGTGGCTGATGTTCCAGGAGTTCGATGCGGGAAAGGCTGAGCAAATCGTCGATCAGTCGGTTCATGCGTTCGGCCTGTTCAGCCATGATGGCAAGAAAGCGGCGCTGCGCAGGCAGGTCGTCGGCCGCCGGGCCGCGCAGCGTGTCGATGAAGCCTTTCAAACTGGCGAGCGGAGTGCGCAGTTCGTGGCTGGCATTGGCGACGAAATCAGCCCGCGTGCGCTCCACAGCGCGTTCGCGCGTGCGGTCGGACAGAATCAGCAGGGCGAGCGGCTCGGGGCCTTCCAGCAAGGTGACAGTGGCATGCACCTCGCGCGGCACCGGGGCGGCGAGGCTGAGGTCGGCAGTCTGCGGAGAGTGGTCCCGCCAGGCACGGTCGATCGCCTCGCGCAGGCCAGGATGGCGCAGTACGGCGGCGATTTCCCCTCCGAACACAGCGTGCGCCGCTGCGTTGGCGCGCTGCACGCTACGATCGGGGCGCAGCAGCAGCAGTGGATCCGGCAGACCCTCGATGATCTCCTCATTCCCGCGGACCAAGGCTGCGGTTTCCGCGGCATGGGCGGCCACGGCGCGGGACAGGCGCAGCACACCGCGGGTAATGCGCTCCACCGGCGGCAGCAGGGGGGCCGCGGCGGTTTGGGCCAGCGCCGCCTGCTCCTCTCGCGCGGCGTGGCGGAGGGTTTCGGCGAGCAGATCCAGGTCGCGCCCCCACAGCCAGGCCAGCCCCAGCGCCGCCACCACCACCGCCAGCGCAGCCAGCGCGATAGGGCCGGGGGCGGCCGCGCCGAAGGCAGCCAGCGCCGCCAGCGCCAACAACGGTACCGCCGCCAGCACGCCGGCGGTACCGAGCAGGAGTGACGGGCGCATCGCCTGTCGTCAGGTGCCCGGCGCGGCGGTGACGGGGGCAGGTTCGATCATCACCGGACCTCCCCGGCGGATTTCGAACAGGGCGAGGCCGCGAGTGACCGTTCCGTCCGGCTGCAGAGCCAGCACGCCATCCACACCCGCGAACCCTTCCGGGCGGCATAGCGCGGCGGCCGAGAATCCGCCCTCGGCGGCCAGTACGCGCGCGATATTGGCCGCATCATAGGCGAAGTCGGCGAGGCCGGGGGCGGGGGTGCCGGCGGCGGCGGTGAAGGCGGCGTCGAAATTCTCTCGGCTTGACGGATCGGGTGCCGCGAACCAGGCCCCACCCAGCGGCGCACCGCCGCGCGCAGTGGGCGACGCCCACAATGCCGGGCCCATGATGCGGACATTGCCGGAATCGACATCGTAGTAGCTCAGCATGCTCGCCACCGCGTTGAGCTGCTCACCGGTATCGGCAAGCAACAGCACGTCGAAGGGAGGGGGAGCGATGCTGGCACGGGAAAGCTCGGTGGCGCGCTTGCGGCCTTCCACGCCTTGGCTGCGGGCGGCACGCATCTCGGCGTCCACCGGCCCACGCCGGCTTCCGTAGGCGGAAATATCGCGCACCGTGCTGCTGATGCTGGCCATGCCGCTGCCGTGGAAGCGGATGTCCGGGCTGCCGGCATTGGCAGCTTGCGCCGCCTGGGTGAGGGCGGCGGCCATGGCCTGACCGAACTCGTTCTCTGGCAGTACCGCGGCGAATCGGTTCTTGCCCTGAGAGCTCGCGGCACCGACCAGCCGGCGCACCTGCTGGGCGGGCGTCAGGCCGAGTACCCATACGCCGGGTCGGGCTTGGGCCGGGTCGGAGGTGAAGGCCAGCACGGCCACACCTGCCTTCTGCGCCGGGCCGGCCGCGCCGGAGGTTTCGCTTGCGGTGAGCGGACCAATGATCAGCCCCGCGCCGGCATTGATCGCGGTTGCGGCCGCCGCGGCGGCCCCGGATGCGGTACCGCCGGTGTCCTGTACGTCGAGCGCGGGCGAACCGGGTCCGGACAGGGCAAGTTGGGCAGCCTTCACCAGGGCGTTTCCTCGCTCGGCATTCGGGCCGGAGAGAGGCGCCAGGATGGCCACCCGCTTGCCGCTGGGCGCGGCGGTGGAGAGCGTCCCGCCTCCCAGCATTGTTGGCCGCCCACCGCCCTGGGCAAAGGGGCGCGGGCCGGGTGCCCCGACGCAGCCGGTCAGTGATACGATGGCTGCCAGGAGCACGAATGTCCGACGAATCATGCGACCCCTCCTCCGATCTTTCCGCCGTCACGGCGCGGGACGACGCCGTTCGGGGCGTGCCTTCGAACGGACTTGTGCTGGTTTCAACGCCGATCGGCAACCTCGCCGACATGTCGCTGCGCGCGGTGGCCACGCTGCGGGCGGCCGATCTGGTGTTGTGCGAAGATACGCGCACCACCGCCCACTTGTTGCGCGCCCACGGTATTTCCGCCCGCACCGCGCCTCTTCACGACCACAACGAGGCAGCACGAATTCCGGAATTGCTGGAGATACTGCGGGCGGGCCGGTTGGTCGCCCTGGTGTCGGATGCGGGCACGCCGCTGGTTTCCGACCCCGGCTACCGGCTGGTGCGCGCCGCCCTGGCCGAGGGACTGCCGGTGCACGGCATCCCCGGCGCCAATGCCGCCGTGCTGGCATTGACGCTCTCCGGCCTGCCGCCCCACCCGTTCCTTTTTCTCGGCTTTCCCCCGCCACGCGCCGGGGCGCGGCGCACTGCTTTCGCCACCCTGCGAGCTGCCGAACGCGGCGGCCTGACGGCCACGCTGATTTGGTACGAAGCCCCGCACCGCCTCGCCGAAACGCTCACCGATATGGTCGAGCTGTTCGGCGACCGTCCGGCCGCCGTGGCGCGCGAACTGACCAAACGCTTCGAGGAAGTACGCCGCGGCAGCCTGGCCGAGTTGGCCACCCACTACGCTGGCCACCCACCGCGTGGCGAAATTACCCTCCTGCTCGGCCCACCTTCCAACGAGCGCCCCAGCGAAGACGAACTTGACGTGAGATTGCGTGCGGCGCTGGCGACGCACAGCCTGAAACAGGCGGTCGCGGACGTGGCGGCGCAAACGGGGCTGCCTCGCAGGCAGGTGTACGCGCGGGCGCTGGCGATTGAGAAGTGAGTGTGGTTCTATTTGAACGAACCAAGAAAATCCATCGCTTGGGTTGACCCTTCGCGCATCATCCTACCTCCGCGGCCGGCACGAATCTCATATGCCGGCCGACAGCAACGGGTGAATGCAGGTCGTTCGACGCCGAGTATAGAAAAGCGGCCTGCTTCTCACGCAGCGGTGCGAGCGTCGTTTTCCACACTCTGCGCCTCACTGTTGGGCATAGCCGGGGAGATGCCCGGTGCCGACGACGGCACTTCACGCATCGTGTAGCCACGTCCCCATACCGTGCTGATGAAATTGCCCACTCCCGACGTAGCCAATTTTTTGCGCAGCTTGCAGATAAACACGTCAATGATTTTCATTTCCGGTTCATCTATACCACCATAAAGATGATTCAAGAACGCTTCCTTCGTTAAAATCATCCCTTTTCTCAATACCAACAACTCCAAAATGGCGTACTCTTTACCAGTCAGATGGATGGGCGTCGAATTTATGAATACTTCGCGGCTATCGAGATTTATCTGCAACGGGCCAACGCGCAAAATCGGTTGACTAAACCCCTTGCTGCGGCGGACCACAGCTTGCATGCGCGCCAAGAGTTCGGCTTTGTCGAATGGTTTGGTGATAAAGTCATCCGCCCCCATTCCCAGGCCTTTCACTTTTGCTTGGGGCCGAGATAGGCCCGACAATATGAGGACGGGAACGTCAATGCGGGCCGAGCGCATTCGGCGAACGACCTCATAGCCTTCCATGTCTGGCAACATGAGGTCCAATACGACGATATCGTAGTCGTAATGCCTTGCTAGTTCCAATGCCTCCTCTCCGTTGTCAGTTATATCGACAACCGATCCATTTGATTTCAGTGTCAGGGAGATGCCGCGCGCGGCAACAGCATCATCTTCAACCAAAAGAACACGCATTTCGTGTCTCCTCTATCTTAAGTTGTATTTTAGCGCCAATTCACCCCGACATCCATAGTTTTTTCACGCATAGCGTGTAATTTCTTTATTAATTAAGGAGATTTTGTATGAAAAATAAGACATTCCATAAGAATCAGCCTTCGACCCTAATTTTCTCGGGACGCTCTCAATGAAGTTGACTTCGTTCATTCAGCGAATCGATGGCGCAATTGCTGCACTAGAATCCATTCGTTCTGCTGAAGCAAAAGGATACATAAATTCGGTTAATGGACTTTTAAGCAGAATATCCGGCCTATCTCGGGTTATCAAAATAGGCGATAGACTATGTATATATTTTCCAAACGGAAAAATGAATCTTTCAGAAATCGTCGGATTCGACAAAAACGACTATGGCGAGATGATATGTTTTGAAATTGATCAGAATCTAGGTCCTGGCTGCTTGGTGTTTGCTGCTCTTCCGGCTCGCGCGGCGGGATTGGCGGTATCCGCGAACTGGATAGGCAGGGTGATAGACCCCCTTGGTCGGCCATTAGACAAGGCGGGCCCTCTCCTGCTCGCTCATGAACAAGCCAATCTGCACAGCCCCCCGCCGCCAGCCGCGGGTCGAGCTCGACTAGGACGACGTCTTGATTTGGGTGTCCGCGCGATGAACTTGTTCACGACTTGCCGCGAAGGACAACGCTTGGGCCTTTTCGCAGCTGCGGGAGTTGGTAAGTCAACCCTTTTAGCCATGCTTGCACGCAACACACGCGCGGATGTTGTGGTGTTGGGGTTGGTGGGCGAACGAGGACGTGAGGTACGCGAGTTTCTGGAAGACGAGTTGGGAGCGGACGGCCTCGCCCGCAGCGTTGTCGTGGCAGCGACATCTGACACCTCCCCACTGATGCGTCGCGAGGCCGCCTACGCAGCAACGGCGATCGCTGAATATTTCCGGGCAAAAGGGCAACATGTGCTTTTGCTCGTGGACAGCGTGACTCGTTTTTGCCTGGCAGTGCGTGAGATTTGCCTTTCCGTCGGCCAAACGCCCGTCACACGAGGTTACCCACCGAATGTCTTTGCGGAGCTGGCCAACTTATTGGAGCGCTCCGGGCCGGGTGTGGAACACAATCTGGATGGGCATATTACTGCTTTATTCACCGTCCTTGTCGAAGGGGACGACATAAATGAGCCAATTTCGGACTCTGTAAGAGGAATTATGGATGGGCACATCATTCTCAATCGAAAAATCGCCGAACGTGGGCGGTTTCCGGCGATAGATATTCTCCGTTCAATTTCTCGAACCGTTCCTGGGTGTAATACCGACACAGAAAATGCCCTCGCTCGACGCGCCCGTTCTTTATTGTCAACCTATGAAGACATGGCAGATCTCGTAAGATTGGGAGCCTATCAGAAAGGCAGCAATAAAATTGTAGACGAAGCGATCGATTCGGCTCCCGCCATCGAATCCCTTATAAATCAACGGCGAACAGAAAAATCCGATATTCATGAAGATTTTAAGCAATTGGACATAATTTTAAATCATCACCCAAACTAAATGGACTGCATTGTGGATTGAGCCGAGCATTTCCTGCCCGCAGATTGGGCCAACCGATGGTCGCCAATGCGCTCTGGTGGGCGGCCCCGTGGACGACAACACGTGGGGTTGGCATAAGACCGCCAGATCGACGAGGAATGAGGGAGCGCATTGGCTACTGTCAGCCTTGAACAGCGGGCTCAGGTGATTGTCCTGGGCAACGAGAAGGGCGGTTCGGGCAAATCCACCGCGGCCATGCACCTCATTGTCGGATTGTTGCGGGACGGATATCGCGTCGGCGCGATCGACCTCGATGCCCGACAGGCCACGCTCACCGCTTACCTCGCCGCCCGCGAGGCCTTCGCGAGATCCAAGGGCCTCGATCTGCCGCTTCCGATCCATGCCGCTGTCCACCGCAGCGACCTCGACAGCCGGACAGATGCCGAGGCCGAGGAGACCGCACGATTCAACAAAGCACTGGGCGACCTGTCCAAGAGCTGCGATATCGTGGTCATCGACTGCCCGGGATCGGATACGTTCCTCAGCCGACTGGGCCATTCCCAAGCTGATACACTGGTAACGCCCATCAACGACAGCTTCGTAGATTTCGCGATGCTTGCGAAGGTGGACCCCGAGCGCCATGAGGTGGTGAACCCGAGCATCTATAGCGAGATGGTGTGGGAGGCGCGAAAGCGCCGTTTCAGCCGCGATCGAGGCCGGATTGACTGGATCGTTATGCGCAACCGCCTCGGTGCCAGCGAGGCGCGGAACAAGCGCGATGTCGGCACTACGCTGGAAGCCCTGGCCAAGCGCATCGGATTCCGCACCGTAAAGGGCTTCGGTGAGCGCGTGATCTTCCGTGAGCTCTATCTTCAGGGTTTGACCCTGATGGATGTGAAGGAAGCGGGGCTGGGCATCCAACTCGGCATGAGTCATCTGGCCGCTCGCGCGGAGGTCCGAAGTTTGATTGGCGCCATCCGTAAACCGCCGCCAAGCCTGCATTTGACGCCGCCGGCCGCGTAGTTCTCGACTCGCATCGATATCAGCTGCTATCTGCGCGCGCAGCTCTACGGTCGTTCCGAAGTCCGTTTTGTCCAGGCCTGATCCGATAAATTCAAACGATCGAGAGTAGCAGCGCCGCCAACGCGTCCGGTGCGGTCGTATTTGGACTATGGCTGGCGTCCATGCGCAGGAAGCGCCAGGCCGGGTCAGTCGCGAAGCGATCGGCGAACTGGCGAAAGCTGTCGTGCTCACCCTTCTTCGTACAGTGGATGTAGGTGCGCGGGCAGGACGGCGCCGCATGGATCAGGTGCAGCTTCTGGATGAAGCAGCGCACCGGCTGGTGGTGGCGGCGCGTGCGGCCAAATTCCAGATCGGCCAACGCGGTGTCCGGCGCCGCGTCCATCGGCGCCAGCAGCCAGCCTGCCACCAGCTCCGGGCCGCCACCGCCGGTGAGATCGCTGAGCGATTGACCGTTCTGAGGCACGAAGGCATCGAGATAGACGAGCTGCGCCAGCCGTTCCGGCACCCGATCCGCCACGCCGGTGGCGACCATGCCACCGTAGGAATGGCCGACCAGCACGATATCGCGCAAATCCTCGCACTCGATCACGCCGAGGACGTCCTGGATGTGGGTTTCCAGATCGACGAGCGGGTGCGCGAGATGGGCGCGCTCGCCTAAGCCCGTATAGGTAGGCGTGAAGATGTTATGGCCTGCCTGCGCGAGCAGCGGACGCACCTTGCGCCAGGCCCAGCCGCCGCCCCAGGCACCGTGGCAGATCAGGAATGTCGCCATCACGCGGCCAGGTATTTGTGAAGCCAGTCCAGCGTGCGCTGCCACGCTTCCTTGGCCGCCGCGTCGTCGTAGCGCGGAGTGGTGTCGTTATGGAACCCGTGATTGGTGCCCTTGTAGATATGGCCCTCATGGGGCACGCCCGCGGCGGTCAGCGCCTGATCGAAGGCCGGCCAGCCACCTGTAATGCGAGTATCCAGTTCGGCATACTGGGCGTTGATGGGCGCCTTGATCTTCCCAGCGTCCGCGGCGCTCGGCTGCACGCCGTAGAACGGCACGCCAGCGGCCATCGCCGGACCCAGCCGCACAGCCAAGCGGTTGACGACGCCGCCGCCATAGCAGAACCCGATCACCCCAAGCTTGCCGGTGCTGTCCGGCCGTGCCTTCAGCCAGTCGGCGGAGGCGACGAAATCCTCGAAGGTCTTGGTCTGATCGAGCTGGCCGAACAGGGCCGCCGCCTTCTCGTCATCGCCGGGATAGCCACCGAGCGGGGTAAGCGCGTCGGGCGCGAAGGCCATGAAGCCCGCAATGGCCAAGCGGCGGGCGACGTCCTCAATATAGGGGTTGAGGCCGCGATTCTCATGGATCACCAGGACCACGGGCACTTTCGCGGTGCCGATGGGACGGGCCAGCAACCCCTTGATATTGCCATAGCCGTTCGGCGAGGGGATGGTAACGCGCTCGGTTGCGATGCGTTTGTCGTCGGGCGGAATCTGCACTGCCCATGCATAGTTGGGCTTCAGCATGTCCAGCAGCCCCGCGGCGGTCAGCCCGCCCACGGCGAATTTCTGCGCACCCTCCAGGAACTGTCGGCGGTCCATGCGGCCATGGACATAGCCGTCGAACAGGTTGAGCAACTCTTGAGGAAAGTCTGAAGCCTTCCTGCGTTCCATCGTCTATGCCTCCCCGTCTATATGGCAAATCTGAAGAGGAGCTCTTACGGGCGCAAGGCGAAAAGGATGATATGCGGGCCTCGTGTTGGCTCGGCCTACGGCGCGTAGGCGCTGAAACTTGCATCGAGCTGCGTTCAGATCCGCTCCGAAACGCCCACCAAAAAGGAAGGACGGCAGTAGGCTAGAAGAGAGGGCCTAGGTGATACTGCCAGCTAGGCTACGCTTTCCATCGCCGCCGTCCTCGTCTCACGAGACGGCGCGCCGGCTTTCCCGCAGCATCGGCTTGCGCTGACGCTGGCGCATTATAGTGCCAAAGAAGATTGTAACTCCCAACAGCAGCACCCAATGTGCGGGGCGGAGGCCAACCGCGAGACTGGAATTGGCCCAGAGAACGCGTAACGGCGGGATGCGGGTCGCCAGCGCATACCAAGCATATTCGACCGCCATGGTGAGAATAGCAGCGGCCGGGGCCAGCGCCAGAATCAGCCATGGTTTGGCTTGAAGGCGCTTCGGCGCAGCGCGCCAGAGCATCAGCCAAGCGAAGAAGCCGGCAAAGGTTACCGGCAGCGTCACATCCGCCTTGGACTGCAGGAAGTAGTGGAACAGCGCCATCGCCGCCAGCGGATAAACCAGCTTGTGCAGCCGTCCCCAGTTCCGCCGCAGCCGGCGTTGCCAACCATCGGTCGAGGTGACGGCGAGCGCGATCAGCCCAAGTAGGGTCACAAAGCCGATAGTGAGGTAAAAGCGCAGCATAATCTCACTTGTCACGGTGCCGAGATTCCACCCTTGGTCGGCGCAGTAGAGAAGCAGATGAGCGCTGGCATAGCAGGCGACAGACACGCCAAGCATGCGCCGTACCAACAGGACCGTAGGCCAATTGAACACCGCACGCGCCGGCGTCACGGCGAGTGTCAGCAGCAGCAGTCGCACCGCCCAATCGCCTGTGACGTGGATTACCTCGGTGATCGGTCGGCCACCAAGATCACCGAAGGCCCAACGCAGCGCGATCAGCGCTGCGGGGTACACGGTCACCACCAGCACAGCCGCCTTCACGGGCGTGAAGCGGCCGGCACGGTCGCGCCATAGAACGGAGAGGGGCATCGCTCGATCCTATACGGGTTCTCTCGCAAGACTCGTCAGACCTGCGATGATTACGCCAGAGCGCGCAAGGCGGTGCGGAGGGCTTCCGGCTCCGGCGCGGCGACCCACTTCGCCTGCATGTCAACCGCGTCCATCAGCAAGGCCTTGTAGTCGCCGCGCGGGATTTCCACGGCGCCGAACTGAGCGAGATGATCGGTGACAAACTGCGTGTCGAGCAGCCGGAATCCCCCGAGGCACAGGCGCGCCACGAGATGGGCCAGGGCCACCTTGGAGGCGTCCCGCGCGCGGCTGAACATGCTTTCGCCAAAGAAGGCAGCACCGATCGCTACACCATAAAGCCCGCCCACCAGCGCTCCGTTCAGTCGGCATTCGACCGAATGGGCGTGGCCGGATGTGTGCAAGGCGGTGAAGAGTTGCTCAATATCTGGGTTGATCCAGGTCTGCTCACGTCCCGGCCCGGCCTCAGCGCAACCAGCGATGATGGCGGGAAAGTCGCAGTCAACACTTACTTCATATAGGTCGGATAGCACCGTGCGCAGCAGCCGCCGCGGCAGATGAAACCGATCGAGCGGCATGATGCCGCGCTGCTCGGGGTCCAGCCAGTACACATTGTTACTGCCACGGCTCTCGGCCATGGGGAACAGCCCCACCCGGTAGGCCCGCAACATGATTTCAGGTGTGACGTCGAACGAGCGGCGCCGGGACATGGGCGAAGTGTGCCTCAAATCGTTCCGCAAAGGAATTCCGGCCAACGTGGTATCGTCGGCGCTATCCTTATCTCTATTTGGATAGCCTCTCGCCCAGGCGGGCTCGCGCGGCGAAGGCAGTGGGATTCTGGGTCAAAGCGTGGCTGATACAGCCCTCCACATGCTCCACGAGTATGTCATGCGCCCGACCGACATCACGCGCCAGGGCACAGTCTCGCAGCACTCTGTGCTCCTGCACGGCCGCGTTACCACGAAAAACCACAGCCACCATCAGATAGCGCAGGTATTTGTCATAGATCGCCGCGCAGCTCTCCAGCAGCAGGCGGGAACCGCAAGCGGCGATTAACGCATGATGGAAGGCGCGATCGCTCTGCTTCCACTGCTGAGCGTCGCCCCTGCCTTCCAGCATCGCAGCTTCCATCACCGCGAGCTTGTGGTGGGCGGCGACCACTCCCGCCTCCCAGTCCAAGTCGCCGGCGCCAAAAGACTGGGTCATCGCGTGGGTTTCCAGCAACAGGCGCATCGCCCCTACCTCGCGGAAGCCGGCGGGGGAGACGGGCGCAACCTGGAAGCCGCGCTGGCCTTCCGCAACGATAAGGCCGTCCGCGGCAAGGCGGTTGAGCAACTCACGCAACGTACCAATGCTGGTGCCGTAGCTGCGGCTGACCGAATCAAGCCGAAGACGTTGCGAAGGCGCAAGTCGGCCAAACAGGATGTCGGTGCGAATGCGGTCATAGGCCAGATCGGCCACAGTTGACCCAGGATGGGGCGCGGCGAGGTACGAAGCGGAGGGACTCACGGCAGGCGCGTCCATACGCAGTTCATCGCACACCTCCAACGAAAAAGCAATCGATAGGGACTTGCCATATCATCCGATATCAAACAAAATGTTGGACATATCGATACCGCACGGGAGGGCGGACGACGCGTGAACTACACGCTCGATTTCGCCCCGGTCATCGAGGGCATGCCAGACCTGCTGAAGGGCTGCCTCGGCACGTTCTTCCTCACTATGTCTGGCATGGTCATCGCGCTTGCGATTGGCATTGGCGGCGTTGCGCTGCGGGATTCCCGCATCGCACCGGCGCGCTGGCTGGTCCGCAGCTTCGTGGAACTGATCCGCAACACGCCTTTTCTGGTGCAAATCTACTTCGTCTTCTTCGCTTTACCGCTGATCGGTCTGAAGCTGACACCCACGCCCACCGCTATCCTTGCCCTGGGGCTGAATGGTGGCGCCTATGCCATCGAGATCATCCGTGGCGGCGTCCAGGCAATCCCGCGCGGACAGATCGAGGCAGGGCTGGCGCTCGGCCTGCACCGAGCCGCTGTATTCCGGCTGGTGGTGCTGAAGCCCGCGTTGCGGGCAGTCTATCCCTCGCTTACCGCGCAGTTCGTCATGCTGCTGCTGACAACATCCATCGCATCCTCCATTGCGGCCTACGAACTCACCTCAGTGGCAAAGCTGATCGAGAACGCGAGTTTCCGTAGCTTCGAGGTCTACGGCACGATCACGCTGATGTACCTCGTCATGTCGTGGATGGTGATGCGGCTGTTCCGCGCCATCCAACTCCGCTGGCTTAGCTATCCGGTGAAGTGATGAACTCGCAGGAATTCGCCTTCCTTCTCGTCGGGCTGAAGTGGACAGTGGCGCTGTCCGCCGTCGGATTTCTGTGCGGGGGCGTGGCCGGGCTGGGGGTCGCGCTGCTGCGCACCTCAGGATGCAGCAGAATGGAGCGGGTGATCGCCGGCTATATCGGCCTGTTCCAGGGTACTCCGCTCCTAATGCAGCTTTTCATGGTCTATTACGGCTTGGCGCTGCTGGGCATCGAGCTTGATGCCTGGGTGGCCGTAGCGATCGCGTTCACGCTGCACGCCAGTGCCTTTCTTGGTGATATCTGGCGCGGCTCCATAGAGGCGGTGCCGCGCGGGCAGAGCGAGGCGGCGCGCGCGCTGGGCTTGCACTACGTACCATTGATGGGGAAGGTGGTGCTCCCCCAGGCGCTGCGCATCTCGCTGCCCGCGACGGTCGGTTTCCTAGTGCAGTTGATCAAGGGGACCTCGCTTGCCTCCATCGTCGGCTTCGCCGAGTTGACGCGAGCGGGCAACATCATTGCCAACCAGATCTTCAAGCCGCTGCTCGTCTTCGCCATCGTCGGCACGCTGTACTTCCTCATCTGCTGGCCGCTCTCACTTTACGGGAGTTGGCTGGAATCCCGTCTCACCGCGCCATCGCGCTGAGTATCAAACCAAATAAGGGAGGATTTCATGACATCGATCACCCGCCGCGCCGCGCTGGGCGCCGCTACGCTGCTGGCCGCGCCGACGCTGCTGCTGCGCCGCGCCCACGCCATCACTCCCGACGAGATCCGCAAGCGCGGCAAGGTGATCGTGGGTATCCAGGGCGACAACCCGCCCTGGGGCTATGTGGACAGCGCCGGCAAGCAGCAGGGTATTGACGCCGATATCAGCGAGTTGTTCGCCAAGGAACTCGGCGTTGCGCTGCAGTTCATGCCGCTGGAAGTGGCCAACCGTATCCCGGCACTGACCAGCGGGCGTGTGGACGTGCTGTTCGCCACGATGGCGATGTTTCCCGACCGGGCGAAGGCGGTGCAATTCAGCAAACCTTACGTCGCCAACCAGATCGTGCTGCTGGCGCCGAAGAATATCGAGATCAAGACGAATGCCGACATGGGCAAGGTGTCCATCTCTGTCGCGCGCGGCGCCGCGCAGGACACGGAAGTGACGCGCAACGCGCCCCCGGGCACCAATATCCTGCGGCTCGATGGCGACGCCGCCTCGATCCAAGCGGTGGTTTCCGGCCAGGCGCAGGCGGTGGGCGGCAACATCTTCTACATCCGCCGGCTGGACGAGGCGAAGCCGGGCGTGTTCGAGACGAAGCTGAAATTCATCAGCATCTATAACGGCGCCTGCACGCGGCTGGGCGAAAAGGAAATCAACGCGTTCATCAACGGCTTTATCGACAAGATCAAGGCGAACGGCGAATTGGAGAAGATCACCCGCAAATGGATGGGCACCGGCGTGCCGGAGTTGCCGACCCAGATGGAAGGCGTGCCGTTTTCCGCCTCGTGACCACTTCCGGGGCGGCTTCGGCCGCCCCGTCTATTCCTTGCCGGAGCTGATCCATGCCGGACGTGCTTTTCATCCTCAATGGCCCCAACCTCAACCTGCTGGGCGAGCGGGAGCCGGAGATCTACGGCCACACCACACTGGCTGAAATCGAGGCCGCCTGCCGCAAGCGCGGCGAACAGGAAGGCTTCGCGATCGAATTCCGACAAACGAATTTCGAAGGCGAATTGATTGAGAGTGTACAAGAGGCGCGTCGCCACGCGGCAGGGATCATCATCAACCCCGCCGGCTACAGTTTCACCTCCATCGCCCTGCTGGATTCGCTGAAGATGTTCAATGGGCCTAAGATCGAGCTGCATATCAGTAACATCCATACGCGCGAGGAAATCTACCATCGCTCGCTGGTCTCTCGAACCGCCACCGCGGTGATCGCCGGGCTCGGTCCGCTTGGCTATGAGGTGGCAATCGGCGCGATGCGGGGGCTGCTGGGCAAGAGGTAATGCCAACCTCCAACGGCACGCCGCGCACAGAAGCGGGATTCTGAAACGATGACACGGCGCGGCGGAGAGCGTTAGCCTCTCCCAAAACGCCGATCCGGAGGAATGTCACCGTGAGCCAGACCGTCAAGCGCCAGGCCAGCGGGACGCAGAAATTTCTCGACGTGGTAGAGCGGGTCGGCAATCAGGTGCCGCATCCGGTGATGATCTTCGTCATCCTGATCGGCATCGTGATCGTGCTGTCGCAAATACTCTACATGTTCGGCGCGCACGTAACCTATCAGGCAATCGACCCAGAAACCGACAAGCTGCTGACCCTCAGCACCAGCGCACGCAGCCTGCTCACGGTGGACGGCATCCGATTCATGTATACCGGCGTGGTTCAAAACTTCATGAACTTCAACGCCGTTGGCATCATCATCGTCGCGATGGTGGGTGTCGGCGTCGCGGAAGAGGCGGGTCTTGTCAATGCGCTGATCCGCAAGCTGGTAGTGGTGGCGCCTCCAGCGGCGCTGACCTACATCCTGGTCTTTGTCGGCATCCTTTCCAGCATCGCGGCGGATGCTGGTTATCTGGTGCTGATTCCACTGGCCGCGGCCGCGTTCATCAGCGTGGGCCGGCATCCCCTTGCCGGCTTGGCGCTGGCCTTTGCGGCCGTAGCCTCGGCCTTCCTGGTCAATATCCTGATCGTTCCCACGGACGGCATCCTGACGGAGATCACCAACGACGCGATCCATCTGGTCAACCCGAACTTGTCCATCGACCTGACCGCCAATGTGTGGTTCTCGATGGGCTCGGTGGTGTTGCTCACCTTTCTAATTGGAATCATTACCGATCGCGTGGTGGAACCCCGTCTCGGGGCCTATACAGGCGAGCATCCAGCGGAAGGCAGCGACCTTTCCGATGCGGAGCAGAAAGGCCTGCGTTTCGCGCTATGGGGCCTACTGGCTTCGATGGCATTCCTGTGCGCGATGGTGCTGCCCCCCGGTGCGCCACTGCGTCACCCGATCACCGGGGCGATCATCGGCAATTCGCCGTTCATGAACAGCCTGATCGTCACCATCGCCGTGATCTTCATGGTGTGCGGCATCGCCTACGGACGCGGCGCCGGGACGCTGAGAACTGCGAATGACGCCATCGGCGCCATGACCAAGGCCATCGCAAGCCTTGCCGGGCTGATCCTGCTGCTGCTGGTGATCGCGCAGTTCCTCGCCTATTTCAACTACACCAACATGGCGACCCTGGCCGCCGTCTCGCTCGCCGACCTGTTGCAGCGCGCCAATCTCGACGCGCTCTGGCTGCTGGTAGGCTTCGTCGTCGTCACCTTCGTTCTCGATGTCCTTATCACCGGCGCCGTAGCGAAATGGGCGATCTTCGCGCCGATTTTCGTGCCACTGCTGATGCGGCTGAACGTATCGCCGGAGGCCGTGCTAGCCGCCTACCGAGTGGGAGATTCACCCATCAACTCGATCACGCCGCTGAACGCCTATTTCGCGATGATCGTGGTGTTCGCGCAGAAATATCAGAAGGACGCAGGGGTGGGCACAGTGATCGCGTTGATGCTGCCCTATGTGATCGTGCTGTGCGTTGTGTGGACGGCGTTCCTGGCTATCTGGCACCTGCTCGGCTTGCCCTGGGGGTTGTGACCGCACAGGTGCCATGAGCGGCATTTCCATCACCTTCGCCGTCATCGCGGCGATGGTGGTGTTGTTCATCACCGATCTAATCCCCGTGGCAGCGGTGGCGCTGGGAGCGGCGCTGATGCTGTATGCCACCGGCGTTCTGACATTGGATCGCGCGCTGGAAGGATTCGGCGATAGCACGGTGCTGTTCATCGGTTCGCTGTTCGTGGTCAGCGCCAGCTTGGAGGCGAGCGGGGTTACCACCTGGGTCGGCCAGGTTCTCACCCGGCGTGCCGGACGCAATCCCAAGCGTCTGCTGGTGCTGACCATGCTGCTGGGTTCCGGGCTGTCTGCACTGATCGGCGGCGGCGGTGCGGTGGCCGCGCTGATGCCGGTGGTGATCCTGGTGGCGGTACGGCTCGGCCAGCGGCCGGGCAAAGTGCTGATACCGCTCGCCTTCTCCGCCCACGCCGGATCCATGCTGGTGCTGACCGGCAGCCTGGTGAACGTGCTGATCTCCAATGCCAAAGTGGACATGGGAATGGCGCCTCTGCGCTATTTCGATCTCACGCCGATCGGCTTGCTGCTGGTGGGCGGCACCATCCTCATCACCGTGTTGCTCGGTCCGGCCGTGCTGCCGACCCGCGTCGGTCGCACCGTGCCGGAGGATCTCAGCCGCCACGGCCGTCTGCTTGCAGAGCAGTACCAGCTGTTCGACTCGCTCGACCGCTACCAGATAAGCGAGAGATCGCCGCTGATCGGCATGACCAGGGATGCGCTGGAGCGAGAGAACCGACCTGCGATGAGTATCATCGTGCCCCGGGATCACGAGTCCATGCGGCCGCTTCCCGTGCCTGGTATGGTCCGCCCTCGCCGTGAGCACGTCCTTCCCGGCGATGCTGTT
This sequence comes from uncultured Rhodospirillales bacterium, assembly GCA_945957135.1. Taxonomy (GTDB): domain Bacteria; phylum Pseudomonadota; class Alphaproteobacteria; order Acetobacterales; family Acetobacteraceae; genus CAMFLK01. Next base: position 16,940 of record CAMFLK010000002.1, read on the forward strand.
TTGCTCGGCGGAGACCCCACGGAAGTTATGGTCTATGCCCAAGAAAAAGGGCTCGTGCGTGACGAGGATAAGCATATCCGTGAGGACCTGTTTAACGCCGCCTATGGCTACGCCGAGGTCGTCATCCCGCCGCGTTCCGCCTTGATCGGGGAGGTGATGTTCCCCGGTATGATCACCCCTGGCGGTGCCCTGGTCGTACTGGCCATTCAGCGGCGGAGCGAGGCGATGAAGTCTGGCGAGGTGGTGCTGGCGGCTGGCGACACGTTGCTACTGCAAGGCAACTGGGCGGCGCTGGACGAGCATCTAAGCGGCCCTGACGTTCTGGTCGTTGATCAGCCAGACACGATTCGCCGCCAAGCGGTCAAATTCGGCCCGGCCGGCGTGATCGCGCTGGCCGTGCTCGCAGGTATGGTGCTGCTGCTGGCCACCGGGTTGGTCCCACGCGTGGCCGCTGGGTTGGCGGCCGCCTGGCTGCTCGTGGCGCTGCGCGTGATCAAGATCGATCAGGCCTACCGCGCCATCAATTGGACAGTACTGATCATGATCGCCGCCCTTATGTCGCTGTCCGCAGCGATGGAGGAGACCGGGGCGGCAAATCTGATGGCCAGCGCGCTGGTGCATCTGATGGGCGAGGCAAGTCCCTTCGCCCTGCTTGCCGGTCTGTTCGTCGTCACCGCTGTGCTCGGTCAATTGATCAGCAGCACGGCCACGGCGCTGATCGTGATCCCCGTCGCCATTTCGGCTGCGCACGAGATCGGCATGGCACCCCGTACCGCCCTGATCACTGTCGCGGTGGCCGCCGCCGCCTCTTTCCTGACCCCGGTTGCCGCATCGGCCAATCTGATGGTGCAGAGCCCTGGCGCATATCGGTTCACCGATTACTGGAGGCTGGGCGTGCCGCTGACCGCATGGTTCTTCTTCGTGGCGACGTTCCTGGTGCCGCTGCTCTGGCGATTCTAACAGTTGCCGCCTGCTCGACGGCTTGAGGTGCCGCGGACTGGCTGGCTAGGATCGGCCACAACCATCGCTCGGCGGGGTCATCATCGGTACACCGGAACTGGGGGCAGCTATCCGGCGGGAATGGCGGCTCGATCCCGATTGGCTCACGGTCAATCACGGCTCCTACGGCGCCACGGCGTGCGCGGTGCTCGCGGCGCAGGCACAATGGCGGACGCGCATGGAGGCGCAGCCGACGCGGTTCATGAACCGCGTCCTGCCCGAGGCCCTGCGTCAGGCAGCCGCAACACTCGGGAATTTCCTCGGGGCGGCGGGCCGGGATATCGGATTTCTCGACAACGCCACGTCCGGCTGCAATGCCGTCCTGCGCTCATTGCCATTGGCACCGGGCGATGAGGTGCTGGTTCTCAGCCATGTCTATGGCGCCGTGCGCAACACGGTGCGCCACGTTACCCAGCATGCCGGGGCGCGCATGGTGGAGGTGGAGCTGCCATTTCCGGGAACGTCGGCGCAAGACGTGCTGGACGCGATCGCCGCCGGCCTCACTGCGCGCACGAAGCTTGCCGTGCTGGATCACATCACTTCGGCCAGCGCGCTGGTGCTTCCCATCGCCGCAATGGTGGCGCTGTGCCACGAGGCCGGCGTGAAGGTGCTGGTGGATGGCGCCCACGGGCCGGGCCAGGTGCCGCTCGACCTGACCGTCCTCGGGGCCGATTGGTATGTAGGCAATTGCCATAAATGGCTGATGGCCCCGAAAGGCGCGGCCTTCATCCACGCCATGCCGGCCCGCCAAGCCGGGCTGCACCCCGTGATCATTTCGCATGGCTACGAAAAAGGCTTCCTGGCCGAGTTCGATTGGACCGGCACGCGCGACCCAACCGCCTTCCTTGCCGTTCCCGCTGCGATCGATTTCCACGCCCATCTCGGTGGCGACGCGCTGATGGCGCGAAACCGGGCGTTGGCGGCCGACGGCGCGGCACTGGTCGCCCGGCGGCTCAACACGGAAATAGGCATTTCCGGGGATCTGGCCGGCGCCATGGCGATGGTCCGCTTGCCCGTGACCGGCCTGGCCAACACCGAACGCGCCGCTGGGTTGCGCGATGGCCTGCTCGACGCGCGCTGCGACGTGCCAGTGATGGCGCTGGCAGGCGGCATCTGGCTGCGCCTGTCCGCCCAGGCCTATAACGAGATGGCCGACTACGAAAAACTCGCGAAGGTCGTCGCGCAGGTCCTACGTCAAGCGGGATAGCACCCCGCCTGCCGCGCCCGCTCGCGCACCAGGGCCAATACGTGGCGGCAGGTGGGCATCGGTTGGCCGGTGATTCCGCCCAGCTCCACCACCGCGCCGAGCAGCGCGTCGATCTCCATCGGCCGGCCGCGTTCGAGGTCCTGGAGCATCGAGGTCTTGTGCTGGCCCACCTCGGCGGCACCGTCGATGCGCTTGTCCACGGAAACGGCGAAGCGCACGCCCAGCGCCTCGGCTACGCCCTGCGCCTCAACCATCATCACCCGGCACAGGGCACGCAGCTCGGGCTCGCCGGTGATGCGGTCCAGCGTGGCGCCGGTCAGCGCGGAGACCGGGTTGAAGCAGAGATTGCCCCACAGCTTCACCCAGATCTCATCGCGGATGCGCGGGCGGATCGGTGCCTTAAACCCCGCCGATATCAACGCCTCCGCCAAGGCGGCGATGCGGGCCGACCGGCTGCCGTCCGGCTCGCCCAGGCTGAACCGGTCGCCATAGGTGTGTGTGATCTCGCCGGGTGCCGTCACCTCCGCCGCCGGATAGACCACGCAACCGATCGCCTGGGCCGGCGGCAGCTTGCGCCACACCACGCCGCCGGGGTCCACGCTTTCCACCCCGCGGTCCCGCCAGGGCGAGTCAAGCCCGTAAAAATACCAGTAGGGCACCCCGTTCACGCCGGTCACCAGCATGGTCTCCGGGCCCATCATCGCCGCGATGTCGTCGGCCGCACCGGTGAGGGAATGGGCTTTCAGCGTGACGATCACCGCGTCCTGCACCCCGGCCTCGCGCGCGTCGGCGAGGCAGCGGGGATGAGTGACCGTGCGCGTCTCCCCCTCGATCAGCGTGACGCCATTTTCCCGCATCGCCGCGAGGTGCGCGCCGCGGGCGATGAAGGTGACATCTGCGCCCGCCGCAGCGAGCCTGGCGCCCATCAGCCCGCCGATCGCGCCGGCCCCGAAGATGGCGATCTTCATCGACGCGTCTACCCTTCCGCCAATCCCAGCTTCTCTGCCAGCCCGATCCGCTGCAGCTTGCCCGTCGCCCCCTTGGGGATTTCCGCCAGGAACACCACGCGGCGCGGCACCTTGAAAGCGGCTAGGCGTTCGCCGGCGAAGCCGCGCAGCCCATGCTCGTCCAGGCTGTGCCCCTCGCGCAGCACCACCGCCGCACCGACTTCCTCGCCCAGCTTCGGATGGGGAATCGCGAAGGTGACGCATTGCGCTACCGCCGGATGATCCATCAGCACGGTATCCACCTCCAGCGGCGAGACCTTCTCGCCGCCGCGGTTGATGATCTCCTTCAGCCGCCCGGTGAGGCGCAGATAGCCCGCCTCGTCGATCGTGCCCTGGTCGCCGGTGCGGAACCAGCCATCGATGAAGGCGGTGGCGTTGGCCGAAGGGTTGTTCTCATACCCGGCGGTGACGTTGCGGCCGCGGATGACGATCTCGCCCAGCCCGCCGGCCGCCAGGATGGCGCCGTCCTCGCCCATGATCGCCACGTCCGGTCCCGCAGCCAGCCCCACCGAGCCGGCGTGGCGCGCGGCGGGCGGCAGCGGATTGGAGGCCATCTGATGCGCTGCCTCGGTCATGCCATACGCCTCGATCACCGGCACGCCGAATGCCTCCTCCAGCGCCGTCATCACCTGTGGCGGCAGCGAGGCGGAGGAGGAGCGGATGAAACGCAACCGTCCCTTGCCGATCGTCTCCTTGTGGCGCGGGGCCAAGCCCAGCACCGCCTGGTGCATGGTGGGCACGGCGGTGAACCAGCTCGGCCGTGCCTCCTCCAGCATGGCGAAGAAGCGGAAGGCGTTGAACCCCGGCGTGCAGAACACGGAAGCGCCCGCGGCCAGCGAGGCGGTCACGGCGGCGATCAGCCCGTGGATATGGAACAGCGGCATGATATTCATGCAGCAATCCCCCTCCGTCAGCGCCAGACTCTGCCCGATATGGTACGCGGACGCCGTCACGTTGATCTGCCGCAGCGGCACGATCTTGGGCCGCGAGGTGGTGCCGGAGGTGTGCAGCACCAGCGCGACATCCTCCGCCTCCGCCATGCCGCCTTGGGCCGGTGTGCCGGAGAGCGGCGTTTCCGGCTTCAGCGTGAAGCTGCCCGCCGGCCCCTCGCCGGCGACCAGCGCGATCACCGGAATCCCCCGCGCCGCCGCCACCGCGCGCGCCGGGCTCTCCATGCCCTCGGCAATCACGAGCGCCTTGGCGTTGAGGTCGGAGAGATAGAAATCGAACTCATCCGCGCGATAGGCTGGGTTGAGCGGCGCCGTGGTGGCCCCGCAGGCGACGGTGACGAAGAGGCTCGCCATCTCCGGACCGTTCGGCAGCACCATCGCCACCCGGTCGTCGCGCCCGATGCCCATGGCGTTGAGGTCGGCCACCGTCCGTGCGGCCAGCGCCCGCAGCCCGCCATGGGTCAGCCAGTCTCGCCCCGGCGCCCCGATCGCCGGCGCTGCCTCCGCGCCGTGCGCCAGCAGCCCCGCCATGGTGTCCGCCGCATAGATGCTCATGGGGTAGGTTCTCCCTCTGCCGTCCACGGGATAGCGCGGTTGCGCCATGAAGGTGAAGGCCGTCAGGACGATGCCTGCTTCGCAGCGACTCGGCGACTCGCATATCCTGATGAGATGCCTGATTTTGCGATCGAGTCGGCGTTCGACGGACTGGTGGCCGGAGTGGACGAGGTGGGGCGGGGGCCGCTGGCCGGACCGGTGGTCGCGGCTGCCGTTGTTCTGCCACGCGCGCTGCCCGTCAGCCTCGCCGGCCTGATCGACGATTCCAAGCAACTCACCGCGGAGGCGCGGGAGACTGCCTTCGCCGCGCTCCGCGCGTGCGGGGTGGACATGGCGGTGGGGGCGGCGAGTGTCACGGAGATCGCCCGGCTCAATATCCTGCATGCGAGCCTGCTGGCGATGTCCCGCGCCGTATCACGCCTGCCGACGCAGCCAGAGCTGGCGCTGATCGACGGCAACCGCGCGCCACGCCTCGCCTGCCCCGCCCGTTGTGTGGTGGGCGGCGACGCGCTCAGTCTTTCCATCGCCGCCGCCTCGATCGTCGCAAAGGTGGTGCGCGACCGCGCCATGGCTCGGCTCGCCCGCCGCCACCCCGCCTATGGCTGGGAGCAGAACGCCGGCTACGGCACCGCCCAGCATCGCGCGGCCTTGCACCGGCACGGCGCGACGGTGCATCACCGGGCCGGGTTCGGCACGGTGCGCCAGCTCGCATTGATGCTGGACGCCGACTGAACTCGCCGGGACATCACACTTGGACACCCCCCACGAACTGCCGCTCGACCAGGTGATCCTCGGCGATGCCGTGCGCATCATGGAGATGCTGCCGGCCGGCTCCATCCACTGCGTCTTCGCCGACCCGCCCTACAACCTGCAATTGCGCGGCGAGCTGCGCCGGCCGGACGACAGCGTGGTCGATGGCGTGGACGAGGATTGGGACCGCTTCACCGATTTCGCGGCCTATGACGACTTCACCCGCGCCTGGCTGGCGGAATGCCGGCGCGTGCTGCGCAAGGACGGCACGCTGTGGGTGATCGGCAGCTACCACAACATCTTCCGCATCGGCGCCATCCTGCAGGAACTGGGCTTCTGGATCCTCAACGACGTGATCTGGCGCAAATCCAACCCAATGCCGAATTTCCGCGGCCGCCGCTTCACCAACGCGCATGAGACGCTGATCTGGGCGGCGCGGGAAAAAAACTCGCGCTACCGCTTCAACTATCAGGCGATGAAGTCACTGAACGACGATTTGCAGATGCGCAGCGACTGGACCATCCCGCTGTGCACCGGCGCCGAGCGGCTGCGCAACGCCCACGGGCTGAAGCTGCACCCCACCCAGAAACCGGAGGCGCTGCTGCACCGCATCCTGCTGTCCAGCACTGCGCCGGGCGACGTCGTGCTGGACCCGTTCCTGGGCACTGGCACCTCCGCCGCCGTCGCCCGCCGCCTGTCGCGCCACTATATCGGCATCGAACGCCACCCCGCCTATGTCGAGGCTGCCCTGGGCCGCGTCCGCCGCGTCAGGCCTGGCACTGCCAGCGAGGTCGCCGTCACCCCGAGCCGCGGCGAAACCCCGCGCGTTCCCTTCGGCGGCCTGGTGGAGAGCGGCAGCATCGCGCCCGGCACGGTGCTGCGCGACCGGTTGCGCCGGGTGCAGGCAGTGGTGGTGGCCGACGGCTCCATCCGCGCCGGCAGCCTGCAAGGCTCCATCCACAAGGTGGGCGCGGAGGTGCAGAACGCCCCCTCCTGCAACGGCTGGACCTTCTGGCATTTCGAACGCGACGGCGCCTGGATCGCGCTGGACGTGCTGAGAACCGAGGTACTTACCAACGAAGGAAACGGCCATGAGCGTTCAAACCCGCCAGGAAACACGGCTGCTGAGCGAAGCGGAACGCGAACTGGTCGCCGCCAGCCACTACCCGTCCCTGATGGACATGACGCCGGATGACCTGCGCGCCCTGGCACACCGCCTGCGCGCCGAACGCGACCGCGCCCAGGACATCGCCCGCCGCCAACGCCGGGAGATGCGCGGCAAGGTGGAGGCGCGCGGCGCCAGCCCGGCACGGGACAATACCGGCAGCGCGGGCAAGGCCCAGCTCCTCGCGCAGGCGGCCAAACGCGTGAACCGGGCCTTGGACCGCGCCCTGGCCCCGCCCACCCAGGCCGCCATCATGCGCGCGTTGCTGGAACAGAAACGCGCGGCCCGCCGCGCCCACCACCCCAGCGTCGGTCGCACGGCCGGCCAGGGCATGCATGCCATCCTGAGCCGCCAGGGCGCGCCCGGCGTCAATCCCGGCCGGATCGGCAGCGTGTCGCAGCAGACCAGGGAGGCCCAGGCCCGGCGGGATGGCTGACGCGCGCATGGACCAGCGGCCAAGCTTCAGAAAAAGAAGTGCTTCCTTCCCTCCTCCCTACCGCGCCCCAGGATGAAAATGAGCATACACCCTGCGCGCGATTTCTCGGCTGATCCCCGGTGCCGCTTCCAGATCCACGAGGCCGGCCTGCTTCACGCCGCGGGCGGAGCCGAAATGGTTGAGCAGCGCGCGTTTGCGGCCCGGGCCGATGCCGACGATTTCGTCGAGTTCGCTGGTCACCAGCGCCTTGGCGCGGCCGGCGCGGTGGGTGGTGATCGCGAAGCGGTGGGCTTCGTCGCGCAGGCGTTGCAGGTAGAACAGCACGGGGTCGCGCGGCGGCAACTGGATGGGGGCGGCGCCCTCGCGGTGGAACCATTCGCGGCCGGCGGCGCGGTCGGGCCCCTTGGCGATGGCGACCAGTTTCACGTCGGTCACGCCAAGGTCGTCCAGCACTTGACGCACGGCGGAAAGCTGGCCGGCGCCGCCGTCGATCAGCACCAGCTCGGGCCAGGAGGGGGAGCCGGGGCCGCCGCCCTCCTCGCGCAGGGCGCGGCCGAAGCGGCGTTCTAGCACCTCGCGCATCATGGCGAAGTCGTCGCCGGGGGTGATCGGGCCGCGGATGGAGAATTTGCGGTAGGCGGATTTCGTGAAGCCTTCGGGGCCGGCTACCACCATCACGCCATAGGCCGCAGCGCCCATGATGTGGCTGTTGTCGTAGATCTCGATGCGGCCGGGAGGGGCCGGCAGGTCGAACAGCGTGGCCACGCCTTCCAGCAGCTTGGCCTGGCCCGCGCTCTCGGCGAGCTTGCGTTCCATCGCCTCGCGCGCGTTCAGCTCGGCATGGGCGACGATGGCGTGCTTCTCGCCGCGCTGGGGCACGGCGATCTCCACCTTCTTGCCGGCGCCGAAGGCGTTGGCTTTGATGCTCAGCGCCTCGGCGATCAGGGCCTGTTCCGGCAGCTCGTGGTTCAGCAGGATCAGCGGCGGCGGCGGCTTGTCGTCGTAGAACTGCACGAGGAAGGCACCGAGTACCTCGGCGACCTCCTCGTTGCGGGTGTTGGTGGGGAAGAAGGCGCGGGTGCCGTTATTGCGGCCGCCGCGAAAGAAGAACACCTGCACGCAGGTCTGCCCGGCGATCTGCCAGGCGGCGATGACGTCGGCATCGGCCAAGGTGGCGGTGTTGATGACATCGGTGCCCTGCACATGGGTCAGCGCGCGGATCCGGTCACGCACCGCGGCGGCTTGTTCGAAAGCGAGGGCTTCCGCCGCCTGCTCCATCTCGGTGGCCAGAGCCTGCTGCACGCTGGCGCCCTTGCCGGACAGGAACGCCTTGGCTTGCTCGACCAGGGCGGCATAGTCCGGCACGGAAATGCGGCCGACGCAGGGGGCGGAGCACCGGCGGATCTGGAACAGCAGGCAAGGGCGCGTGCGGCTGGCGAACACCGTGTCGGCGCAGGAGCGCAGCAGGAACACGCGCTGCATCGCCGTCACCGTCTGGTTCACCGCCCAGGCGGAGGCGAAGGGGCCGAAATAGCTGCCCTTGCGGGTGCGCGCGCCGCGGTGCTTGGCGATCTGCGGGTAGGGGTGGTCTTCGGTAAGAACCAGCCAGGGATAGGATTTGTCATCGCGCAGGACGATGTTGAAGCGCGGCTTCAGCCGCTTGATGAGGTTGGCCTCCAGCAGCAGCGCCTCGGCCTCGGTATGGGTGGTGACGATCTCCATCGTCACCGTTTCCGCCACCATGCGGCGCAGCCGTTCGGGCAGGCGGGCAAGCTGAGTGTAGGACGTCACTCGCTTGCGCAGGGCGCGGGCTTTGCCGACGTACAGCGCGTCGCCATGGGCATCGAGCATGCGGTACACGCCCGGTGTGAGCGGCATTGTACGCAGCGCCGCCTCGATAGCGGCGACGCCCTTGGGCACGGAGTCCGGCGGCAGATCGGTCATGGCGTCAGAATAAGGCGTGCCGACGCCCCGGCCTCAACAGGGTGAGTACGCAGGGCGGGAATTCATCCACCGAATCTGTGGACAACATTGTGGGGAAGCTGTGGTGGAGGCGGGCAAAGCCGCGAAATTCCTTGGGCCGGTCGGATTGCCCAAATTCAATGCATCAATGCTAAGCATCTGATTTTGTTGAACTGTTAAATGACCATTCCGTCATGCGGTGAAAGAAAAATGCCATATCGCTGTAACTTCAATGCGATCCGGCGCGGAGTGGATGAAATCAGCGCCGCCGCCGTTCAATCTCCACGCCGGCACTGACGGCGTCGGGGAAAACGTCGAGCTTCTCGACGCGCACACGCACCGACCGCACGCGATCGTCTGCAAGACAGGATTCGGCGATTCGCTCGGCCAACGTCTCCACGAGACGAACATGGCCCGACCCCACGATTCCCCGCACCCCATTGGCCAAGCGTTCATAGTCCACTACTCGCGACAACTCGTCGCGCCCAACCGGGCTGGGACTCAGCGGGCGGGCGCCGTCATCGGCAACAGCGAGGTCGATATTGATGCGGATGCGCTGAGCGGCGCCGTGCTCATGGGCATGGACGCCGATACGAGCGGGCAGAACGAGGTCGCGCAGGAACACGTGGCGCCGGCCGAGAGCAGCATCGGCGATGCGATCGCTATCCATGCCCTACTCCAGCGGTTGATTGTGGGCGGTGGCGGGAGCCCATTGGAGATGCTGGCCGCCGTCGAGCGCGATCATCTGGCCGGTCATCGCCGGCAGCGACAGCAGGGCGGTCACCGCCCGCGCCACTTCCTCAGGTGAGGTGCCGCGGCCCAGCGGGACGGAGGCGGTTTGACGGGTAAACTGTTCTGCACTTTGGCGAGAGCTGGGGGCGGCCGGTCCAGGACCGATGGCGTTCACCCGGATGCGCGGGGCGAGTGCCAAGGCGAGGCTCTGGGTCAGCGCCCACAGCGCGGCCTTGGAGACAGTGTAGGAGATGAAATGCGGGGTGAGCGACCAGACCCGCTGGTCCAGCAGATTGATCACCGCCCCCTCCGATTCGGCCGGAAGCGCGCGGGCGAAATGTTGAGTCAGCACGAAGGGCGCACGCAGATTTGGCTCCATGTGCCGGTCCCAGCTCTCGCGGGTAGCGTCCAAAGCCTCGTCACGCTCAAACACGCTGGCATTGTTGACCAGCACGCCCACCGGACCGAGAGCCGCTTCCGCCGCCGGCAACAACGCCGCGACCTCGCTCTCACGCGCCAAGTCGGCCCGCAGCACGCAGCCTCGGCCGATCTCCGCCACCAGCGCCTCGGCCTCGGCGGTGCTGGCGTGGCAATGTATGGCGACGGCGAACCCCTCCGCCGCCAGCGCCCGCACGATCGCCGCTCCCACCCGCTTCGCGCCGCCGGTGACCAGGGCAGTCCGCGGGATCGTGGCGGAAATGGCGCCGGGGAGCACGCTTCAGGCCGTGCGATCGCCCGCCGTGCCGAGCGCCGCCTGCGCCGCAGCCAGCCGGGCGACCGGCACGCGATAGGGGCTGCACGAGACGTAGTCCAGCCCCACCGTCTCGCAAAAGGCGATCGAGGCGGGGTCGCCGCCATGCTCACCGCAGATGCCGAGTTTGAGGTTCGGCTTGGTCGCCCGGCCGCGCTCGGCGGCGATGCGGACCATGGCGCCGACCCCCTCCACATCGAGCGAGACGAATGGGTCTTTGGCCACGATCCCGGCTTCCAGATAGGCTGGCAGGAACTTGCCGGCATCGTCGCGCGACAGGCCGAACACCGTCTGGGTGAGGTCGTTGGTGCCGAAGCTGAAGAAATCGGCGGTCTCGGCGATGCGGTCGGCGGTAATGCAGGCGCGGGGCAACTCGATCATCGTGCCGATGATGTACTCGATGGTGGTGCCGGTCTCGGCGAACACCGCGGCGGCGGTTTTCTCCACCTGGGCGCGGGTGATCTCCAGTTCCTTCTTGATCCCGACCAGCGGGATCATGATTTCCGGCACCGGCGCGCTTCCCGCTTCCTTCGCCGCGGCGATCGCCCCCTCGAAGATGGCGCGGGCCTGCATTTCGTATATTTCTGGGAAGCTCACGCCCAGGCGGCAGCCACGATGGCCGAGCATCGGATTGGCCTCGGCGAGCTCGGCGGCGCGACGGCGGATGGTCTCGATATCCGTGTCCATCGCCGCCGCGACCTCGGCCAACTCAGCCTCGGCATGCGGCAGGAATTCATGCAGCGGCGGGTCGAGCAGGCGGATGGTGACGGGCAGGCCTGCCATGATGCGGAACAGGTCGTGGAAATCCTGGCGCTGGAACGGCAGCAGCTTGGCCAGCGCCTGGCGGCGGCCGGCTTCGTCACTGGCCATGATCATCTGGCGCACCGCGCCAATGCGGGCAGGATCGAAGAACATATGCTCAGTGCGACACAAGCCGATGCCCTCGGCGCCGAACCGTCGCGCGGTTTCAGCGTCCAATGGGGTTTCCGCGTTGGTGCGCACCTTCATGCGACGAATCTCGTCGGCCCAGCCCATCAGCGTGGCGAACTCGCCGGACAGTTGCGGTTCCACCATCGGTACCTGGCCGACGAACACTTCGCCAGAGGCGCCATCGAGCGTGATGACCTCGCCGGCTCGAATAGTGCGCCCGCCGGCCGAGAGCGTCTGCGCGCCATAATCGACGGAGATGCCGCCGGCACCGGCCACGCAAGGCCGCCCCATGCCGCGCGCCACCACCGCGGCGTGGCTGGTCATGCCACCACGGGTGGTGAGAATGCCGCGGGCGGCATGCATGCCGTGAATATCTTCAGGGCTGGTCTCGATACGGACCAGCACCACCGCCTCGCCCTTGGCCGCACGCATCTCCGCTTCGTCGGCGCTGAACACCACGGCGCCGGCGGCCGCACCGGGGCTGGCAGGCAGGCCCTTGGACAGCAGCACGCGTGGCGCCTTGGGGTCGAGCGTGGGATGCAGCAGTTGGTCGAGCGAGGCGGGGCTGACCCGGCGGACCGCCTCGGTCCGGTCGATCAGGCCAGACTCGGCCATCTCGACCGCGATGCGGAGCGCGGCGGCGGTGGTACGCTTGCCGTTGCGCGTCTGTAGCATATAGAGCTTGTTGGCTTGGACAGTGAACTCGATGTCCTGCATGTCCTTGTAGTGACGCTCCAGCGTCTCGCGGACCTGCATCAGCTCGCCATAGGCGGCGGGCATCGCCTCCTCCATGGGGGTCTCGCCGGACTTGGCGCGCACCTTGGCCATGGGCTGCGGCGTGCGGATGCCGGCCACCACGTCCTCGCCTTGGGCGTTCACCAGATACTCGCCGTAGAATACGTTCTCGCCGGTGGAAGGATCGCGGGTAAAACACACGCCAGTGGCGCAGTCCTCGCCCATATTGCCGAACACCATGGCCTGCACGTTCACCGCCGTGCCCCATTCAGCGGGGATATCGTGCAGCTTGCGATAGGTGTTGGCACGCGGATTCTCCCAACTGCCAAACACGGCAGAGATCGCACCCCAGAGCTGCTCCTCCGGATCCATCGGGAAGGGCTTGCCAGTCTCCTGCTGCACCATCTCTTTGTAACCCGCCGCCACTTCCCGCCAATCCTCCGCGGTCAGACCGGTGTCCTCCACCACGCCACGCGCGTGCTTGGCGCTCTCGATGATATCCTCGAATCGGTGGTGATCGACGCCGAGCACCACAGAGCCGTACATCTGCATGAAGCGGCGATAAGAATCCCAAGCGAAGCGCGCATCGCCGGATGCTTCGGCCAAGCCTTCCACCGTCTCGTCGTTCAGGCCGAGATTAAGCACGGTGTCCATCATGCCAGGCATCGACACACGGGCGCCGGAGCGGACTGAGACCAACAGCGGCCGCTTGCGGTTGCCGAACGACAGCCCCACCGCCTGCTCAACTCGCCCCAGTGCCGCGCGCACCTGGGCAGAAAGTTCAGCAGGATAAGCGCGGCCGTTCTCGTAGTAGGCGGTGCAGACCTCGGTGGTGATGGTAAAGCCGGGCGGCACCGGCAGGCCGATGCTCGCCATTTCGGCGAGATTGGCGCCCTTGCCGCCCAGCAGGTTGCGCATCTCTGCGCGCCCTTCATTGTGGTCGGCGCCGAAGCTGTAGACCCATTTGGTGTCGGTCGCGGTCTGGCTCATTGCAGGGCCACTCCTTCAGCCTTCGATTTTGGAGAAGTCGGCGACGAGATTCATCACCGCCCGCGCCCGCGCGAGCAAGGCAAGACGGTTGCTGCGCAGCGCGGGATCGGCATCGTTCACCGTTACCTTTTCAAAGAACGCGTCGAGCGGCGGGCGCAGCGCGGCGAGGCGGGCCACGGCGGTGGGGAAATTTTGTGCCGCCAACGCGGCACGCACCGACGGGTCAGCTCTATCGAGTACTTCAGCCAAGGCGGATTCCTCGGCCAGGCGCAGCAGGGAGGCATCGACTGGCCGACCATGCGGCCCGTCGCGTTTCTCCTCAATGCGCAGGATGTTGGCCGCACGACGGTAGCCAGCGAGCAAGTTGGCGCCGTCTTCGGTGCCCAGCATCGCCGCCACGGCGTCGGTGCGGGCCAGCAAGCGGACGAGATCGTCGTCCAGTCCGGCGCCGAGCACGGCGGCCAGCACATCATGCCGTGCGCCTTCGGCACGCAGTTGCACGCGCAAGCGCTCGATCAGGAAGCCAAGCAGATCGTCAAGGTCCCGCCCCGGCGCGAGATGCCGCCCATCCGCCGCTTCTAGCAACGGGCGCAGCGCCAAGCGCAGCGCACTATCGCGGATGATGCGAATAACCCCCAGCGCAGCGCGGCGCAGCGCGTAGGGATCGCCAGACCCGGTGGGCTTCTCCCCCACAGCAAAGAACCCGGCAAGCGTATCCAGCTTGTCGGCCAGCGCAACAGCCATCGCCACCTTGGCGGTGGGTATTGGGTCGGAGGGGCCGCGCGGCGCGTAGTGCTGGGCGATCGCGTCGGCCACGGCCGAGTCCAGCCCGTCATGGCGCGCGTAGTAGCTGCCCATCACTCCTTGCAATTCGGGGAATTCGCCCACCATGCCCGTGGTGAGATCGGCTTTGGCCAGACGCCCCGCCTGCTCCGCCAGACCAGGATCGGCACCAATCAGCCGCGCGATGTCGGCAGCCAGCGCCGCGATCCGCGCAGCGCGCTGACCCTGGGTGCCCAGCTTGGCATGGAAGGTGACACCATCCAGCGCCGGCAGCCGCGACTCCAGCCGCGCGGCGCGATCGAGGTCCCAGAAATGCCGCGCGTCGGCGAAGCGCGCCCTAAGCACCCGCTCATTGCCCGCAACGATCGCGACCCCGCCATCGCGCGCCACGATATTGGCGGCAAACGCGAAGTGCGCCGCGGCCTTGCCATCCTTGCGCAAAGCGAAATAACGCTGGTTCACCCGCATCGAGACCTGCATCACCTCGGCCGGCAGGTCCATGTAAGCGTCGTCGATCCGCCCGAGCAGCGGCACGGGCCATTCCACCAGCCCCGCCACCTCGTCGAGCAGGCCAGGATCGTCCACGACCGCGCAACCCGCCTCGGCCGCCTGCGCTGTCACGCCGTCGGCGATCAGCGTCCGCCGCTCGGCGGCATCGACGATCACATGGCGACGGCGCAACTCCTCCTGCCACTGCGCGCGGGAGGTAACGGTGAATTCGCCCGGGGACAGGAACCTATGCCCCTCGCTGAGATTTGAACTCGTCAGCCCGTGCCCGTCATCCGTGCCGTCGCGCAGATCGAACGCCACCACCGCGCCATCCAGCAGGCAGGTGATCCGCCGCAACGGCCGCACCCAGGTAAACCCGCTCGTGCCGCCCCAGCGCATCGATTTCGGCCAGGGAAACCGCCGCAACAGGCCAGGCATCACCGCCGCGATCACCCGCGCCGCCTCCGCCCCCGGCGTCACCTTGTCCAGAATCCAAAACTCCCCCTCCTCGCGCAAATCCTCCCGCGTGGCGCCGTGTTTCCTCAGAAACCCGTCCACCGCCTGCGCCGGCGCACTGCGCCGCGGCCCACGCTCGGCGCTCCGGCTCTCCGCCACTCCCGCCGCTACCGTCGCCACCATCGCGATCCGGCGTGGCCCGGCGAATGCGCGCGTGCCGGTCGGGTTCAACGCCGCCAGCGCATCCCCCACAAGCCGCACCAAATCCTCCGCGCCCCGCGCCTGCATGCGGGCGGGGATTTCCTCGCTGAACAGTTCCAGGAAAAACTCGGGCATCGGCGGGGCTTTCAGGAGATTTCAGGCAAGGACGGCAGCGGACCCTGCCCCTGGCCTTCCTTGCCTTCCGTGCTGCTCATCCCCCGCCCTCCAACCACGCTTCGCAGCATGATTTCGCCAGGGCGCGCACGCGGCCAATATAGCTGGCGCGTTCGGTGACGCTGATCACACCGCGGGCGTCGAGCAGGTTGAACAGGTGGCTGGCTTTGATGCACTGGTCGTAAGCCGGCAGGGCGAGACGGCGGTTGCCGTCCAGCAACGCCGCGCATTCGCGTTCGGCGTCCTGGAAGTGGCGCTGGAGCAGGTCAGTGTCAGCGCGTTCGAAGTTGAAGGCGCTGTATTCCTGCTCAGCACGAAGGAACACGTCGCCGTAGCGCACGCCGCGGCCGTTGAAATCCAGGTCGTAAACATTCTCGACGTTTTGGACATACATCGCCAGGCGTTCGAGCCCATAGGTCATTTCGAAGCTGGGCAGCACGGTGGGGATGCCGCCGACCTGCTGGAAGTAGGTGAACTGGCCGACTTCCATGCCGTCGCACCACACTTCCCAGCCGAGCCCCCAGGCACCGAGGGTGGGGGATTCCCAGTCGTCCTCCACGAAACGGAAATCATGCAGCAGCGGATCGAGCCCGATTTCGGCGAAGCTGTCCAGCATCAGCGCCTGCGCGTCGGCCGGGCTGGGCTTCATGATGACCTGGTATTGGTAGTAGTGCTGGAGGCGGTTGGGATTCTCGCCATAGCGCCCGTCCGAGGGCCGGCGGCTGGGCTGGACGTAGGCGGCCGCCCAGGGCTTGGCGCCCAGGGCGCGCAGCGTGGTGGCGGGGTGAAAGGTGCCGGCCCCCATCTCCACGTCGTAGGGTTGCAGGATGATGCAGCCCTGCCGCGACCAGAAGCCGTGCAGGCGGAGGATGAGGTCCTGGAAGCTCGGAACGGAGGCCATGAGGCTGGGGTTCTACAGGCTGTTGGTGCGGCGCACCATACTGCAATGAAATGGAGCGGCATGATGGCGATCGACGGGCTGGGCGATGCGGCGATCCGCGAGGTGCTAACCCGCATGCGGCGCATCGCGCTCGTTGGCGCCTCCGCCAATCCAGCCCGGCCGGCCTGGGAGATCCAGGCCTTTCTGATGCGGCGCGGCTATACCCTCACCCCAGTCAATCCAGGCCTTGCTGGACAGAGCCTTCAGGGGGCCGAGGTGGTGGCGACCCTGGGGGCCGCGGCCCCGTTGGAGATGGTGGATGTGTTCCGTGCCAGCCGCTATGTCGCTGGCATCATGGACGAGGCGATCCGGTTGAACGCGCGGGTGGTGTGGATGCAGCTCGGCGTGATAGACGAAGCAGCGGCAGCGAGGGGGCGCGCGGCAGGGCTTGTGGTGGTCATGGACCGCTGCCCGCTGATCGAGAGCCGCAGGCTAGGGGTAACGGGACCGCGCATCTCCGCTTGAACGGAAATCCGTGACGCGCCACATGTTCGGTCCGCCGCCCCTCCACAGGACCAATGGGACCCAGATGACCAACGAGGAACGCGACCTGATCACCCGGTTCATCCAGCGCGTCGGCGGCGCGCCGGCTGCGGGCGGGTTTGCCGGCGGCTCCGTGCCGGCCACCACACAGGCGATGCCGCTGCCCCCGATCGACCGCGAGGCAGATACGCTTCTGGCCGACCTGTTCGCGCGTTATCCCGAGGCGCGCTACCGCATCACCCAGCTCGCCTTCGTGCAGGAGCACGCGCTGTCGGAGGCGCAGAACCGCATCAACGCACTGCAATTCCAGATCCAGCAGCTTCAGCAGGCCGAAGCCGCTCAGCCGGCCCCGACGTCCTCGCCCCCCGCTTCCTCGCCATGGGGCAATGCTGGCCAACCGGCGCCGCAGCCCGCCCCCTCCCGCGGCATGTTCGGCGGGCTATTCGGTAGCGGCCAGCCGCAGCAGCCGCAATATGCGCCCCCTCCGCCGCCCCAGCCGCAATACGCGCCCGGCTACCAGCCTGGCATGTTCCAGCAGCGCGGCTCGGGCTTCCTCGGCTCCGCGCTGACCACGGCGGCTGGCGTTGCCGGCGGCATGGTGGCGGGCAACGCGCTGATGCATCTGTTCTCCGGCGGCGGGCAGGCGGCGGCGAGCCAGGCCGCTTCCCTCTCGCCCTGGGGCGCGAGCCCTGCCGCCGATCCCTTCGCGCTGGGCGGTGCGCCGAAGGACGCCGGCTGGAGCAACGCCCCGGCGGATAGCGGTTGGGTCGATTCTTCCGTGCCCGCCCAGCCGGACCAGGGCTGGGTGGATTCCACGCCCTCAACCGACGCGGGCTGGACCGACGCGGCCAGCGATTCCTCGGGCGGTTGGTCGGATTCCGATCCGGACAACAGCTGACCCGATGCAGATGCGACCGCCCGCACTGTTGCTGGCGGCGCTCGCCCCTCTTGCTGGGCCAGCCGTTGCGGCCGGTCCGGTGAAAGCGGTTGTGGAGGGCCGGTTCACCCTCCCCGGCGGCGGCCAGTTGCCGATCGCCGCGAGCCGGGACTGGTCCGCGCCGCTGCCAGGCATCCATCGCACCGTGGTGGTGATCCACGGGCAGGAACGCGATGCCGACGTCTATTTCGCCTCAGCCCTGGCTGCCCAACGCGCGGCCGGCCCGGCGGGAGCCGATGCGCTGATACTTGCCCCGCAGTTCCTCGATGCTGCGGATGCCAGGGCTCACGCCCTGGCGCCTGACGTGCTGCGCTGGGCCGCCAACCGCTGGCCGAGCGGCAATCCGGCGCTGAGCCCTGCGTCTGCCAGTTCCTACACCGCTCTCGACGCCATCCTTGCCCGCCTCGCCGACCGCACCTTGTTTCCCGATTTGCGCGAGGTGGTGATCGCCGGCCATTCCGCCGGTGGCCAGATGGTGCAGCGTTACGCCGTGGTGGGAGAGGGCGAGGCGGCGCTAACGCGGGCCGGCATCCACCTGCGCTACGTGGCCGCCAACCCGTCCTCCTACCTCTATTTCAGCTCGGACCGCCCGGTTGCCGTGACCAATTGCCACGGGGAGAACGCTTGGCGATATGGTTTCGCCGCCGGCCTGCCCGCCTATGTGCGCGGCACGCCCGCCTCGCTCGAACAACGCTATGTTGCTCGCGACGTCACCTATCTGCTCGGCGACCAGGACACCAATCCAAACCACCCCGCGCTTGACAAGAGCTGCGCCGGCGAGGCCCAAGGCCCCTACCGCCTGGCGCGTGGGCTGAACTACTTCGCCTATCTCCAGGTCCGCGACGGCACGGCACTGCGTCACGCGCTGCACGAGGTGCCAGGCGTCGCCCATCAGGGCAGAGGAATGCTCACATCGGCCTGCGGCGTCGCCGCCCTGTTCGGCACCGACGGCTGCCAGTGACGTTCCCGGCCCCGTTCGCCGAATACACGGGTGAGGTGCGGCCCGAGTGGATCGACAGCAACGACCACATGAACCTCGCCTACTACACGGTGATGTTCGACTTCGCGACGGATGCGCTCTACGCCGCTTGCGGCATGGGTCCTGGTTACCGAGACGCGACCGGCTGTGGCACCTTCGCCGCCGAGACTCACAACACTTATGTTCAGGAACTGCGGCTGGGTGAGCGGGTACTGGTCAAAACGTTGGTTCTGGCCGCCGACGCCAAGCGCCTGCACCTCGCCCACGAAATGTTCCGCCTCACCGACGGGGCCCGGGCGGCCACGCAGGAGTTGCTCTATCTCCATGTCGATCTGACCTGCCGGCGCGTCGCACCCTGGCCCGAGCCGGTCCGCATCTGCCTGGAAGCCGCCCTTGCGGCCCACGCCGCCCTGCCCAAGCCGGGCTGGGTGGGCCGGCGCATCGGCGACCCCCCGCTTTCCGGCCGCTGAAGCGGTTGCTACAGTGGAAGGCCGATTCGGCGGCGTGACGACGCGTGCGGCCGGCCCGTGAACGAGCTTGACCGACAGGATGATGCCATGAAGTTCAAGGTGGACCGCGCGACGTTGCTGAAGGCGCTGGCGCACGTCCAGAGCGTGGTGGAACGGCGCAACACCATCCCCATCCTCGCCAACGTCATGATCGCGGTGCGCGAGGGCAAGCTGACCCTCACCGCCACCGACATGGAAATCGCCATCGTCGAGGACATCGCCGCCACCTCCAGCCAGAACGGCGCCTGCACCGCACCGGCCGCCACGCTGTATGAAATCGTCCGCAAGCTGCCGGACGGGGCTGAGGTGGAGCTGGAATGCCCCGGCGGCGCCGCGCAGTTGGCGTTGCGCGCCGGCCGCTATGCCACCAGCTTGGTAGTGCTGCCCACCGACGACTTCCCCTCGATGACCGCAGGCACCCTGCCCCATAAATTCGCCCTGTCCGCCCAAACGCTGCGCGCGCTGATCGACCGCACCCGCTTCGCCATCAGCACCGAGGAAACCCGCTACTACCTCAATGGCATCTACATCCACGCCACCGAAGGTGAGGGCGCCAAAGTGCTGCGTGCCGTAGCGACCGATGGTCACCGCCTGGCCCGCGTGGAGGAGCCGCTGCCCGAGGGTGCCGCCTCCATGCCCGGCGTCATCGTGCCACGCAAGACCGTCGCCGAACTGCGCAAGTTGCTGGAGGATGTGAGCGGCGATATCGACATCGCCCTGTCCGACACCCGCATCCAGTTCCGTGTCGGCACGATCACCCTCACCAGCAAGCTGATCGACGGCACCTTCCCGGAATACGAGCGCGTCATCCCTCGCGATAACGACAAGGTGCTGCGGGTGGGCAAGCGCGACTTCTCCGACGCCGTCGGCCGCGTCGCCGCCATCTCGTCGGAGCGTTCGCGCCCGGTGAAGATGTCCCTGGCCCGCGACCTGCTGGTGCTGTCCGCCGCCAGCCCCGACCAGGGCACTGCCAGCGAGGAACTGGATGGCGAGCGCGTGGCCTATGATGCCGGCCCGCTGGAGATCGGCTTCCAGGCCCGCTACCTCAACGACATCACCGACCAGATCAGCGACCAGGTGGAGTTCCGCTTCGCTGATGGCGCTGCGCCCACCGTGGTGCGCGACGCCGCGGACCCCAGCGCGCTGTACGTGCTCATGCCCATGCGGGTGTAGCCGGTCACGCCATCAGCAGCGCCGCCAACGCGAGGGCCACGACGACGAGGGCGAGGCCGGCGGCGGACCAGCGCCGCAGGACATGGTCCAGCCGATCGAGCCAGTTCCAGACGCCGGGCCGGCCGATCGTCGCCTCCGCGAGGATGAGCTCGGTGTCTTCCGGCAGGTCGCGCAGGGGAGCCAGCCGGAACAGCAGGGCGGCGAGGACGCCGCCCAGCAGCACGGGCCAGAGCGAGGACCAGATCGCCTCAGCGGTGAGCAGCCCAGCGAAGGCGCCGGGGTAGAGCATCCAAGGCAGAACGAGAGCCGCCGCGGCGATGGTCCACCAGGCGAGACGCGTGGCCAGGGGAGCGATGCGGGAGTCGCCGCGCGGCAGCAGATGGGCCAGGCGGCGTAGGAAGTGCAGCATTAGCAGCGTGGTGCCGGCCGCCGACAGCGCGGACAGGGTGGCGGGCAGGCCGGTGCCGAACAGGTCCTTGGTGGCGAGCTTGGCGACGGCGCCGCCGGTCAGCGGCAAGCCGCCCATGCCCAGCGCCACCAGACAAGCCGGCAGCAGCAGCGGGACCATGCGCCCGTCACGCTGGGTCAGCGCGACGGCGACCGCGAGGAACAGCGCGCCCTTCGCCAGCAGATGGTGCATGGCGTAGAAGCCGATGGTGAACCCGTCCTGCCCCGCGCCATGCCCGGCCATCAGCGCCGTGCCGGCGAGGGCGGCGATCACCCCCATCTGGCTGATGCTGGAAAAGGCCAATACGGTCTTGGGATGGGAGCGGGTGATGCCCATGGCCACACCGAAAAAGGCACTCGCGAAGCCCAACGCGGCGAGGATTGTGCCGGCCTGGGGCCAGGGGGCGTCCAGCGGCAGGAAGCGGATCAGCCCGATCACCCCGGCCTTCACCGCCGCACCGCTGAGCACGGCGGCGGCCGGGGCGGGTGCGGCCCGGTAGGTGGGCGGCATCCAGACATGGCCGGGCACCAGGCCCATCTTGAGTCCGAAACCCCCGATCAGCGCGGCCAGCGTGGCCGCCCCGTAGCCGGTAGGCGGCAGCGCGGCGAGCGCGTCGCGGATCAGCAGACGCTGCCCCGGCGCGGCGGCGGCGAGCATGACGAAGCCCAGCAGCACCAGCCCCTCGCCCAGCACGGCGAACACCGCGTAGATGCCGGCGGCCCGGGTGGCGCGCGGCGTCTGGTCGTGCAGCACCAGCCCGTAGGCAGCGAGGCTGACCACGGTATAGGCCACAAAAAAGCCCGCGAGGTCGGCGGCCATGAACACGGCGAGCGATCCGGCCTGGGTGAGCAGCCAGAACATGGTGAAGCGGACGGGATGCAGATCGCCGCGCAGCCGCACCGTGGCCGCCGCGCCTCCCGCGCACCACAGCAGGGCGGCAGCGCCGGTCAGCATCGCGCCGGTGCGATCGAATTCCAGCACGATGTGCACCAGCGGCTGATCGATCACCAGCGGCGGAGCCGACAGCAAAGCCGCGGCCAGGGCAGGCAGCGGGGCGAGGGCGAGCAGCCGGGGCATCACACGCTGCGCCCTGTCCCACAAACAGGCCAGCAGCATGACCAGCGGAGTGGCGAGCGCCAAGGCGATCATGGGCCCACCCGCCCGATCTGCAGCAGCGCGGAGGGACCGGCCGGCAGCAGGCCGAGCGCCAGCGAACACAGCGCGAGCGCTAGCACCACATATTGCCGCCCACGCGGCGCCACGGGCAGGGGGGCCGGGCTGTCAGCCAAGGTGTTGGCCAATACACGGAAGATGTAGCCGCCGGCCATCGCGCCGCCGATCAGCATCACCACCGCCCACCACCACTGCCCCTCGGCGATCGAAGCGGTGAGAAGCAGCCATTTCGCCAGGAATCCGCCGCTGGGCGGCACACCGAGCAGGGACAGGCCGCCGAGGGCAAAACCGAGAGTGGCTACCGGCAGCGCCCGGCCGATACCAGCGAGGCCGGCGATACGGTCGTGTCCGGCCACCTCGGCCATCAGCCCGGCCGCGAGGAACATCGCCGCCTTGGCGAAACCGTGGGCGATCGCCTGGAACATTCCACCCGTCCAGGCCCCCGCGCTCCAGAACAGCCAATTGACGGGGCCGGTGGCGAGCGGGATCATCAGGAACAGGTAGCCGAGCTGGGCAAGGGTCGAATAGGCGATCAGCAGCTTCAGCCGCGCTTGGCGCAGGGCCAGCGCGCTGCCGAACAGGATCGCTCCAGCCCCCAGCGCGCCCAGCAGGTCCGCGCCCGGCCCCTCAGCCAGCGTCGGCATCAGCGCGAACCACAGGCGCAGGATCAGAAAAAACTTGGCCTTCACCACCAGGGCTGACAGCACCGCACTGGCCGCCGGCGGCGCGTCGGCATGGGCGGGCGGCAACCACAGATGCAGTGGGAACAGCGCGGTTTTCGCCAGCAATCCGGCCGTCATCAGCGCCACGGCGAGATAGGCAGCGGGCTCGCCGTGGATGCGCCCGCGCAGCAGCGTGATGTCGAGCGCGGCATAGGCGCCGTAGAACAGTGCGACGCCGAGCAAATAGAGGACCGAGCCGATCAGTGCGAACAGCAGGTAGCGCAGTGCCGCCTGCAGCGTCGCGGGCTTTCCATCAAGGCAGACCAGCGGCACGGCGACGAAGGTCAGCAATTCCAGCGCGACGTACAGGTTGAACAGGTCGTTGCCCAGGAACACCGCGTTCATCGCGCCGGACAGCGCGATGAGCAGGCACCAGAAGGTAAGGTCGGCCCGCCGCTCCGTCGCCGCACTGAAATTCGTCCGGGCGTAGAGCGCGACAGCCGCGAGCACGATGGCGGTCATCACCATCATCGCTGCGGAGATGCCGTCCGCGCGAAGCGCGATGCCCAGCGGTGGGCGCCATCCACCGGCCAGGTAGATCAGCGCCGCTCCGCTGTCCCACACCGCCCGGGCGATGGCGATGCTGAGGCCAAGCTGGACAGCCACGACCGCGAAGGCGACGCGCATGGCGGCGCGGCCGCCGGCCAGGAACGCCAGCATCAGCCCGGCAGCCGGAACCACCAGGGCGAAGACCAGTAGAGTTCCACCCGGCGTATTGGACAGCAACTCGGTCATTCGTCGTCGAGGCGCGCGCGCCCGGTTTCGGCCGCCAACCGCAGCAGCAGGGCAACGGCCAGGGCGGTGGCGGCGAAGGAGACCACCAGCCCGGTGATGAGCAGGGCCTGCGGCACGGGATCACCAGGCAGGGACAGGGCAGCACCGCGTCGGGCGAACACGCCGAACAGCAGGAATACGCCCCCGCCGAGGATGTTGAATGCGAGGATTTTGCGCAGCGGATGAGGCTGGACGATCAGCCCATAGAGGCCGATGCCCACCAGCGCCGCGCCGCACAGGCCGTACAGGTCGGCGCTCATGCATCCCCCTTCGGGACGGGCGGCCCTGCGACCATCAGCGCCAGGGAGACGCCGATCGACAGGATCATCGGCGCCTCGATCAGCACGATCAAAGGCTTGGCGACGGCCTCCGGATAGGCGAGGAAATGCCCCGCCAGCACAAACCCTGCCAGCCCCACCGCCAGGAACACCGCCGGCCCTGCGACCAGGGCCAGGCGCAGCCAGCGGCTGGCCACCCGTGGCAGGTCGGCGAGCCCCGCGCGCACCGCCAGCAGCCACATCGCGGCCAGGATCGTGCCGCCCTGGAAAGCTCCACCCGGCGCGTCCGCGCTGGTCCACACCGTGTAGATGCCCACCACCACCCCGACCGGCGGTAGGAACTGGGCGAGGAAGGTGAGCGCACCATCGCGGTCCACGGATGCCGCGGGGCGCGCGCCCCAGGCAGCGTCCGGCGCCACCGACCAGATGCCCAACAGGGCCAGCAACAGCACCAGTTTCTCCAGAAGCGTGTCCAGCGCCCGCCAGGCCATCAGCGTGGCCGAGACCGGATTGCCGAGGCCGGTGGGAGCGAGGTTGGCCATGGCCTCCGGCACCAGCGTGGGGGCGGGTTGGGGCAGGTGCAGCACCACCGCCGCGAGCAGCACCGCCACCCCGAGGCTCGCCAGCGCCGCGAGCACCGCCAGCCCCGCGCCCGCCTTGCGTTCCACCATGGCGGTCGCGCGCAGCCGGGCCCAGGCCGCGATCAGCAGCCCGCCGGTCACGCCGCCGCCCACCGCCGCCTCGGTGAGAGCCACATCGAGGGCGCCCACCCTTACCCAGACGATGCCCAGCAACAGCCCGTAGGCGATGAAGGCGGCGATCGCGGCGAACATGTCGCGGCCCAGCACGGTCCAGCCGGCCAAGCCCAGCATCAGCGCGGCCAACAGCAGGTCGAGCCCCAAGCTCACGGCTCGTCCCGCAGCCGGCCCATGCGGGCGGCAACCTGGCTGACGCAGGCGGAGGCGAGCAGCGCCAGTGCCCACACCGCCACCAGCTTCACGCCGCCCAGCACAGAGCCAACGCGCGGCAGCAGCCCCAGCACGATCAGGCCCAGGCCGAGATTGTCGGCCTTGGTCAAGGCGTGCAGGCGGGTCAGCATGTCCGGGAAGCGCAGCAGCCCCACCGTTCCGGCCAGGAAGAAGAACCCCCCGGCACAGATCGCCACGATGGAGAAAAGGTCGCGCAGGAGCGTCATGAGCGGTCGGCCCCGGCCATCAGCGCCACCGCGGCGAAGGCGGCGAGCAGGGCGAGGAAGATGCCCATGTCGGCCATCGTCCATTCGCCGGTGGCCGCCGCGAGTAGAAGCAGCACGGCGATCCCGCCCGTGCCCAGCAGCTGCGCCGCCATCATCCGGTCAGCCGGGGTGGGACCGCGCAGGATGCGCAGCAGCCCCACCGCCACCATCAGCAGCACGAACAACGCAGCGGCGAACAGGAACTCAGGCATCGACGAACAGCGCCTTGGCCAGCAGCGCCTCCTCCCGCGCCATGTCCGCGGCCACGGGCTGATTGGTGTCCAGGCAATGCACCAGCAGCCGGCCCTGCGCGTCGAATCCCGTCGGCACCGTGCCGGGTAGCAGGCTGCTCATGGCGCAGAACAGATTGCGCGCAGTGCCCGGGGGGGTGCGTAGTGTGCAAGCGACGATGCCAGGCCGAAGCCTTGGGTTCGGTCCCATCGCCCGCACCGCCACGTCGATGCCGGCCACCACGGATTGGTACAGAAAAGCGACGGCCAAACGCCCCAGCGCCGCCGGGCGCACCCGCCAATGGTCAGGCGGTCGCAAGCGCAGACTGGCGCGGGCGGCGAGCCCGGCGGCCAGCAATCCCACAGCCGCCCCCATCGGATCCACGCCGGCCAGCGCCAGCCACAGGACGAACAGGAACGCCGTGCGAATCACCAAAGCGCGCCGCATCGCCCGGTCGTTGCTCATGGCGAAGCCATACAAACTGGCCGGCAGGGCTGCAAGCGCTCGGCGCAAGTTGGGACGCAGCGACAAGTCCGCGTGCTGGCAGCGGCGTTTTCGCTGATTTATCTTGCCCCGCCGCTGGAGGAGACACATGTGAAACCCCACCCGCACCGGCCCAGGCGGAACCCGGCGCCATGACTGCGCAGCTCGCCATGGTGCTCGGCCTGCTGGTGGCGGCCGTCGTCATGTTCGCGCTGAACCGCCCGCGCATGGACGCGGTAGCCATCATCGTGATGGTGCTGCTGCCGTTCACGGGCGTGGTCAGCATGGGCGAGGCGCTGGCCGGATTCAGTGACAGCAACGTGGTGCTGATCGCCGCCCTGTTCGTGGTGGGCGAAGGGCTGGTGCGCACCGGCGTGGCTCAGGGTCTGGGCGACTGGCTGGTGGCGAAGGCCGGAAGCAGCGAGACGCGGCTACTGGTGCTTCTGATGCTGGTGGTGGCCGGACTCGGCTCGGTGATGAGCTCCACCGGGGTGGTGGCGATCTTCATCCCCATCGTTCTGCGCATCGCGCGCAACAGCGGGATTCCGCCGAGCCGGCTGATGATGCCGCTCAGCATGGCCGCGCTGATCAGTGGCATGCTCACTTTGGTGGCGACCGCGCCGAACCTGGTGGTGAACGCGGAAATGGTGCGCCACGGCCTGTCGGGTTTCGCCTTCTTCAGCTTCACGCCCTTCGGCCTGCCGGTACTGGTGCTGGGTATTCTCTACATGTTGTTCGCCCGAAGTTGGCTGGCCGATCGCGAGGCGGTGGGGACCCAGCCGGCGGATCGGCCCAGCCTGACGCGGTGGATCGACCGTTACGGACTCGCCCGGCGCGAGCGGCGAGTGCGGCTGCTGCCGAACTCGCCCCTGGCCGGGCGCCGGGTGGGCGAGTTGCGGCTGCGCAGCCAGGCCAAGGTGAACATCCTGGCCATCGAGCGGCCCGGACGGCATTTCGGGCCGGAGATCATCCACCCGCTGCCACGCACCGAGCTGCGCGCCGGCGACGTGCTGCTGCTCGATCTGTTCGCGCCGGTGGACGAAGCAACGCTCATCACCCAGTATGGCGTGGAAATGGTGCGGCCGAGCGGCGCGTATTTCATCGACCGCTCCCAGGAAATCGGCATGGCGGAGCTGATGGTGCCGCCTGCATCCGCGCTGGTCGGTCATACGGTGATCGAATCGCGCTTCCGCACCAACCACGGCATGACCGTGGTGGGGCTGAGACGCGGCGGGCAGACGCTGGAAAGCGAACTTCAGGCCGAGAAGCTGGCGGTGGGCGACACGCTGCTGGTGGTGGGCACGTGGCGCGACATCCGCCGGCTACAGGGCGAAAGCGACGATCTGCTGATTCTCAACCTGCCTGCCGAACTGGCCGACGTGCTGCCCGCCTCCGGCAAGGGGCCGCAGGCCATTGCCTGCCTGCTGCTGGTGGTGGTCCTGATGGTGACCGGCGTGGTCGCCAACGTGCACGCCGCCCTGATCGGCTGCCTGCTGATGGGGGCGCTTGGCTGCATCGACCTGCCCAACGCCTACCGCTCGATCTCCTGGCAGAGCCTCGTGTTGATCGTGGGCATGCTGCCCTTCTCCCTCGCGCTGGAGCGCACCGGGGGCATCGATTTGGCGGCGAACGGTCTGCTCGCGTTGACCAGCGGCGCCGGCGTGCGCGTGGTGCTGACCGCCCTGTTCGCGGTGACCGCGGGGCTGGGTCTGTTCATCTCCAACACCGCCACGGCGGTGCTGATGGCGCCAGTGGCCCTGGCCATCGCCAAGGACCTCGGCCTGTCCCCCTACCCTTTCGCCATGACAGTGGCCCTGGCCGCCTCCACCGCCTTCATGACACCGGTCTCCTCGCCGGTGAACACGCTGGTGGTCGGGCCCGGCAATTACCGCTTCGGCGACTTCGTGCGCATCGGCGTGCCGTTCAGCCTCGTGGTGATGGTCGTCAGCGTGCTGCTGGTGCCGATCATCCTGCCGCCGTGAGCAGGGTCACGCTGCCTCCGCCCTGATTGCCTCGGCGATGGTGCCGAAGATGCGGTCCACATGATGCCGCTCGGCGATCAGCGGCGGGGACAGGGCGATGATGTCGGCGGTGGTGCGAATCAGCACGCCGGCATCGAAGCAGCGATGGAAGATGCGCATCGCGCGCTCGGTGGGCTTGCCCCGTCGCGGCTGCAGTTCGATGCCCGCGACCAGACCGAAATTGCGGATATCCACCACGTTGGGCGCCGATTTCAGGCTGTGGGCTGCATCGGCGAAGTAGTCCTCCAGCGCGCGGGCGCGGCCAGGCAGGTCCTCGCTGCGATGCAGATCGACGGAGGCGATGGCGGCGGCGGCGGCCAGCGGATGGCCGGAATAGGTGTAGCCGTGGAAGAACTCGATTCCGGCCGGCGCGCCTTCCACGATGGTGGTGAAGATGGCGTCGCTGACGGCCACGGCGCCCATGGGTACCGCAGCGTTGGTCAGGCCCTTGGCCATGGTGAGCATATCCGGGATCACCCCTAGCCGCTCGGCGCCGAACGGTGTGCCGAGCCGGCCAAAGCCGGTAATCACCTCATCGAAGATCAACAGGATGCCGTGCTTGTCGCATAGCTCGCGCAAGCGGGCGAGATAGCCCTTGGGTGGAATCAGCACGCCGGTGGAGCCGGCGAGCGGTTCCACCATCACGGCGGCGATGGTGTCGCCGTGCAGAGCCACCAGATTCTCCAGCGCGTCGGCGAAATGCGCGCCGTGTTCCGGCAGGCCGCGGCTGAAGGCGTTGCGCTCCGGCGCATGGGTGTGCGGCAGATGGTCCACATGCGGCAGCAGCGTGCCGAACTGGCGGCGATTGGCGCCAATGCCGCCCACCGACATGCCGCCGAAGCCAACGCCGTGATAGCCGCGCTCCCGCCCGATCAGCCGCACACGCTGCGTCTGGCCGCGCGCGCGCTGATAGGCCAGCGCGACCTTCAGCGCGGTGTCCGCGGCTTCGGAGCCGGAATTGGTGAAGAAGACATGGTCCAGCCCGTCCGGCGTCATGTCCGCCACCTTGGCGGCGGCCTGGAAGGCGATGGGGTGGCCCATGTTGAAAGTCGGAGCGAAATCCATCACCGCGGCTTGGCGTTGGATCGCTTCGGTGATCTCGCGCCGCCCATGCCCGGCATTCACGCACCACAGCCCGGCGGTGCCGTCGATAACCTCACGCCCGTCCGGCGTGAAATAGGACATGCCCTCGGCGCGCGCGAGCATGCGCGGGGCGGATTTGTAGGCGCGATTGGCCGAGAATGGCATCCAGAAGGCAGAGAGATCGTTGGGCGCCAAGGGGGGAGGCGGGGTGATTTCGTTCATGGGGCACTCCTGACGCGGCACCCTCGCGCCGCGGCCGCTTCCGGGCAAGGGCCGGGAGTGGAAAGATGGCGACGAAATAGGAGAACTCGCATGGCCGAAGGCACGCTCTATATCGGCACCCGCCGCTACTCCTCGTGGTCGCTGCGCGGCTGGCTGCCGGTGCGCCTCGCTGGGTTGGATGTGGAGGAGGTGGTGATACCGCTGGCCGGTGGCAGCACACCGGCGGTGAAGGCGGTGAGCCCCGGCGGCACGGTTCCCTATCTGGATCATGCCGGGGCACGCATCTGGGAGAGCCTCGCCATCTGCGAATACTGCGCGGAGTTCGCGCCCGGCCTGTGGCCGGCCGACCGGGCCGCGCGCGCCCATGCCAGGGCGATCGCCGCGGAGATGCATGCCGGATTCCGTGAGCTGCGCATGGCCATGCCGATGAGCCTGTTCCGCGACGCTGCCGGCGCCGGCGCCACCGAGGGCGCGCTGGCCGATGTCGCACGGATCGATGCGCTGTGGCGGGAGACGCGCGCCCGTTTCGGCGCAGGCGGCCCCTTCCTGTTCGGCGCCAACTTCGGCAATGCGGATGCGATGTATGCGCCGGTGGTGGCTCGCCTGCTGACTTACCAACCGCCCCTGTCGCCGGAGGCGGCGGCCTATTGCGCCGCCGTGCGGGCCCATCCGCTCGTCACCGCGTGGTACGACGCAGCCGAACGTGAACCGGCCGCGTGGTATCTGGAGAAATATGAGGCCCGCGCCGCCGCTTCCGCCTGAGCGGCGCGCCGCGGCTCAGGCGGCGCGGCGGCTCTCGAGCGCGGCCGGCAGGCCGGAGATGGCGCGATCGACCAGCGCTCCATCAGCTTCCGGCGACAGCGTATCGCGGATCACCTGCTGGGCGGCGGTGGCAGCCACCTCGGCGGCGGTGTTGCGCACATCGTCCACCGCGGCTTTCTCAGCAGCGGCGATGCGATCCAGCGCCATGCGCTCACGCCGTTTGGCGGACGCTTCGGCTTCCGCCGCCGCGGCGGCGGCCAGGCGCGACGCTTCCGCCTGCGCGCCTTCCAGCAACGCCTTGGCATCGGCAAGCGCCGCGGCACGGCGCACCGTGGCGTCGCGCAGCATGGCCTCGGCCTCGGTGCGCAGGCGCTGGGCGTCGGCCAGCGTGGCACGCACCGAGTCGGCCCGCTTGTCGAGCATCGCGGCCAGCGCCTTCCAGACCTTCGCGCCAAAGATCACGAAGAACAGGATGAAGGCGACGCCAACCCAGAAGCGCGGATCGGCGAGCAGGCTTTCCTCGTGGTGCATGGCGCGCTCCTCTATGCGTGGCCGCGCGCGGCCAGCGCGGCGCCCACCGCGTTGTCCACGGTGAAGCTGTCCGGCTCGGACCCGGTCAGGCGGGTGACGACGGTCGCCGCCGTGTCCGTGGCCACCTGGCGCAGCGCGCCAAGCGCGGCGGACCGGGCGGCGGCGATGCGGCTGTCCGCCTCGGCGATCTGCGCGTCCAGCCTTGCGTTGAGCACTGCGGACTGGCTGGCCGCCTCGGCCTTGGCAGCGGATACGGCCGCGCCGATCTCGGCCTGGGCCGAGGCTTGCGCCTCACGCGTCGCCTGGGTCAGCTCGGCCACCGCGCCGTCAGCCTCGGTCTTGGCTTCGCGGGCGGCGTCGAGGTCCTCGGCGATGCGAGCAGCCCGCATTTCCAGCACCTCGCCCACCTTCGGCAGTGCCCAGCTCGACAGCAGCCGGTAGAGCACCGCGAAGATGATCACCAGCCACACGATATGGCTGACGAACAGCGGGTGATGCACGTCGAGCTGCGGCATGCCCTCCTTCGCCTCGGCGGCGAAGGCGGCCGCCGGCATCAGGCTGCCGACCAGCGCGGTGGCCGACAGGAATGCCGGCCGCCGCAACCACATCCTCGGACGAGGGGCCATCGGACGCATGCGCGCGCCCTTTCGTCTCAGGTGAACAGGATGAGGAACGCGATCAGCAGGGCGAACAGCGCCACCGCTTCCGTCAGGGCGAAGCCGAGAATGCCCAGGCCGAACACCTGGTCGCGTGCCGACGGGTTGCGGGCCACGCTGGAGACCAGCGAGGAGAAGATGTTGCCGATGCCGATGCCGACGCCGGCAAGAGCGATCACGGCAATGCCGGCTCCGAGAGCCTTCGCTGCGGCGACTTCCATGGGATCAGTCCTTCTGTGGGTTTCCGGGTGGGTTCTGCGGAGGCAGAGGGGGCGTCAGTGCAGATGCACCGCGTCGTGGAGATAGATGCAGGTGAGGATGGCGAACACATAAGCCTGCAGGAACGCCACCAGCAGTTCGAACCCGACCAGCGCCACGTTCAGCGCCATCGGGAAGATTGCCGCCACCGTGCCGACGGCGCCGGCGGCGGCCATCATCACCACGAAGGAGGCGAACACTTCGAACATCACGTGCCCGGCCACCATGTTGGCGAACAGACGGATGCTGAGGCTGACCGGGCGGGAGAGGTAAGAGATGATCTCCACCGGAATGATCAGCGGGGCCAGAAGCTTCGGCGCGCCGGCGGGGAAGAAGTAGCTGAAGAAATGCATGCCGTGGATGCGGAGCGCCACCACGGTGACCAGCACGATCACCAGGGCCGCCAGCGCGAAAGTGACGGATATGTGGCTGGTGAAGGTGAAGCTGAACGGCAGCAGGCCGAGCAGGTTGCCCATCAACACGAAGAAGAAAAGGGTGAAGATGAACGGGAAGAAGCGCTTGCCCTCGTCCCCGATCGTCTCGATGCACATATTGTAGATGCCGTCGTAGCACAGCTCGGCCAGTGCCTGCAGTCGCCCCGGCACCACTGCGCGGGGACGGGCGCCATAATAGAGCAGCGCCAGCACCAGCAGGCCGGCAACCAGCATCATCAGGTTGGAATTGGTGAAGTTGACCGAGCCGCCGATGCCGCCCAGGGCGGGGGCAAGCTTGAACTGTCCCAGCGCGTCGATCGTATGTGCTTCGGCCGCCACCGTCTCGTCCTTCAGGTCAGACCGCGGGGATCGCGGCGTTCCAAAGCGAACTCAGTCCGTCAGCGGCGTGTCGCGCGGGGGCCCATCAGCCGCCACAGATTCGCAACCCCTGCCGCACCCCCCAGGAACACGAAGACGACCAGCATCAGCGGGCTGGTGTGAAGCCATCGGTCCAACCACCAGCCGATGGCCACGGCCACCGCCAGCGCCGAGACGAGCTCCACGCCGACCCGCACCCCCACGCCGAGGGCATTGCCCTGCAGCGGTCCGGCACCGGGTTGCCCCGTGGTGTCCGGTCGGGTGTCGAGCCCCTGCTTCGCGCGGGCGGCGGCCAATCGTTGCTCGAACGAGCCGGCGCCGCCCTTGTCATCGTCCATGCGTTCCCTCCCCGGCAAGTCGCCCTGCCGGAAGGCGTGGGCTGGTTACCGTCGGGTTGCCCGGGTGTCAAGAACGGTTCGCCCGCAGCGCAACATGGCCGTGCGTTGCACGCGAACCACGACTCTGCGACGCTTTTGCCCCCGACTTTCTTTGCATCGTTCTCCAGGAGCACCGCCATGAGCCGCCTGCTGCATCGCACGGTCTTCGCCGACCCGCCGCTGGCTGTGGGCGGGTCCGGCATTTACCTGCGCGACGCGGCGGGGCGGCAGATCATCGACGGTTCTGGCGGCGCGGCGGTGGCCTGCCTCGGCCATGGCGACGCGCGGGTCAATGCGGCGATCGCCGACCAGCTCGCCCGCGTCGCCTATGTCCACACCGCCCTGTTCAGCAACGAGCCGGCGGAAGAGCTGGCCGACTTCCTGCTGGCCGACGCGCCGGGCGGGCTGACCCATGCCTATTTTGTCTCCTCCGGCTCCGAAGGCATGGAAGCGGCGGTGAAGCTGGCGCGCCAGTATTTCCTGGAAGCCGGGCAACCCCGGCGCAGCCGCTTCATCGCGCGGCGGCAGAGCTATCATGGCAATACGCTGGGGGCGCTTTCGGCCGGCGGCAACATGATGCGGCGCAAGCCCTACGCGCCCCTGCTGTCCGAGGCGTTCAGCCATGTCAGCCCGGCCTTCGCCTACCGCTTCCGCCGTGACGACGAGAGCGACGCGCAATATGTCGCCCGCCTGGCCGCCGAGCTGGAGGCCGAATTCCAGCGCCTGGGCCCGGACACCGTGGCGGCGTTCTGCGCCGAGCCGGTGGTCGGCGCCACCACCGGCTGTGTCGCGGCTCCTGCTGGCTATTTCCAGGAAGTGCGCCGCATCTGCGATCGCCATGGCGCGCTGCTGATCCTGGACGAGGTGATGTGCGGCATGGGCCGCACCGGCACGCTGCACGCCTGGGAGCAGGAAGGCGTGTCGCCGGACATCCAGATCATTGCCAAGGGGTTGGGCGGCGGTTACCAGCCGATCGGCGGCATCCTGATCCATGGCCGCATCATCGACGCCTTCCGTGCCGGCAGCGGCAGCTTCATGCATGGCCATACCTACCAGGCCCATCCCGTGGCCTGCGCCGCCGCGCTTGCGGTGCAGAAGATCATCCGGGCGGACGGGCTGGTGCCGCATGTCGCCGCGATGGGTGACGTGCTCGCCGCTGGGCTGACGGAGCGGCTGGGCAATCACCGCCATGTGGGCGACATCCGCGGCCGCGGCCTGTTCCAGGCGATCGAACTGGTGCAGGACCGTGCAAGCAAAGCGGTGTTCGACCCGTCGCTGAAGATGAACGAGCGGGTGAAGCAGGAAGCCTTCGCTCGTGGCCTCGCCATCTACCCGATGGGCGGCACCATCGACGGTGCGCAGGGCGACCATGTGATCGTCTCGCCCCCTTACATCGCCTCGCAAGCCGATCTCGACGCCATCGTCACCCGGCTGGGCGACGCGGTGGATGCGGCCACAGCTGGCGTTTCGTAACGGATTGCCACGCCATAAATCCTTGGTGAGAAACGTCCCGGGTGCCGGATTGGCCGGTTGGCAAAACCCGCTGAGCCTGCCTATCCTGCACCCAACGATAAGCTGGGAGTACTGCCAGCGACAGATCAGGGAGGCAGCAAGGCGGCATGGCGACAGTGTCAATCCGTGCAGTGCGCAAGGCGTTCGGGAGCACCGAAATCCTGCACGGCGTCGATATCGAGGTCGCCGACGGCGAATTCGTCATCCTCGTGGGACCATCCGGCTGCGGCAAATCCACCCTGCTGCGCATGATCGCGGGGCTGGAGAACATCAGCCGCGGTGAGATCGCCATCGCTGGCCGCGTGGTGAACAACGTTGCGCCGAAAGAGCGCGACATCGCCATGGTGTTCCAGAATTACGCGCTCTACCCGCATATGACCGTGCGCGACAACATGGCCTTCTCGCTCAACCTGGCCAAGGCCCCGAAGGCGGTGGTGGAGCAGAAGGTAGGCCGCGCGGCGGACATCCTCGGCCTCGCCCCCTATCTCGATCGCTATCCCCGCCAGCTCTCCGGCGGCCAGCGCCAGCGCGTGGCGATGGGCCGGGCCATCGTGCGCGACCCGCAGGTGTTCCTGTTCGACGAGCCGCTGTCCAACCTCGACGCCAAGCTCCGCGTGCAGATGCGCGCGGAGATCAAGGAACTGCATCAACGCCTGGGCACCACCACCGTCTATGTCACTCACGACCAGATCGAGGCCATGACGATGGCCGACAAGATCGTGGTGATGAACGGCGGCAATATCGAGCAGATCGGCGCGCCCCTCGAACTGTATGACCGGCCGAACAATCTGTTCGTGGCCGGATTCATCGGCTCGCCGGCGATGAACTTTCTCAAGGGTGAGATCGCCGGCGGAGTCTTCCGCACCGGCGCGGTTACGCTGCCCCTGCCGCCCGGCTTCACCCGGGCGGACGGAACGCGGGTGATCTATGGCATCAGGCCGGAGCACCTGCGGCTGGATGAGGGGGGTGCCGAGGCACAGGTGGTGGTACTGGAACCGACCGGCTCGGAAACCCAGGCCTATCTGCGCCTGGGCGATTCGCAGGTGATCGGCGCGTTCCGCGAACGCATTTCGACCCCGCCTGGCGGCACCTTGCGCATCGCGCCGGACGCCGGGCTGGTCCATGTGTTCGACGAGGCGACGGGGGTTCGGCTGAACTGAACGCCGGTCGGGAATTCACGCGTTTCAACATGGCGGGACAACCGCCGAATACAGGGAGAGACGGAATGACGGATGTCACACGCCGCGGCACGTTCGGACTGGGCGCGGGCATGCTCGGCGCGGGCACCATGGGGGCCGCCGTGTTCGGTGGCGCCCAGCCGGCCCACGCCGCGGTGCCGGTGGTGGACGTGCCCAAGCCCAACCAGCCGATCGAGCAGGGCGCGACGCTGCGGGTGATCCGCCCCACCAAATTCGTCGATCCCGACGAGACCGTGTGGAACGAGAACACGGCCCGGTTCACGAAGGCGACCGGCGTGCCCGTGCGCGTCGATTTCGTGAGCTGGGAGGATATCCGCGCCCAGGTGGCCGTGGCCGCACGTACCGGCGCGGGCCCTGACGTGGTGGTGGGCTGGGCGATCGATCCGCATCTCTATTCCGACAAGATCATCGATCTCACGGCACTCGCCGACTATCTCGGCAAACGCTATGGCGGCTGGGGCGCCCTCGGGCAGGTCTATGGCAAGAAGCACGGTACCAACCAGTGGATCGCCCTGCCGGTGGGCCATGGCGGCGGCGCGCTGGTCTATCGCAAGTCCTGGGTCAACGAGGTGGGCTATTCCGAACCGCCCGCCGATCTGGACAAGTTCCTCGATCTCGCACGCAAGCTGAAGGCGAAGAACCACCCGATCGGCTTCGCGCTCGGCAATTCCGTGGGCGACGGCAACGGCACCGCGACCTGGCTGCTGTGGGCGCATGGTGGCCGCGCGATCGACGATTCCGGCAAGGTCGCCATCAACAGCAAGGAGACGCTGGCGGCGTTGAAATACGGCGCCGAGCTCTACAAGACCTTCATTCCCGGCACGTTGTCCTGGCTCGATCCGTCGAACAACAAGGCGTATATCGCCGAGGAAATCTCGATGACGTCGAACGGCGTCTCGATCTACTTCGTGCTGAAGAACGATCCCAAGACCAAGGCGATCGCCGACGACACCTATCACGTGCGCATCCCGCAGGGCCTGGCGAAATCGCCGCCGGAAGCGCCGAACACGCTGAACTCGATGATCTTCAAGCACAGCAAGTATCCCAATGCCGGCAAGGAATACCTGCGCTTCATGATGGAGGTGGAGCAGTACGATCCCTGGCTGACCCAGTGCCTGGGCTACTGGGCGCATCCGCTGCTGGCCTTCGACAAGAGCGATTGCTGGAATCTCGACCCGAAGATCCTGCCCTATCGCGACGCGCAGAAGATGAAGTTCTACGAAGGCTATAGCGGCCCGATCAGCGCCGCGGCGGCGCAGGTCAACGCCGAATACATTCTGGTGCAGATGTTCGCCGCCGTCGCCTCCGGCCAGTCCACCCCGGAGGACGCGATGAAAGAGGCCGAGCGGCGCATGAAGCGCATCTACAACAAGGCCTGATCCGCCAGAGGGAAGTGAGGTGGGGGCGCCGGCGACGGCGCCCCCATCGGCGGATACCGCGAAGGGAAGAGCATGGACGCAACGACCTGGGTTGCCACAAAGACGCAGCCCAACTG
>CAMFLK010000003.1 GCA_945957135.1 uncultured Rhodospirillales bacterium
ACGCGTGTTTGCTGCGCTCCGGTGCTCACGGGCTGGAGCCCGCTCCGCTCCGGTGCTCGCAAACCCACGCCGGCCGGCGCGCATAGCGGCGCGCCTCTGACTCGCCAGGACACGTTTTCAGGCAGGCACTTGGGAAGGGTCAGCCCATCGCCTTCTTCAGGTTCTCGTCGATCTTGGACAGGAAGTCCTGCGTGTTCAGCCACTTCGCGTCCTTGCCGACGAGCAGCGCGAGATCCTTGGTCATGAAGCCGGATTCCACCGTCGCCACGCACACCTTCTCCAGCGTGTCGGCGAAGGCGGTCACATCCGGCGTGTCGTCGAACCGGCCGCGCGCCGCCAGGCCGCGCGTCCAGGCGAAGATCGAGGCGATCGGGTTGGTGCTGGTCTCGCGCCCCTTCTGGTGCTCGCGATAGTGGCGCGTCACGGTGCCGTGCGCCGCCTCGCTCTCCACCGTGTTGCCGTCGGGCGACAGCAGCACCGAGGTCATCAGCCCCAGCGAGCCGAAGCCCTGGGCGACGATGTCGCTCTCCACGTCGCCGTCGTAGTTCTTGCAGGCCCAGACATAGCCGCCGTTCCACTTCAGCGCGCAGGCCACCATGTCGTCGATCAGCCGGTGCTCGTAGGTCAGCTTCTCCGCGTCGAAGCGCGCCTTGAACTCGCTCTGGTAGATCTCCTCGAACACGTCCTTGAACATGCCGTCATAGGCCTTGAGGATGGTGTTCTTGGTGGAGAGATACACCGGATATTTGCGCATCAGCCCGTAGTTCAGGCTGGCCCGCGCGAACCCCTCGATCGAGGCGCGGGTGTTGTGCATGCCCATGGCCACGCCGGGGCCCTTGAAGTCGAACACGTCCATCACCTGGGCCGGGCTGCCATCGGCCGGGGTGTAGGTCAGCGTCACCTTGCCGGCGCCGGCGATCTTGGTCTCCGTCGCGCGGTAGATGTCGCCATAGGCGTGGCGGCCGATCACGATCGGCTGGTTCCAGTGCGGCACCAGCCGCGGCACGTTGGAGCAGATGATCGGCTCGCGGAAGATCGTGCCGTCGAGGATGTTGCGGATGGTGCCGTTCGGGCTGCGCCACATCTTCTTGAGGTTGAATTCGCTCACCCGCGCCTCGTCCGGCGTGATGGTCGCGCATTTCACGCCCACGCCGTACTGCTTGATGGCGTTGGCCGCGTCCACCGTCACCTGGTCGTCGGTCTGGTCGCGGTATTCGATGCCGAGATCGTAGTATTTCAGGTCGATATCGAGATAGGGCAGGATCAGCTTGTCCTTGATGAAGCCCCAGATGATCCGCGTCATCTCGTCCCCGTCCAGCTCCACAACGGGGGTCTTCACCTTGATCTTGGCCATGCCGTCCTCATCATCTCCGAAGGGCCGCCCATCGCGGCCGCCTGTCCTGTGCGGGCGCGGAAGATCGCACCTGCGTTCCGCCCCGGCAAGGTGCGCGCCCTGGTTGTGGAGCCGCCTGGGGAGTTGCTAGCCTTGGCCATGAACCCCGCCATCCTGCTGCCCATTGGCGTCGCCTGCCTCGCCGCGGCACTCGTGGCGGCAGTGGCGTGCTGGCGCCATGCACGGCGGGCGGAGGCGGCACGGCGCGAGCATCTCGCCCTGTCGCGCGCCTATGCCGAACTCGCCCAGGCCAAGGCCGACGCGGATGCCAGGGCCGAGCGGCTGGACGCCACGCTGTCCGGCATGTCCGACGGCGTGATGATGATGGACGCGGAGCTGCGCCTGGTGCAGTGGAACGAGCGCTTCCCGCGCCTGACCGGGGTGCCGCGCGGCATGCTGCGCGCCGGCCTGCCGATGGAGGACATGCTCCGCGCCCAGGCCCAGGCCGGCGAGTTCGGCCATGTGGACGTGGAGAGCGAGGTGCGCCGCCGCCTCGCCTATCTGCGCGAAACGCGCGAACAGGGCGTGGTGGAACGCGCCCGCCCCAATGGCGAGGTGCTGGAGCTGCGCCGCAACGCGCTGCCCGGCGGCGGCTACGTCACGCTCTACTCCGACATCACCGGCCGCAAGCGCGCCGAGGCGGCCACCCGCGAGGCCAGCCGCCGCGCCGCGGAGGCGGTGGCCCAGCGCGGCCAGTTCGTCGCCATGGTCAGCCACGAGGTGCGCGCGCCGCTCGACGCGCTGATCGGCAGCCTCGACATGCTCGTGGCCATGGACCTGCCGCAAGAGGCGCGCGCGCGGATCGCCGCCGCCCATCAGGCCGGCATCGGCCTGCTCGAACTGGTGGACGACATCCTCGACTTCTCGCGCATCGATGCGGGCAAGCTGCCGCTGCGCGAGGGTCCGTACGCGGCGCGACCGATGATCGCCGAGGTCGTCGGGCTGTTCGCCGCCCGCGCCGCCGCGCGCGACCTGACCCTGCGCCCGGAGATCGAGCCCGGCCTGCCGGAACGCCTCATCGGCGATGGTGGGCGGGTGCGGCAGGTACTGACCAACCTGGTCGGCAACGCCGTGAAGTTTTCCCGGCCCGGCCCCATCACCATCCTCGCCGGCATGGCGGAGGAGTCGGACGGCACCGGCGGGCGCATTCCCGTGCTGCGCCTCGCGGTGCGCGACCAGGGGCCGCGCCTGTCGGACCAGCAGGTGGCACGGCTGTTCCAGCCCTTCGTGCGCATCGACCTCACCGAGACCGGCGGCGCGCCCGGCACGGGGTTGGGGCTGGCGATCTGCGAACGCGTGGTCCGCGCCATGAACGGACGGCTGGGCATCGGCCGCGCCCAGCCCGACGGCAACGAGTTCTGGGTGACCCTGCCCCATCGCACCGCCGCCGCCCCGCCGCCCCGAACGGCCGCCCCGCCCGCCCGCGACGCGGCCCCTCAACCCGCCCTTCGCCGCCGTCGCGGCAACGTGCTGCTGGTCGAGGATCTGCTGGTCAACCAGATGATCACCGCCACCCAGATGCGCCGCGAGGGCCACCGGGTGGACGTCGCCGGGTCCGGCCGGGAGGCGATCGAGATGGTGCAGCGCTTCCCCTACGACCTCGTGCTGATGGATCTGATGATGCCGGAAATGAGCGGCTACGACGCCGCCCGCGCCATCCGCGCCCTGCCCGGCCCCGCCGGCCAGGTGCCGATGGTGGCGCTGACCGCCACCACCACGCCCGACGACCACGCCGCCTGCCTCGCCGCGGGCATGTCGGACATGCTGACCAAGCCCGTCCACCCCGCTGCCCTGTCCAACGCGCTCGCCGCCACGATCTGGTCCAACCTGCCCGCCGCTTCGCCCCGCGCGCCGCTGCTGGACCACGCGAGGCTCGATGACCTGCGCCGCAACCTGCCCGACGGCATGTTCGCCACGCTGGCCGTGCAGTGCCTGGAGGACATGCGCGCCCGGCTGGTCCAGCTCCGCCACTCGCTCGGCGGCAGCGACCCGCGCCCCGTCGAGGAACACGCCCACGCGCTGGCCGGCATGTCCGGCGGCTACGGCATGACCGGGGTGGAACGGCGCATGCGCGCCATCATGGCCGCCGCCCGCGCCACCGACCTGCCCACGGCCCGCCAGGCGGCGAGCGGCATGGGCGCGGAACTCGACCAGACGGAGACGGCGCTGCGCACGCTGCTGCGGGCGGAGGTGCCGGCCTGAACGCGGTGAAGGCCGGCTACGTCGTCAACGATTGGATCATCGAGATCGGCAGCATGTCGTCGAACTTGCCGGCGTCCACGGCGGCGCTGTTGGCTTCGATCCATTCACCGGCGAATTTGAAGGCGTCGCGTTCGAACTCGTTGAAGTAGCCGTCCTTGGCGTAGGCGGCGGCGTAGAGCTGGGATTCCCGGTTGCGGCGCGAGCCGGGCACCAGGCCATAGCTCCAGCTCGCCATGACGTGGCGCAATTCGTGGACCAGGACCTTCATCGTTTCCTGGCGGGCGTATTTGAAGCTTTGCTTCATCACGGTCGAGCGGAACGTGGCGGGGCCGCGCAGGCTTGCCACCAGGGACATCGTGGTCTGCGGCCCGGCGGTGCCGCGGACGTCCACGGCGACGGTGCCGCGCAGTTCCCGGTCCTCCCCGCGGTTGTCCACCCGCACGGTAACGCCGTGGGTGGAGGTGGCGCTCTGTTCGATGCCTGCGCTGACCCAGGTGGGGTGGTCCTTGCCGTCGGTGAAGAAGGCGGCGATTCGCTTGGCGAATTCCGGTTTCAGATTGGTGAGCACAGGGCTGATCCGCCGCAGCGAGTCATCGCCCAGATAGATCATCTGCGTGGCAATCCCCGCCATCGCCGAACCCTCCCGCTGCGTCCGTTGTCAGTCTAGCACGGCTGCGGCCGGTTGCCCCCTCTCGTTGGTGGCGAAAGGATCGGCGACGCGGGGCCAGTAGGGGGTGGTGCGCTTGGTCAGCTTCAGCTCCGCGAATTCCGGCAGCAGGGCACCGCCGGCGGAGACGTAGCGTATGGCGGAGGCGATCGGCGCGAAGCCGGCATGGAAATGCTGGCTGGATTTCACCACCACGATCCGCTTGTCGGCGAGCGTGCAGCCGAGACCGGTGAAGGCGTCCGGGTGGAACACCTGGCC
The DNA here is from genome assembly GCA_945957135.1 of uncultured Rhodospirillales bacterium. Lineage (GTDB taxonomy): Bacteria > Pseudomonadota > Alphaproteobacteria > Acetobacterales > Acetobacteraceae > CAMFLK01. The sequence continues at coordinate 4,521 of CAMFLK010000003.1, forward strand.
GCGCAGGCTGACCAGCACGATGTCGATCCCCTCCGCGCTCACCCAGGCGCTGGGCCCGAACTCGCCCACCCCGCCGGACAGGCCGGTCTGGACATGCGCCGGCGCCAGGGCGCGCACGGTGACGCGCAGGTCGATCGGCGCGTCCGAGGCGGTGCCGCATTTGCCGCCGATGCGCAGATCGAACGAGGCGCCTTCGCCGGCTTCCAGGCAGAAGGCGACGGCTTGCGGGTCCCAGAAGCAGCCGACGGCGGCGTCGCGCACGCCGCGTTCGACCAGCCGGCGCAGGATGGCGGTGTTGTCGGAGGGCGCGCCGCCGCCCGCGTTGTCGGCGACGTCGGCCAGCACCACCGGGCCGGTGGGTGCCGCGAGGGCGGCATCGATCGCCGCGTCGATCGTGTCGTGATGCGGCGCGTCGGCCTCGCGCTGGGCCCAGATCTCGCCGCCGAGCTGGTCGGCCAGCGCCTGGGCACGGGCGGGGTCGCCATCGGCCACCACCACCATCTTGGCGCCGACCTCCGCCACATCGGCCCAGGGGAAACCGTGGCCGAAGCTGACGGAGAGGATGCCGTCATGCCCCTCCGCCGCCTTCATGCGGGCGACGAAGCCGCGCATCGGCTCGTTCGGCGTGCGCCAGACGGAGATCATGCGGCACTCGCGATAGGCGATCACCGGGCGGATTTCGCCAAGGGCGGCGCGCACGCCGAGCGTGTACAGCTCGGCGGCGCGATCGCCGATATCGGTGTGCGGGTATTCCTTGTAGGCGATGATGATGTCGGCGTTGGCGCGCATCGCCTCGGTGAGATGGCAGTGCAGGTCGAGCTCCACGCCGATCGGCACGGACGGGCCGACCAGGGCGCGGACATGGGCGAGCGTGTCGCCCTCGCAATCGTCATAGCCGTCGGCGACCATCGCGCCGTGCATGTTGAGCAGCACGAGATCGACCGGCATGGCGGCCTGGAGGTCGGACAGGATCATCCCGCGCAGCTCCTCGTACACGCCGCGCAGGGTGGGGCCGGCGGGTTCGGCGACGGCGCAGATGCTCTCGACGATCGCATGCCCGTCCGCCTCCGCCGCCTCGCGCCACACCACCAGGGGGATGTTGCCGGCGGTGCGCGGCTTGCGGCTGGCGCCGGTGCGCGAGAAGGTTTCGCCCATGAAGGCGGCACGGCCGGTGGGAATGGGCGAGAAGGTGTTGGTCTCGGTCTCCAGCGTGGCGATGAAGATCTTCATTCCGGCACGGCTCCACAAAAACGCCCGGCCAGTCTAGTGTCCCGAATCTGAAGTTCGCTATAGAGCGCGAACTCCAGCTTCGAAACACTTGCTCTTTGTTTTCAGTGGCCTGCTTATCCCCTACGTTCGTTGTGAAGGACAACGAACTTCGGGGGCAGGACACTAGAAGCGGAGGCTTGGGCCGCAAGAGAAGCCAGGGGAATTGAGCGAGACAATCCACGTCGCCGTGCCGCTCGCGGAAATCCTCACCGTGGCGCAGGAGTATTTCGAGGCGGGGCGCTACGGCGCGGCCGACCGGCTGCTCGGCCATGTGCTGGTGGCCACCCCCGCGCATGCCGAGGCGCTGCACATGCGCGGGCTCATCGCGCTGCGCCAGGGGCGCGGGGCGGAGGCGGCGGCGCTGATCGAGCGCACCATCGCGACCGGGCCGGTGCGGCCGGTGCATTGGCGCAACCTGTCGGAAATCTGCCGGCTGCTCGGGCGGCTGGATGACTCGCTGGCGGCGGCGCGGCGCGCGGTGGCGCTGGACCCGGCCGACCCGCTCGCCTTCTTCACCCTGGGCATGATCCATTACGAGCGGCTGGAATTCGATGCCTGCATCGCCGCCGGCCGTGCGGCGCTCGATCTGCAGCCCGATCTGCCGCAGGCGCATATGAAGCTGGCGCAGGCGCTGCTGGTCACCGGGCGCTTCGCCGAGGGCTGGGCGGAATACGAGTGGCGCTACCGCATCCCCGGAGCCGCGCCGCTGATGCCGCCAACCACGCGTCCGCAATGGGACGGGACGGCGACGGACGAGCCGCTGCTGCTCGTGGCCGACCAGGGCTACGGGGACGTGGTGCAGTTCGCCCGCTACATCCAATGGGTGCGGGCGCGCTGCGGCAACGTGATGATCGCCTGCTCGCGCGAGATTTCCGGCCTGGTCGGGCGCATGGCGCCGCAGACGCCGCGCTATCACCGCTGGGAGGAAATCCCGCCCTTCACCGCCTATTGCCCGCTGTCCGGCCTGCCGCGCCTGCATGGCACCACGCTCGAGACCATTCCGGTCGGCGGCCCCTATCTCGATGCCGATCCGGAACTGGCGGCGCGCTGGCGGACGCGGCTCGATGCGCTGGCGCCGGCCGGGCGGATGCGCGTCGGCCTGGCCTGGGCTGGGCGGCCGACCCACAACAACGACGCCAACCGCTCCGTGGCGCTGGCCCGGCTGGCGACGCTGGCGGAGTCCGGGCCGGTCTTCGTCTCGTTGCAGAAGGGGCCGGCGGCGGCGCAGGCGGGCGACTTTCCGGGGCTGATCGACCTCGACGCGGACATCGCGAGTTTCGAGGACACGGCGGCGATCATCGCCGGACTCGACCTGGTGCTGGCGGTGGACACCTCGGTCTGCCACATCGCCGCCGCCATGGGCCGGCCATGCTGGATGATGCTGCCCTTCGCGCCGGATTGGCGCTGGCTGACCGGGCGGGAGGACTCGCCCTGGTACCCCACGCTGCGCCTGTTCCGCGCGGAGACACCACGGGGATGGGAAGAGCTGGCGGCGCGCGTGGGCGCGGCGCTGGCCACCGTCACCCGATCGTGAAGCGCCGCTGTGGGAAATGTCACCGTTCGGCCATGCGCGCATCGGCTAATCAGGCGCATCCCACGACACGGAGGCCGCCATGCCCACAATGATCATCCACGACCGCCGGCTGCACGGCAAAACCCCGACTCGATACAACTACGTGATGCAGATCAACCAGAACACCACGCTGCGCCACATCGTGGGCACGGTGGCGCATTACGGGCGCATCCGTCGCCTGGATGAGTTGCACATCCTCTGCCACGGGTTCGAGGCGACGTGGAACCTGAGCCGGCAAATGTGCATGCCCCAGGCGCATGGCGGGTTCGGCTTGCAGCTGGGCAAGGACAATCTGAGCCTGTTCAATGTCAGCCAGCTCCGCGCCTGGAAGAACCTGATCGGCACCATCGTGGTGTTCGCCTGCGCGCCGGCCGACACCGCGCCGGGCAACCAGGGCACGTACGGCGACGGCAAGCGCTTCATGGGCGAGATGGCGCTGTGGTCCGCCGCGCATGTGATCGCCGCGCGCGACACCCAGTACTACAACGACGCCTCGGGCCGCACGACCATCGATTTCGGCGGGTGGGAAGGCCCGGTCTATGATTTCTCCGACGCCACGCCGAATGGCCAGGTGGTGAGCGACCCGTCGCGCTATCACGTCTTCGGGTGATGGCCCGACGGATTGGCCGGCGGCGGCGCGCGCAAAGACTCCCCGGTTTGCGGCGCGCGCCGGGCTGCCATCGGATTCCGTGCTGATCCAGATCAATCGCGCGGCGGCGCGAGGGTGTAGCATTCGTGGCAATTCGGAGAGAGTCGCGATGTACAAGACGATCCTGGTTCCCGCCACCGGCCTGCCGACCGACGCGCCGGTCCACGCCACTGCCCTGCTCGCCGCCCGCATGGCGGACGCGCATCTGCAGTTCCTGCACGTGCGCGTCAGCGTGATGGACATGCTGGTGGCGATGAGCACCAGCGCCGGCAGCGCCGCCGTGGTGCAGGAGGCGGTGGACGATCTGGAGAAGGAAGCCGGCGCGCAGGAAGACCGTGCCCGCGCGGCGGTGGACGCGTTTCGCGCCGCCAACGGCATCGCCGCCGCCGGGCCGGGCGTGTCGGCCGAATTCATCGTGGAAACCGGGCCGGCCGGCGAATGGCTCGCCGAGCATGGCCGCTTCGCGGATCTGATCGTGGCCGGCCGTCCCGGCGAGGGCGGCGAGCTCGCGCTGGAACAGCTGGAAGCGGCCTTGATGGACACCGGCCGCCCGCTGCTGATCGCCCCCGCCCACGCGCCGGCGGCGTTGGCCGAGACGGTGGCGATCGCCTGGAAGGACACGCCGGAAGCGGCCCGCGCCGTCTCAGACGCCCTTCCCTTCATCCGCCAGGCCAAGCGCGTGCTGATCCTGGCGGTGAGCGAGGGCGAGGAGGAACCGCACGAGAGCTGCAACCGGCTGAAGAAGGCGCTGTCCTGGCACAATACCAGCACCGAGCTGCGCCTGCTGACCCGCGGCAGCGAGCCGGCGGTGGAAACGCTGCTGAGCGTCGCGCACGAGGAAGGCGCCGGGCTGCTGGTGATGGGCGGCTACAGCCACAGCCGGCTGCGCGAGATCGTGTTCGGCGGCTTCACCAAGCGCATCCTGCGCGAGGCGGAACTGCCGGTGCTGATGGCGCACTGATCTCCGCTTCGTCGCGCGGTGGGGTTACCGCCCCACCGCGTAACCCTGCATCCCCCTGGGGTTGGCGCCGGCCAGCATCTGGCCGTCCGGCTCCAGCCGCGCGCCGGACAGGCGGCCCTCGGTCCAATCGCCGCCCAGTTCGCTGCGATGGCCGCGCCGGCACAGCTCCGCGTTCACCGCGGGATCGTAGCGGCCCTCCAGCACCACCTTGCCGGGCCGCGCCACCCGCGGCCAGAAGCTGCTCGGCCAGTGCTCGCTGTGGAAGCTCGGCGCGTCGATCGCTTCCTGGATGCCCATGTTGTGGTGGACCATGCGCAAGAACATGATCGGCGACCACTGGTCCTGCTGCTCGCCGCCCGGCGTGCCGAAACTCATCCAGGCGCGGCCGTCGCGCAGGGCGAGGCTCGGCGACAGCGTGGTGCGCGGGCGCTTGCGCGGCGCCACCGAGTTGGGGTGGCCGGCATGGGTCCAGAACATCTGCCCGCGCGTGCCCAGCGGGAAGCCCAGCTCCGGCACCACCGGCGAGGATTGCAGCCAGCCGCCGGAGGGCGTGGCGCTGACCATGTTGCCCCAGCGGTCGATCACATCGACATGGCAGGTGTCCCCGCCCGCGGCACCCAGCCGCGCCAGCGTCGGTTCGCCGGTACCGGCGGCCTCGCCGAGCAGGGCAATCCGCGCGCTGGCGTTGCGGTCCACCTCCGCCACGAAGCCGGGCACCGCACCGGGGCGCAGCTCCAGGCTCGCCTCGGCGCCGACCAGCGCACGGCGGGCATCGTTGTAGGCGGGCGAAAGAAGTTCACCGAGCGGCACGCGCACATGGTCGGGATCGCCGTAATAGGCCTCGCGATCGGCGAAGGCCAACTTCATTCCCTCGATCACCACATGGGCGAAATCCGCGCCCAGCGGGTCCATCGCGCCGATATCGATGTCGCGCAGCAGGGCCAGCAGTTGCAGGAAGGCCGGGCCCTGGCTCCAAGGTCCGCATTTCAGCACCGTGTGGCCGTGATAGTCGAGGCTGACGGGATCCTCCACCGGCGCTGCCCAGCGCGCCATGTCGTCCGCCGTCAGCAGGCCGCGATGGCGGCGGCCGGAGGCGTCGAGAACCTCGTTCTGCGCATAGAACGTGTCGATCGCCTCGGCGACGAAGCCGCGATACCAGGCGTTGCGCGCGGCATCGATCCGCGCCTCGCGGGTGCCGCCCACCGCCTCGCCGAGCAGACGCTGCCAGAACGCGGCCAGCGCCGGGCGGGCGAACAGCGCGCCGGGCAGCGGCACCTTGCCGTGCGGCAGCCAGACGGCGGCGGAGGTGGTCCATTCCTGCTCGAACATCGGCCGCATCGTCTCGATGCCCGCGGGGATGCGCGGCACCAGATGCACGCCGCGCGTGGCGTAGCCCAGGGCGTATTCCAGCACGTCCGCCAGCTCCCACGTGCCCCAGTCGCGCAGCATCACCGCCCAGGCATCGAATGCGCCGGGCACGGTGGCGGGCAGCAGGCCGGTGCCGGGCACCAGATCGAGGCTCAACTTGGCGAAGGCGTCGGGGGTGGCGGCGTCGGGGGAGACGCCCTGGCCACAGATCACGTGCTGGGTGCCCGCGCGGGCGTCGTGGATGATGATCGGCGCATCGCCGCCCGGCCCGTTCAGATGCGGCTCCGCCACCTGCAGGGTAAAGCCCGCGGCCACCGCGGCATCGAACGCGTTGCCGCCACGCTCCAGCACCGCCATGCCCACGCTGCTGGCGATCCAGTGCGTGGTGGCGACGACGCCGAACGTGCCGGCGATCTCGGGCCGCGTGGTGAACATCGTCACTTCCCCCATTGCATCGCCGGGAATCTACGCCCATGCAGGCCGGGGTCAAATGCGGGGGCGGGCATGCTGGTTCTGGTGGTCGGCCCGTCCGGCGCGGGCAAGGACACGCTGATCGACGGCGCCCGCCAGGCATTGGCCGGCGACGCGCGTTTCCGCTTCGTGCGCCGCGCCATCACGCGCCCCGAGAGCGCGGGCGGCGAGGACCACGAATTCGTCGCCCCCGAGGAATTCGCCCGCCGCCGCGCGGCCGGCGGGTATGCGCTGCACTGGCACGCGCACGGGCTCGATTACGGCATTCCCGTCGATATCGCCGAAGACCTTCGCGCCGGCAGGGTTGTGGTGGCGAACGTGTCGCGCGCCGTGGTCGCCGATGCCGCCATGCGCTTTCCGGTGCGCGTGCTGGCCATCACCGCGCCGGTTTCCGTTCGGGCCGGGCGCCTGGCCGCGCGTGGGCGGGAGGCGGTGGCCGACATCGCCGCCCGGCTGGCACGCGAGGACACGCTGCCCGAAGGGGCGGACATCGTGATGAACGACGCGACGCCGCAGGAAGGAATCGCCCGCGTGCTGGCGGTACTCAGCCGCGCAGCGGGAACCGCCGCGCCAGGGTGAAGGCGCCCTCACCGTCCTGCACGAACAGGCAGATGTCGCGCACGCGCCGCGGCACGGCGATGGCGGGAGCGAAATGCGCCTCGGCCTCGGGGCGATAGACCGCGTGCTCCGCCACATCCAACCGGCGCGTCAGCGTGAGGTGGAAGAACCAGGTGCCGAACACGTAGGGGTAGCCCCAGCGTTGCAGCATCGCCTCCTGCGCCGCCGGCAGGCCGTTGCGCCGGCGCCGCGCCAGTTCGGCCTCGCCGGGTGGGGCGCGGAATTCGTCAAGCCCGGCCACGCAGAGATCGGACAGCGCCTGGAGCGGCGGGCAGGGCACGGTCTCGCACAAGGCGAGGAAACCGTGCAGGTTGGTGACGGCGAGCGGCGGCAGATCGAACGGCGCGATGCCCGCCGCGAGCGTGGCGGCCGCTTCTTCCAGCCCGGCGGCGCTGCGTGCCTCCGCCAGCCGCATCGGCGGCTTCAGCGTGGCATGGAAGCCGTAGTGTCGCGCATCGGCGGTGATTTCGGCGATCTCCGGCAGGTCCGGCTGCGGCCGCGCCGCGCCGGTGGCGCCATCGCGGCCGAGCCAGATGGAGGCTGCCTCCCACAACGGATCGTCCGAAGCGGGCGCGTAGTAGATGGCGTAGCGGGTCACGCCACGCGCTTCCCGGCCCGCCAGGTTTCCAGGACCACGGGCATGCCGCCATGCACGCGCACCCGCACGAGATCGGCGCGCAGGCCCGGCGACAACCGGCCGCGATCGGCCAGGCCGGCCATCGCCGCTGGCCGGTCCGTGACCAGCCCGATGGCTTGGGGAAGGGAAATCCCCGTCTGCTCGCCGCAGAGGAACGCGGCCTCCACCAGGCTTGCCGGCACGTAGTCGGAGGCGAAGGCGTCCACCGTGTCCTCGCGCACCAGCTCGGCCGCGGACACATTGCCGGAATGGCTGCCGCCGCGCACGATGTTGGGCGCGCCGGCGATGGTCTGCATGCCCCGCGCCCGCGCGGCGCGGGCGGCCTCCAGCGTGACGGGGAATTCGCTGATGCGGATGCCCAGCGCGTGGTTGTCGGCCACTTCCTGCTCGGTGCGGTCGTCATGGCTGGCCAGCGCGATGCCGCGGCCCGCCACGCGGCCGAGCAGGAAGTCGCGGTTGGGCGTGCGCATGCGGGCGCGCTGATCGAGCAGGCGGGTGATGCGCGCCTCCACCTTCGCGGGATCGTGGCCCTCCTCGCGACGGCGGGCCCGATAGGCGTCGAGGTCGGCGTATTGGCCCACGCCCGGCGTGTGGTCCATCAGGCTGACCATGCGCACCAGCGGGTGATCGGCCGCGGAATCCACCAGCTCCGCCATGTCCACCGCCGGAAGTTCGCAGCGCAGATGCAGGAAATGGTCGCTCTTGAGCAGATCGGTATGCGCCAGCGCGTCGAGATCGACCAGCGCGTCGCGAAATGTCCGCACCCGCTGCTCGCTCGGCGCGAGATCGCCGAGGCACAGCGCATCGAGCACGGAGGTGACGCCGGCGGCGGCGCATTGCGCGTCATGCGCGATCATCGCCGAGCGCGAGGGCCAGCGCGCCCCGATGCGCGGCATCACCTGCCGTTCGAGATTGTCGGTGTGGACATCGACCACGCCGGGCATCACGTAGTCCCCGTCGAGATCGATGCCCGATTCGACACGGCCCGGCTGGACCTCCGCGATCACGCCGCCACGCACCACCAGCGTGCCGGGCATCAGCGCATCCGGCAGGATCAGCGTGGCGTTGGTGAAGATCGTCTCGCTCATGCGGCGTCCTGAAGCGGGTTGACGTGCAGCAGCCGGTCGGCGACGGCGTCGCGCACGGCGGTATCGTGGAAGATGCCGACGATGGCAACGCCCCGCGCCTTGGCCGCACCGATCATCTCCACCACGATGTCGCGGTTGGCGCCATCCAGGCTGGCGGTGGGTTCGTCGAGCAGCAGAACGGGATGGTCGCCGATGAAGCCGCGCGCGAGATTCACGCGCTGCTGCTCGCCGCCGGAGAAGGTCGCGGGCGGCAGCGCGTGCAGGCGGGTGGGGATGTTCAGCCGGCGCAGCAGCGCCGCCGCGCGGGCGCGGGCTTCCTCGGGCGAGGCCTCGCGCACCGCCTCGGCCACGATGTCGAGCGCGGAAACCCGCGGCACCACGCGCAGGAACTGGCTGACATAACCCAGCGTGCGCGCCCGCACCGCCACCACCTCGCGCGGCGCGGCACTGGCGATATCGACCATCGCGCCTTCGTGGCGGATGCGGATTTCCCCGCCATCCACGCGGTAATTTCCATACAGCGCGCGCAGCAGCGTCGATTTGCCGGCGCCCGACGGCCCAGCCAGCGCCACGCATTCGCCGGCGCGCACCTCAAGATCGACATCGCGCAGCACGTCCAGCCGCACCCCGCCGCGCAGATGCAGCGTGAAATGCTTGGCCAGGCCGCGCGCCTGGAGCATCACGGCGCTCATGCCTGCAACACCGAGCTGACGAGAAGCTGCGTGTAGGGATGCTGCGGATCGTCCAGCACCTGGTCGGTCAGCCCCTGCTCCACCACGCGGCCGCGCTGCATCACCATCACCCGTTGCGCCAGCAGCCGTGCCACCGCGAGGTCGTGCGTCACCAGCACCACGGCGATGCCCAGCCGCGCCACCAGCGTGCGAATGAGGTCGAGCAGCCGCGCCTGGACGGAGACGTCGAGCCCGCCGGTCGGCTCGTCCATGAACACCAGCCGCGGATGCGTCACCAGCGTGCGCGCGATCTGCAGGCGTTGCAGCATGCCGCCCGAGAAGGTACGCGGCATGTCGTCCATGCGCGACGGGTCGATCTCCACCTGTTGCAGCCAGGCGCTCGCTTCCTCGCGGATGCGGCCGTAGTGTCGCGCGCCCTGCGCCATCAGCCGCTCACCCACATTGCCGCCGGCCGAGACGTTCATGCGCAGATTGTCGCGCGGGTTCTGATGCACGAAGCCCCAATCCGAACGGTGCAGCGCGCGCAAGGCGGGCGCGGGCATGGCGTGCACGTCCTGCAACCGGCCAGCCGGGTCGCGGTACCAGACCACCCCGGCATCGGCGGCGACGCGGCCGGACAGCACGTTGAGCAGCGTGGTCTTGCCCGACCCGGATTCACCGACGATGGCGAGCACCTCGCCCGGCCATAGCTCGGCATCGACATCGGCCAGCGCGGTCACCGGACCGAAGGACAGCGACAGGCCGCGCGCGGAGAGCAGCGTCTCGTCCATCCCCTTCACTCCGCCGCCATCGCCTGTTCGCCGACATGGCCGGCGGCACGGCGGGTTTCGCAATGGTCGGTGTCCGAGCACACGAACAGCCGCCCACCGCGATCGTCCGTCACCACCTCGTCCAGATAGGAATCGGTGGCGCCGCACAGGCCGCAGGCATGCGGCGCGCGGGTGGCGCGGAACGGGTGGTCGTCGAAATCCAGGCTGCGCACCTCCGTGTAGGGCGGAATGGCGTAGATGCGCTTCTCGCGCCCCGCACCGAACAGTTGCAGCGCCGGCATCATGTCGAGCTTGGGATTGTCGAAGGCGGGGATCGGGCTGGGTGACATCAGGTAGCGCCCGTTCACCATCACCGGATAGTCGTAGCTGATGGCGATATGGCCGTAGCGCGTGATGTCCTCGTAGAGTTTCACATGCATCGGCCCGTACTCCGCCAGCGCATGCATGCGCCGCGTCTCCGCGCGGGAGGGCTCCAGCTTGGACAGCGGCTCGGGCTGCGGCACCTGATAGACGATGATCTGGTCCTCGCGCAGCGCCTGCTCGGGAATGCGGTGGCGGGTCTGGATCACCGTCGCCTCCGCGGTATGGGTGGTGGTGGCCACGCCGGCGGTACGGGCGAAGAAGCGGCGGATGGACACGGCGTTGGTGGTGTCGTCGGCACCCTGGTCGATCACCTTCAGCACGTCCTGCCGCCCCAGCACGGCGGCGGTCACCTGGATGCCGCCGGTGCCCCAGCCATAGGGCAGCGGCATCTCGCGCGAGCCGAACGGCACCTGGTGGCCGGGAATGGCAACGGCCTTGAGCAGGGCGCGGCGGATCATCCGCTTGGTCTGCTCGTCGAGATAGGCGAAGTTGTAGCCGATCATGCCATTTCCTCCGCCCGGCCGGCATCGGCGCGCATGCGGCGGATGGTTTCCAGCTCGCTCTGGAAATCCACGTAGTGCGGCAGCTTCAGATGCTCGACGAAGCCGGTGCCTTCGATATTGTCGCTGTGGTACAGCACGAACTCCACGTTCTGGGCCGGCGCCGTCGCTTCCTCGCCCAGCTCCTCCGCGCGCAGGCTGCGATCGACCAGCGCCATGGCCATCGCCTTGCGCTCGCTGTGGCCGAAGGCCAGGCCGTAGCCGCGGGTGAATTGCGGCGGCTTGGTCTTCGATCCCGCGAACTGGTTCACCATCTGGCATTCGGTCAGCGTGATGTCGCCGATATCGATGGCGAAGCCCAGCTCCGGCGGCGTGATTTCCACCGCCACCTCGCCCATGCGGATTTCGCCGACGAAGGGATGCGTGCCGCCCCAGCCGCGCTGGGTGGAATAGCCCATGGCGAGCAGGAACCCCTCATCGCCACGCGCCAGCGCCTGAAGCCGCAGGGCGCGGTTGGCGGGAAAGGCCAGCGGCTCACGGGTGAGGTCGCCAGGCTCGCCCTCATCCGCGCCATCACCCTCGATCAGCCCTTCATCATCCAGCAGGTCGCTGACCCGCGGCATCGCGGCGATGCCGGATTCGGCCTGCGGGGCGGCGGGTGGCGCGGCGCCGGCGGCGAGCGCGAAATCGAGCAGCCGGTGCGTATAATCGTAGGTTGGGCCGAGGATCTGTCCGCCCGGCAGGTCCTTGAACACGGCGGAGACGCGCCGATGGATGTGCATCGCGCCGGTGTCCACCGGGGTGGAGTAGCCGAAGCGCGGCAGGGTGGTGCGATAGGCGCGCAGCAGGAAGGCCGCCTCGATCAGATCGCCCTGCGCCTGCTTGATGGCGAGTGCGGCGAGGTCGCGATCGTACAGCCCGCCCTCGCTCATCACGCGGTCCACCGCACGGCCGAGCTGTTCGCTGATCTGGTCGGTGGCGATCTCCGCCACCGCCTGGTCGCCGCGCCGCGTCTCGGCCAGCCAGGCATGGGCGTTGTCGATGGCGCGTTCGCCGCCCTTCACCGCGACATAGGCCATGGCTCAACCTTTCTCGATTCGCACGCTGCGCGGCAGGCAGGCCAGACGGTCCCGCGCGCAGAGAATGAGGTCCACGCCGCGCGGGAACAGCGCGTGGTTGGCCTCCCATGCCGCGAGAAACCCGGTGGGCAGGCCATCGACATCCAGCGTCGCGGGCGCGCGCAGGCCGGGCCCGGCGAGGCGCAGGCGCTGCCCTGCGGCGAAATCCGCGACCTGCAGGATCACCGTCGCGGATTCGTCCGGCCCCTCGTCAGTGCCCGCGCGCAGCCGATCGAGCGCGGGAAGGCTGGCGGCGAGAACGAAATCGGCTTGCGATGCCTCCACCTCGCGCGGGCCGCAATGGAAACGGACCCAGTCCGTGGCGGCGGCGAGGGCGGGGTCGATCCACAGGCTGGTCTCGCTGTCCACCAGGGTGAGCAGCACCGCGGCGGTGGCGGCATGCAGCTTCGCAGGCGGCGGGCAGGCGGCGGCGCGGATGGCGCCGGGCCGGGCCATGGCGTCGAGCACCGCGCGGAAGCATTCCTGCGCGCCACCCACGGGATCGGCGAAGCCGGGAAGATCGACGGTCATGACCGCATCGTCGCCATGGTGAAGAACTGCACCTGGGTGGCCGCCGCGCGCCGCGCCGCATCCTGCCGCCGCTTTTCCTGCGCGGCCGCGAGCGGGGTGATGACGCGTGCGGCCATCGCATCGTGGCGCGCGGGGTCCTGCAACGCCGCGTCGATCCGCGCCGCGAGCTCCGCCGCCTCGTCGTCGCGCCGGGCGATGGTGGCGTGGCCGACCTGCCCGGCCTCACTGCGGACGGTGCAGCGGGTGACGGCGATCTCGCCGAGATTGAAGGCGCCGCCGCCGCCGCCGATGCGCCCGCGCGCCATCACCAGCCCCACCTCCGGCCCGCGCAGGCGGATATGCGGCGGCAGGGCGGGGCAATCCGCCAGCAACGCCCGCATGTCGCCGGCGCTGGCGCGTGCCAGCACCCGCATCCAGGCTTTTCGTTCAGCATTGGGATCGTCGGAAGCGGGGGTCATCGGCGGTCCGCGTCAATCATCTGGATGTCTAGACAACTACGCGCCGGACCCGTTAAGGTCAAGCCCAACATGCCATCGACCCCGGCCCTGCATCGTGACGTTGTGATGAAGCCTTCCGGCGCGGAGCGCGCCGGCGGGGTGGCGCTGTGGCGGCACATCGCCGCCACGCTGGAGGCGGAGATCGCCGCCGGCACCTGGGCGCCCGGCGCGCGCTTGCCCACGGAAGCGCAGATGGCCGCGCGCTTCGCCGTCAATCGCCACACCGTGCGCCGCGCGTTGGAGGAGATGGCGCGCAACGGGCTGGTGAAGGTGGAGCAGGGGCGCGGCAGCTTCGTCGCCGAATATGTGATGGACTACGCGGTGGGGCCGCGCACCCGCTTCTCCGAATGGATTCGGCGGCACAACAAGGAACCATCGGGGAAAATCCTGGAACTTTCGGAAGTTCCCGCCGAGCGCGCGGTGGCCGCCGGCCTCGGCCTGCGCACCGGGGCGCGGGTGGTGCGCATGAAGCGGCTGGGCCTGGCCGACGGCAAGCCGGTCAGCCTGGGCCTGCATCATTTCTCCGCCACACGCTTTCCCGGCCTGCTCGCGGCGCTGGGCGAGGCGGGCACGGTCAGCGCGGCGCTGGCCCGCCAGGGCGTGTCGGACTACCGGCGCGAGGTCACGCGCGTCTCCGCCCGCATGCCCACGCCCACCGAGGCGGAGTTGCTGCGCATGCCACGCATCCGCCCGCTGCTGGTGACGGAGAGCGTGAACGTCGATCAGAATGGCGCGCCGGTGGAATTCGGCACGGCCTGCTACCCCACGCCACGCGTGCAGATCATCTTCGAACCGTGAGGGCTCCCTTGGAAAGCTTGCAGATCACCGGCGGCAACGTTCTGACCCAAGAGGGATTCGCCCGCCGCGACGTGCTGGTGGAAGGCGGCCGCGTCGCGGCGCTCGATGGCGCGCGTGGCGGCGTGCCGTTCGATGCCGCGGGGTTGCTGGTGCTGCCCGGCATCGTCGATATCCACGGCGACGCGTTCGAGCGGCAGGTGCAGCCGCGCCCGGGCGTGGAGTTCCCCACCGACCTCGCGCTGGAGGAGACGGAGCGGCAGCTGCTCGGCAACGGCATCACCACCGCGTTCCACGGCATCACCCTGTCCTGGGAGCCGGGGCTGCGCGGCGCCGAGGCGTGGCAGCGCCTGATCGCCGCCCTCGCCGCGCGGCGCTGGACCTGCGACATGCGCGTGCATCTGCGCTGGGAAGCCTACAATCTCGACGCGCTGGACATGGCGCTCGCGGACATCGCGGCCGGGCGCGTGCATCTTCTGGCCTTCAACGACCACACGCCTAGCATCGTCGGCAAGCTGGAGCACGACGCCACCACGGCCACCTACAGCAAGCGCGCGGGCATGGAGATGGACGCGTTCCGCGCCCTCGCCCATCGCGTCGCCGAGCGGGTGGACGAGGTGCCGGCGGCCCTGGCGCGGCTGGCCGCGGCGGCGCGCGCGGCCGGCCTGCCGATGGCCAGCCACGACGACGACACGCCGGCCACCCGCGCCCATTTCCGCGCACTCGGGGCCCATATCTGCGAGTTTCCGATGGCGGAGGACGTCGCCGAGGCCGCCCGCGCGGCGGACGACGCGGTGATCATGGGCAGCCCCAACGTGGTGCGCGGCCGCTCCCATCTCGGCTGGGCCTCGGCCGCGCGGCTGGCGGAGGCCGGGCTGTGCACCGTGCTCTCCAGCGACTATTTCTATCCCTGCCTGCTGCAGGCGCCGTTCCGCCTGGCCGCGCGCGGGGTGCTCGATCTCGCGCAGGCCTGGGCGCTGGTCTCCGCCAACCCCGCCGCCGCCGCGCAGCTGGACGATCGCGGCAGCATCGCGCCGGGCAAGCGGGCGGACCTGGTGGTGGTGGACGCCTCCGCCGCCACGCCGCGCCTGGTCGCCAGCATCGCCGGCGGCCGCCTGGCATGGATGGACGCCGCGGCATGGGAGCGCGCGGGGGCGGCGCTGCTGGCGGGATAGCACGAAGGCGCCGCCTTCGCGCGAGGATGGAAGGCCCGAGCGTGGGAGCCCGCGCGGCACCCCGTCAATGCCGGAATAGCGCTGTCACCACCTCCATCATGATCAGCAGGATCACCGCGACTTCCATCACCTCCGACCGCGCGGACAGCGCCTCGTCGTAAAGGGCGGTGTAGGTGTCGCGGATGATCGCGAGCTTGCGGTCCACCGCGGCGTTGATGGCGTTCACGCGCAACGTCTCCAGCGCCGCGGCATAGACGCGGGCGAGATAGACGTCCTCCGTCACCTGCAACGCGTTGTCCACCTTCTCCTTCAGCTCCGTCACCTCGGCGACCAGCGTGTGGAAGCGGCGCGCGAGGCCGGCATAGCGGCGGGAGGCGAAGATGTTCAGCCCGTCGCGCGCCTTCTCCACCATGTCGTACATGCGCGGCAATTCGTCGTCGAGCAGTTCGTCGTAGTAGCGCATTTCCAGCAGCTGGGCATTGGCGACTTCGAGAACGTCGGCCACGTCGCGCTCGCCGCGCGGCTCGTAGAGGAAGGCGCGGTCCCAGGTCAGCACCGCCAGGTCGTCCTCGTAATAGGAGAAGCGGTGGCGCAGCAGATCGGCGCGGGCGCCGGCGGAGAGCGGGCGCTGCTCGCCGGACAGCAGGGGCACGAGGTCGAGCTGCTCGGCCAGCGCCGCCGCCTTCGGCGCGCCATCGAATTGCGTGACGGTGGCGATGAGGAAGTCCTCCTCCAGCACCTTCGGCGAGGCCTTGCGCAGGCTGCCGGCGATCGCCGCGCGCAGGCTGGTGAGCAGCCGGGGCCAGACCGGCGAATCCCCGCCCAGCAGCCGGTTCATGTCCTCCGCCAGCCGCTCGTACTCGGTCCAGGCGACATCCGTGGCCGGCACGCGCACGGCGAGGGTGACGGCGCCGAAATCGTAGAGCCGGGCAGCCACGGCCGCCTCCACCTCGCCCGAGGCCAGCGCGAGCTTCACCGGGTCGAGCGCCACGGCGAGCGGGGGCACACCGAATTCCATCGCCTTCGCCGGCGTGGCGGACAGCCGCGCGCGCGCCATGCGCCCCGCCGCCTGCGCGGCCAGCGCCGCCTCCGCCGCGACGAGGTCGATGGAATCGGCCACCTCGAACAGGCGCAGCGCGGTGACGTGGCCGGCGAGAACGCGCGGCGCGATCATCGGTTCAGCCATGCGATGGCTCCCTTGCCGGCGGCCACGCCGGTGCTGAAACAGGCTTGCAGCAGATAGCCGCCGGTGGGGGCTTCCCAATCCAGCATCTCGCCGGCGGCAAAGATGCCCGGCCGGTCGCGCAGCATGAAGTCCGCGTCCAGCGCGGCGAAGACCAGCCCGCCGGCGGTGGAGATGGCGCGCTCGATCGGCGCCGGGGCCGTCAGCGTCAGGGGCAGGGATTTGATCAGGCGCGGCAGGGGTGTCGCGTCGCCGTCATGCAGCGCCTCCTGCACCAGCCCGATGGCGACCGGCGGCAGCCCCGCCGTCTTGCGCAGCCAGGTGGAGAGCGACTGGCCCCGCCGTGGCGCGGCGAGGCGGCTTGCCAGCTCGTCCTCGGCGAGGTCGGGCCGCAGATCGACACGCAGCACGGCCGGACCGTCCGCGGCGATGGCCTCGCGCAGCCTGGCGGCGAGGGCATAGACCGCGCCGCCCTCGATGCCCTGCTCGGTGATCACCGCCTCACCCCGCACCGAGGCATCCCCGAACCGCAGCGCGATGCGCTTGAGCGGCGTGCCGGCGAAGCGCGCGCGGAACGGCGCGGACCAGGCGATGCGGAAGCCGCAATTGGCGGGGCGCAGCGGGGCGATGGGCAGGCCGAGCGCCGTCCAGCCACCGTCCGACCCCAGCCGTGGCCAGGACGCGCCGCCGAGGGCGAGCACCGTGGCCTCCGCCCGCAGCACCTCGCCGCCTTCCAGCAGCAGGCCGCCCTCGGCGTTCCAGCCCAGCCAGCGCGTGCGGGTGCGCAGCCGCACCCCCAGCCCGGCCAGCCGTGCCAGCCAGGCCCGCAGCAGCGGGCTCGCCTTGAGCGCCGTGGGGAACACGCGGCCGCTGCTGCCGGTGAAGCAGGTCTGGCCCAGCCCCTCCGCCCAGGCCACCACGGCGGACGGGGGAAAGGCGGCGATGGCCGCTTCCAGATGCGCCCGCCCCGCGCCGTAGCGCGCGAGGAAGGGCTCCATCCCCTCGCCATGGGTCAGGTTCAGCCCGCCGCGCCCGGCCATCAGCAGCTTGCGGCCGGGGCTGGGCATGCGCTCGATCACCGTGGTGGCGATGCCGGCGCGGGCGAGCGTTTCCGCCGCCATCAGCCCGGCCGGGCCGGCGCCGACCACCACCGCGCGGGGGGAAGGATCTGTCACGGCGCCCTTATGCCCCAGCCTCGCCGGTTGTATAGGTGCGGAATGGATATTCCGCTGCTGCGCGTCATTCCGCCGCTCGACAGGTTCGCCCTTGTGCTGTTCTGCCTGTCCTGGCTGGGCTACGGCCCGGCCTTCCGCATGATCCGCCGCCGCTCGATCAATGCCGGGCTGCACGGGGTGCGCGTGCTGTGGATGCGCAGCGCCATCCTGCGCGACAACCGCATCGCCGATTCCTCGCTGATCGGCCATGTCGTGCACAGCGCGAGCTTCCTCGCCTCCACCAATCTCATCGCCATCGGCGCGCTGCTCGGCGTGCTCACGGGCATCGAGCGCTTGCAGCCGGCCATCGAGGGGTTGTCGCTCGGCGCCGTGGCCAGCCGGGAGTTCCTGGAGGTGAAGCTGCTGCTGCCGCTGGCCGTGCTGGTCCATGCGCTGTTCAAGACCACCTGGTCGCTGCGCCAGATGAACTACACGGTGGCGCTGATGGGCGCGATCCCGCCCGCGCCGGTGCCCGCGGAGCTGCGCGATCCGCTCGCGCTCGAGATCGGCGGCGTGCTGACCTCGGCGGTGACAGCCTACAATGCGGGCATCCGCTCCTACTATTTCGCCCTGGTCGGCCTGTGCTGGCTTGCCGGGCCCTGGGCGCTGATGGGCATGACCCTGGTGCTGGTCGGCGTGCTGCTGCACCGGCAGTTCGGCTCCGCGGTGTCCGGGCAGATGGAGCGGGCGTGGATGCTGGTCGATCAGGCGCACCGGATGCGCAAGCCATGAGCGGAACGGTCGATCTCGCCATCATCGGCGGCGGCATCAACGGTGCCGGCATCGCGCGCGACGCGGCCGGGCGCGGTTGGCGCGTGCTGCTGTGCGAGCAGGGCGACCTTGCCGGCGCCACCTCCTCCGCCTCCACCAAGCTGGTGCATGGCGGGCTGCGCTACCTGGAGCACTACGAATTCCGCCTGGTGCGCGAGGCGCTGCTGGAGCGCGAGGTGCTGTGGGGCATCGCGCCGCACATCATCCGCCCGCTGCGCTTCGTGCTGCCGCATCACGCGGGGCTGCGCCCGGCCTGGCTGCTGCGGCTCGGCCTGTTCCTCTACGACCATATCGGCGGGCGGAAGAAGCTGCCGCCCACCCGCGCCCTGCGGCTGGATCGCGACCCGGCCGGGGACGCGCTGAAGCCCCGGTACACCCGCGCCTTCGAATATTCCGATTGCTGGGTGGACGACGCGCGGCTGGTGGTGCTGAACGCGCGCGACGCGGCCGATCGCGGCGCGGAAATCCTCACCCGCACCGCCTGCACCGAAGCGCGGCGCGAGGGCGGGGAATGGCGGCTCACGCTCGCCGGCGGGCGGCAGGTGCGGGCCCGCGCCGTGGTCAACGCCGCCGGCCCCTGGGTGGGCGAGGTGCTGCACGGGGTGATCCATACCGATACCAAGGCCAAGGTGCGGCTGGTCCAGGGCAGCCACATCGTGGTGCCGCGCCTGACCGCGCATGACCGCTGCTACATCTTCCAGAACGCCGACGGCCGCATCTTCTTCGCCATCCCCTACGAGCGCGACTTCACGCTGATCGGCACCACCGACCGCGACTATCACGGCGATCCCGCCCAGGTGCGCATCTCCACCGAGGAGATCGCCTATCTCTGCGCCGGCGCCAGCGACTATTTCCGCGCCCCGGTCACGCCCGGCCAGGTGGTGTGGAGCTATTCCGGCGTCCGCCCGCTCTATGACGACGGCGCCAGCGCCGCCCAGGAAGCCACCCGCGACTACGTGCTGACGCTGGACGCGCCGGAGGGCCAGCCCGCCCTGCTCTCGGTGTTCGGCGGCAAGATCACCACCTTCCGCCGGCTGGCCGAGGCGGCGCTGGCCAAGCTGGCCCCCCACCTGCCCGCCGCCACCGGGCTGCAAGCCGGCTGGACCGGCGCCCACGCCCTGCCCGGTGGCGATTTCCCCACCGACGGCTTCCCCGCCCTGCTGGCCGAGCTCGCCGCCGCCGCGCCGTTCCTGGCGCCCGAGACCATTCACCGCCTCGCCCGCGCCTATGGCACCAAGACGCGGGTTCTGCTGGATGGCGCCCGGTCGATGGCCGATCTCGGCCGGATCGTCGGCGCCGACCTCACCGAGGCCGAGCTGCGCTACCTGCACCGCCACGAATGGGCGCGCACGGCGGCGGATGTGGCGTGGCGGCGCGGCAAGCTCGGCCTGCGCCTCGCCGAGGCCGAGATCGCCGAAATCGGCCGCGTGCTGGAGGGGTTGGATGCAGCCGGCTAATGCGGCGGAAGCCGCCATCACCAGCCGCCGCTCGGTGCGCGGCTTCCTGCCCACCGCCATTCCCCGCGACACCATCGCGCATCTGCTCGACGTCGCCGCCCGCGCCCCCAGCGGCACCAACATGCAGCCCTGGCAGGTGATCGCGCTGTCCGGCGAGGCGCTGGAGCGCTTCCGCGCCCGCATCTGCGACGCCTTCGCCACCGGCGAGGAAATGCCGGGCGGCGACCGGCCGTACTACCCCCACCCGCTGCCCGAACCCTGGCTGGCCCGCCGCCGGCGCATCGGCTGGGACCTCTACGGCCATCTCGGCATCGCCCGCGGCGAGCACGACAAGATGCGGGCGCACATGCTGCGCAATCTCCGCTTCTTCGAGGCGCCGGTGGGGCTGATCTGCCTGATCGACAAGCGCCTGGAGACGGGCAGCTGGCTCGATTACGGCTTCTTCCTCGGCAACATCGCCACCGCCGCTCGCGCCCAGGGGCTCGACACCTGCCCGATGGCGGTGTTCGCCGAGTTCCCCCGCACCGTCCATGCCGCGCTGGGCATCGACCCCCGGGCTGGAAATCGTCTGCGGCATGGCGATCGGCCACGAGGACCGGACCGACCCCGCCAACCGGCTGGAAACGGTGCGCGAGCCGGCGGAAAGCTTCACGTCGTTTCGTGGATTCGAGGGGTAGGAATCCCTCACATCATCGGCTGCACGCCGCCGCGCGGGGCCTGCCCGGTGCTCTGCAGGCAGCGCTGATAGGCCTGGCGGGTCACCACCTTGAGGTTCCACACCCATTGCTCCTGCTGGCCATAGGCGGAGAGCATCTTGGCGCGCAGGTCCTTCACCGCCGGATCGTCATAGGCCGCATCGCGACAGTCCTTGTTCGGCATGTCGAAATCCTCGCGCAGCTGGTAGTTGTAGCAGCCCGCCAGGGCCAGCAGCCCGGCGACGGCGAACAGGCGCGTCGGTTTGCTCATGGCGCGTCGATCCAGTCCTCGATCAGCCGGCGCGCGATGCTGTCCGGGCGCGGCAGGGAAAAGCCCAGCTCCTGGTGGCGGCGCAGCTCGTCGCGCGTGAACCAGCGGGCGTCGATCAGCTCCTCGGTATCGACGGTGATCTGCTCGCTGGCCGCCTCGGCGTAGAAGCCGAGCATGATCGAGGCGGGGAACGGCCAGGGCTGGCTGGAGTGATACACCACCTCGCCCACCCGCACGCCCGCTTCCTCGAACACCTCGCGCGCCACCGCCTCCTCCAGGCTCTCGCCCGGCTCCACGAAGCCGGCCAGGGTGGAATACATGGTGGAGGTGGGAAACCGCTTGTTGTGGCCGAGCAGGGCGCGGTCGCCGTCATGCACCAGCATGATCACCGCGGGGTCGGTGCGCGGGAAATGCTGGGCGCCGCATTGCGCGCAGGCCATCACGTTGCCGGCGCTGCGCGGGGCGCAGGCGCCGCCGCACACCCCGCAGAAGCGGTGGCGGCCGCGCCAGTGCATCAGCCCGCGGGCATGGGCGAGCACGGAGGCGTCGTGCCCCGGCAGCAGCCCGGCCACCTGGCGCAGATCGGTGAACGCGCCCAGCCCCGGCGGCAGCAGCGGCAGCGGGTCCTCCGACGCGGAGAGATCGACCGCGAACAGCGCCACCGGCCCCTGCATGCCCAGGAACGCCCAGTCGTAGGGCACGCCGTCGCCGCCCAGGCCCAGGGCGCGGGCCGCCTCGGCGGTGAGATGCACCGCCTCCGGCCGCTCCTGCTCCACGCCGCGCATCAGGTTGCGCGCCCGCCACACCGGCACGAACAGGCTGGCGGGATCGGCCAGCATGGCGGCGATGAATCCGGCATCGTCGCGCCGGGCCGAGGCACGGTCGAGCGGGCTGCCGGTATAGGCGTTCTTGCGGGTGGCCAGGATGAGGTTCACGGCGCGGCGAACCTGCCATGCGAATCCCACCCCGGCAACCTTGCCAGGGCCGCCCCGATGGACGATATCAGGGGCGGGAGGTCGGCGGCGGACGGGCGCCTCGCGAACCCGGTCAGGTCCGGAAGGAAGCAGCCGCAACGAGTTTCCGCTCGGGTCGTTCGTTCGGCCTCCCACCCCATCCTGATCTGGCGCCCCCCATGTCCGGCTTGTTCGAGGACGACGACAACGCTGCGCTGCCCGAGCCGCCGCCCTCCGGCCCCGGCCTGTTCGGCGACGCGCCGCCCGAGCCCGCCCCCCAGGCCGCCGCCTACCGCGTGCTCGCCCGCAAATACCGCCCCACCAGCTTCGCCGACCTGATCGGGCAGGAAGCGATGGTGCGCACCCTGCGCAACGCCTTCGCCATGGGCCGCGTGGCCCATGCCTTCATGCTCACCGGCGTGCGCGGGGTGGGCAAGACCACCAGCGCCCGCATCATCGCCCGCGCGCTCAACTGCATCGGGCCGGACGGACAGGGCGGCCCCACCGCCGACCCCTGCGGCGTGTGCGCCAACTGCACCGCCATCCTGGCCGATCGCCACCCGGACGTGGTGGAGATGGACGCCGCCTCCAACACCGGCGTCGATGACGTGCGCGAGATCATCGAGGCGGTCCGCTTCCGCCCGATGCAGGCGCGCACCAAGGTGTTCGTGCTGGACGAGGTCCACATGCTCTCGCGCAGCGCCTTCAACGCGCTGCTCAAGACGCTGGAGGAGCCGCCGCCCCACGTCACCTTCATCTTCGCCACCACCGAACTGCGCAAGGTGCCGGTGACCGTGCTGTCGCGCTGCCAGCGCTTCGACCTGCGCCGCATCTCCGCCACCGAGCTCGCCGCCCATTTCGCCGCCATCGCCGGCAAGGAGGGGGTGGAGATATCGCCCGAGGCGGTGATGCTGATCGCCCGCGCCGCCGACGGCTCGGCCCGCGACGGGCTCTCCCTGCTCGACCAGGCCATCGCGCAGACCCCCGAAGGCCAGATCACCGCCGAGGCCGTCGCCGACATGCTCGGCCTGTCCGACCGCGCGGCGCTGTTCGACCTGCTGGAGGCGGTGATGGCCGGCGACACCGCCGCCGCCCTCGCCGTCACCGACCGCGCCCATGAACGCGGCGCCGATCTCGGCCTGATGCTGCAGGACCTGCTCGACCTGCTGCACACGCTCACCCGCCTGAAATCCATCCCCGCCCTGCGCCAGTCCGCCGAACTGCCGGAAGCCGAACGGGTGCGCGGCACCGCCCTGGCCGAGCGCCTGTCCATCCCCGTGCTCGGCCGCGCCTGGCAGATGCTGCTGAAGGGCGTGGGCGAGGTGGAAACCGCGCCCGACCGGAAGGCCGCCGCGGAAATGGTGCTGATCCGCCTGTGCCACGTCGCCGACCTGCCGCCGCCCGGCGAGCTGGTGCGGCGGCTGACCGAGCCGGGCGCCGCCCCCGCCCCATCCTCCACCCCCGGCGGCTCCGGTGGCGGATTGCGCGCCGTGGCCAATGGCGGCGTCGTGGCCCAGGCCGCCCCCCTCGCCGTCGCCGCGCCCAGACTGCCCGACAGCTTCCGCGAGATCGCCGCCCTGGTCTCCGGCCGCGAGGCCATCCTGCACGGCCACCTCGTCCACTCCGTCCACCTCGTGCGCTACGCCCCGCCGGTGATCGAGCTGCGCCCCCAGCCGGCCGCCCCGCGCGACCTCGCCCCCCGCCTCGCCGCCCTGCTGCTGGACGCCACCGGGGTGCGCTGGACCATCGCGCTCTCCACCGCCGCCGGCGAACCCACCCTCGCCGAACAGGGCACCGCCGCCGATTCCGCCCGCCGCGGCGCCGCCGCCCTGCACCCGCTGGTGCAGGCGATCATGGACGCCTTCCCCGGTGCCCGCATCGAGGCGGTGCACGACGCCCGCGCCGATGCCTATGGCCTGGTCAACGACCCGCCCCCCCTCGCCGAATCCAGCCCGGACATGCCGGATTTCGCGCCCCTCGACGCCGATTTCGTGGACGATCCTTCCGAGCTCTGGGACAATTAGCATGAAGAACCTCGCCGGGCTGATGAAACAGGCCTCGCAGATGCAGCAGAAAATGGCCGAGTTGCAGACCGCGCTCGACGCGCTGGAAGTCACCGGCGAGGCCGGGGCCGGCATGGTCGCCGTGGTGCTCACCGGCAAGGGCGCGATGAAATCCCTGCGCCTCGACCCCAAGCTGCTCGACCCCGAAGAGGCGGAAACCCTCCAGGACCTCATCCTCGCCGCCCATGCCGACGCCAAGCGCAAATCCGAGGCCGCGGCGGCGGCGGAGATGCAGAAACTCACCGGCGGCCTCGAACTGCCCGCCGGCATGAAACTGCCCTTCTGACCGCATGGGCGGACCCGAAGTCGAACGGCTGATCGGCCTGCTCGCGCGCCTGCCCGGCCTCGGCCCGCGCAGCGCCCGGCGCGCCACGCTGCGCCTGCTGCAGGACCCCGCCGCGCGCATGCTGCCGCTGGCCAACGCCCTGCTCTCGGCCGCCCAATCGGTGCGGCCCTGCACCCAATGCGGCAATATCGACAGCACCGACCCCTGCGCCATCTGCGCCGACCCCAGCCGCGACACCGGGCTGATCTGCGTGGTGGAAAACGTCGGCGACGTCTGGGCGCTGGAACGCGCCCATGTCCACGCCGGCCGCTACCACGTGCTGGGCGGCACCCTCTCGCCCATCGCCGGCATCGGCCCCGACGACCTCAACGTCGGCCCCCTCCTGTCCCGCATCGCCGCCGGCGGCGTCGGCGAAATCATCCTCGCCCTGCCCGCCACCGTGGACGGCGCCACCACCGCCCACTGGCTGACCGACAAACTCCGCCCCCTCGGCGTGACCCTGACCCGCATCGGCCAAGGCATGCCCATCGGCGGCGCCCTGGACGTGCTGGACGACGGCACCCTGGCGGCGGCACTCGGCGCGCGGCGGGCGGTTTAGGGGAGGGAGGAAGGGCTTCTTTTTTGAAAAAAAGAAGCAAAAAACTTCTACCCGCTTTCGCGGCTCCGGGTCGGGCATCGCCGCCATCGCGTCCCCCATCACCCGTACATGCGGCATCGCCTCGGGAATCACCCAAGGTTTTGAGAAATCCGGGGTTTTCAGGCGCAGGCCCAGCCAGGGTCTTCCCACCAGCGCGGCCGGACGATCCGGCGCGGGTGGGGTTGCGGGCGTTCCCAGGTGAGGATTTGCAGGGGGCGTGAGGGGGCGATCTCGGGGAGCGGCATCTTGCGCTCCTCCGGGTGCTCCACCTCGGGCATGACGGGCGCCTGGCCGTCGCAGACCTGATCGATCAGCTCGGCCAGCCAGTTCTTGCGGCGGGGCCGGCGCGGGGAATTGCGCTTCGCGCGACGGACGGGCGCCACGCGGGGCGGCGGCAGTGTGCCGGTCTTCCAGCGGTGGAAGAGGATGTCGAGCCTGGTGACGAGCCAGAGCATGTAGGCCCGCAGCAGGGCCTGGACGAGCCTCTGTAGCACCCCTTCGCCATCTGCGGAGGGAGTGTGGGGTGGGTGTATGAGGTTCAGGGACTGGGCGAGGTTTTCGCAGAGTTGTGTCCTGAACGAAGGGGGTTGCGTTATATCCATGCGCATTACATAACTACCCAACCTTCGCGGATAAATTGCTAAAATCGCATAGCTAGTTAGATTTTCTGCATAGCTCCCGACACCCCGCGGCGCATCCCCGCTGCCGCGGCAAGCGGTCGCTCGCACGATGGAGCCGACGCACGGCTCCCATAAATCAAAAGTTCTTTGCTTCTTTCTTTCAAGAAAGAAGCGCTTCCTTGCTTCCTTCCTTCCTTCCTTCGCCTGATCGCCCGATCACGTCGCCATCGTGCCCCCCCCGGGTTGATCCGCGGATCACCAGTCGGGGCAGCAGCAGGCGGCGTTCGCGGGCGGGGGATGAGTCTTCGATGCGTTCGACGATCATGCGCACGGCCATGCGGGTCTGTTCGGCGATCGGTTGGGCCAGCGTGGTCAGGGCGTAGGCGGGCCAGCTCGCCTGGGCCACGTCGTCGAATCCGGTCACGGCGACGTCGCCGGGCACCGCCAGGCCGAGATCGTGGCGGCAGGCGTCGATCACGCCGAGGGCCATGGCGTCGTTGGCGCAGACGATGGTGTCGGGGCGGCGGCGGGGGGCGAGCAGGCCGGGTGCCGCCTGCCTTCCGCTGGCGTGGCTGTAGTCCGCGTGCACGGCCGGTCGCAGGGACATGTCGCAGGACGCGAAGGCGGCCCGGGCCGCGGCCAGCCGGTCCTCGCTGACCGGCGCGCCGCGTGGCCCGGCCAGGAAGGCGGCGTCGCGCGTGCCGCCCTGGCGCAGGTGGGCGGCGAGCAATCGCATGCCGCTGGCGCTGTCGCAGCCCACCGAATCGGCCTGGCCGGCGGGTGAGTGGCGGTTGTACAGCACCACCGGCAGGCCGCGCCGGGCGCAGAGTTCCAGCGTGTCCTCCGCCAGCGTGGTCGCCGCGATCACCCCGTCCACGTCGAAGCTGAGCAGGTCGCGCAGCCCGTCCTCGTCCACCCGGTCCACCGCCAGGGTGAACACCAGCATGCGGCTGCCGGCTTGCTGGATTTCGTGGCCGAGGTGGAAAAGGATGTCCGGCGTGTTGCGTGTGGTGGTTTCCGTCACCAGCACGCCGATCAGGCGCGAGCGCTGGGTGATCAGGGCGCGGGCGATGTTGCTGGGCGCGTAGCCGAGTTCGCGTGCCGCGCGCTGCACCCGCGCGCGCAGCGCGCTGGAGATCGAGGCGCCGTCGCGGAACGCCCGCGAAACGGCGGATTGCGACACGCCGGCCAGGCGCGCGACGTCGTAGGACGTCACGCGCCCGCCGCCTTCCGTCCCGTCGCCGATGGAATCCGCCATCCCGGCCTCGACTGCGCATTCAACCCTGAATGCCAGATTGGCGCCCCTGCCCGCCCGCCTGTCAATGCCGCCGGCGATTATTTGCAGCGGAGTCCGCGAATCTCCATTGACGCTGGCCCGGTTCATGCGTTTGGATGCTTGCATTCGCAGTCAACGACGCCGGCAAACTGGCGCGCACGCGCCGCACGAAACGCATCGGGGGATTCATGACGCATCTGTCGCGCCGCACCGCCCTGGCCGGCGCCGCGGCACTCGCCGCCACCGGCTTCGCTGCCCGCCCCGCGCGCGCCGCCATCACGCCGGGCAAGCCCTTCGCCGGGCAGACCGTCAACGTCATGGTGGTGCGCGCCAGCCAGTACGCCGCCCAGGCCAAGCGCCTGCCGGAGTTCGAGGCGGCGACGGGCATCAAGGTCAATTTCATCGACGTGCCGTTCGGCTCGCTGCGCGAGAAGGTGACGGCCGAGATGGTCGCGGGATCGTCGGATTTCGACCTCGCCACCGTGATGGACGTGTGGATTCCCCCGCTGGTGGACAACTACTTCGCGCCGATCGGGGCGGACATGAAGGCCCGCGGCGTCGATCTCGCGCGCTATCCGCACGCCTTCCTCTACACCTCGCAGTACAAGAACGATCTCTACGGCCTGCCCACGCGCTGCCACATCCAGCTGCTGTTCTACCGCAAGGACGTTCTCGGCGAGCTCGGCCTCGCCGTGCCCAAGACCTGGGAGGATGTGGTCCAGTCCGGCCTGAAGATCCAGGAAAAGACCAAGCTTTCGGCCATCGCCATCCCCTATGGCCGCCTCGCCGGGCAGAATTTGATGGTGTGGTACAACTTCCTGTGGGGGGCCGGCAGCGACATCTTCGACGAGAAGATGCAGCCGATGTTCAACAACGCCGCGGGGATGCGGGCGACGCAGGACTACGTGGACATCCTGCTGAAATACAAGCTGTGCCCGCCCGGCTCCGCCTCGTTCAACGAGGGCGACGCCACGGGCACCATGGTGCGCGGCGATTCCGCGATGAACCCGTGCTGGTGGCACATCTACAACCGTTTCGCGATGAAGGATTCGGGCGTGCCGCTCGACAAGGTGGGCTTCACCCCGCTGCCCACCTATGCCGGCCACAAGCCGACCACCTACACCAACACCTGGATCTACGGCGTCAACAAGAACACCAAGGTGCGCGGTGCCGCCATCGAGTTTCTCGACTGGGTGAGCAACCCGGCGATCGAGCGCTCCATCCTGCTCGACCCCGCGGAGAACGACGTGGTGGCCACCCAGTGGTCCAATTTGCGCGACCCGCAGGTGAATGCCCGCTTCCACGACATGCACGCCAACGCCGCGGAGGCGCTGGAGAACACCAAGCAATCCATCCCCAACATTCCGCAGTTCCTGCCGGCGGTGGACGTGATGGAGGTGGCGATGAACAACATCGCCACCGGCCAGGCCAGCGTGGCGGACGCGATGAACGGGGCGGCCGCCCAGGTGGCGCGCATCATGCGGCGCGGCTGACGGGCCGCCGGCCATGGGCCGCAAGGGCGGCACGTTCCTGCTGCTGGCGCCGGCGGTTTTCGCCATCGGCGCCACCACGCTGTATCCGCTCGTCTTCTCCTTCTGGACCAGCTTCCACGACTGGCGGCTGATGAAGGGCCTGCGCCCCGGCGCCTTCGTGGGGCTCGAGAACTACATCACCGCCTTCACCGACGACCCGGAATTCTGGACGGTGATGGGCGTCACCGTGCGCTTCGTGGTGTTGGACGTGGCGCTGACCATCCTCGCCGCCCTCGGCCTCGCCGTGCTGCTGGTGCGCCGCGGCTTCGCCCGCTCGCTGCTGCGCACGCTGCTGATCCTGCCCTTCGCGGTCAGCCCGGCGCTGATCGGCATTTCCTGGCGCTTCATGTTCAACCCGGAATACGGCGCCTTCAACCGCGGCATCGGCGCGGTGCTGCCGTTCATGGACAAGATGGACTGGTTCGCCAGCACGGGGCTCGCCACCTTCGCGCTGATCTCCGCCGATCTGTGGCACTGGTCGCCCTATTTCGCCTTCATGCTGATGGGCGGCCTGGCCGCCGTGCCGCCGGAGACGCAGGAGGCGGCGCGGATCGACGGCGCCTCGAACTGGGGCGTGTTCCGCCACGTCACCCTGCCGCAGATCGCCCCGGTGCTGCTGGTGGCGGTGATCCTGAAGACCGTGTTCGCGCTGAAGGTGTTCGACATCATCGTGACCATGACCGGCGGGGGCCCGGGGATGCAGACCACCACGCTGGCCTATTTCGCCTACAATATCGGCTTCCGCGACTACGACATGGGCTATGCCGCCGCCGTCTCCTACGTGCTGACGGCGATCCTGTTCGCGCTGTCCTTCGTCTATGTCCGCCACATCATGCCGGTGCGGCGATGAGCCGCCGCACCGCCCAGCTGCTGGAATCGGCGCTGCTGGTCGTGGTGGCGCTGTTCATCCTGTTCCCCATCGTGTGGATGGTGCTGACCGCCTTCAAGCCGCAGCAGCTCATCTACCACATCAACCTCATCTTCACGCCGACGCTGGACAATTTCCGCGAGGTGTTCAGCCCGCGCTGGCAGGTGGGCGCCAAGGTGCTCAACAGCACGATCATCGCGGTGTCCACCGTGGTGGTCACCATCCCGCTCGCCGTCGCCGCCGCCTATGCCTTCTCGCGCCGCCACTTCCCGTTCAAGCGGGCGATGTTCCAGTGGATCCTGCTCACCCAGTTCATTCCGGGTGTCGCGATCATCCTGCCCTTCTACCTGATGTTCCGCAGCCTGGGCCTGCTGGATACCTACGCGGCGCTGGTGATCGTCGATATGGCCGTGGTGCTGCCCTACGCGGTGTGGACCATCAAGGGCTTCATCGACGCCATCCCGGAGGAGACGGAGGAGGCGGCGCTGATCGACGGCGCCAGCCTGCCCGGCCTGCTGCGCTACGTGATCGTGCCGATGGCGCGGCCCGGCATCATCACCGCCGCGGTGTTCTGCTTCATCCTCACCTGGAACGAGTTCCTGTTCGCGCTGATCCTGACGCGCAACCAGGTGGTGCCGCTATCCGTGGGGATCATGAGCTTCCGGCTGGAGCGCGGCGATCTGTGGGAGCTGATCGCGGCCACCGGCATCCTCATCGCCATTCCGATGTTCTTCCTCGCGATGGTCATCCAGCGCCATTTCACCAAGGGGATGAATGTCGGTGCCATCCGCTGAGTCCGCCCCTGACTGTGCTTGACACGAAAGGCTTTCGCCATGGCTGACCTCGTCGTCTCTCCCGAACAGGCCCGTGCGCGGGTGATGCGCCCGGCCGACTACGTCTCGTGCCCGACCGCCTTCATCGACTGCAAGAAGCCGGGCTCGCACCTCAAGCAGAACTACTCGATGATCGGGCCGGGCGTGACCACATCGACCGACCAGGTGGTGAACCTGCGCGAGCCGCACGGCTTCAATATCGGCGCCGCCGCCATGCCCACGGGCATCACCAACAACCTGCACATCCATTTCACCGCCGAGGTGTTCATGGTGTTCGGCGGCGACTTCACCTTCCGCTGGGGCGACAACGGCGCGGATGGCGCGTTCACCGGCCATGACGGCGACATTCTCTCCGTTCCCACCTGGATCTTCCGCGGCTTCGTCAATGCCGGCCCGCCCGAGGCGATGGTGTTCACCACGCTGGGCGGGGACGATACCGGCGGCATCATCTGGCATCCCTCGATCATCACCGAGGCGGCGCAGTACGGGCTGTACCTGACCAAGGACAACATCCTGGTGGACACCGCCACCGGCGCCGCGCCGCCGCCGCCGGAGGAGCGCATCGATCTGATGGGGGCGGAGGAGATCGCGCGGCTGCGCCACTATTCCGTGGCGGAGATGCGCCGCCGCGTCGTCACCGTCGCCGACCGCGTGTGGTCCGCCGACGCGTTGCTCGATTCCTGCCTGCCCGGCCATGCCAGCGAGATCGCGCCGGTGATCGGCTTCGGCATCAGCCAGGACCGCGACCACGCCGCGCCCATCACCAACCCGCACGGCTTCTCCCATGAATGGCTGCGCCTGGCACCGGGCCAGTCGGTCTCGCGCTTCCGCATCGCGGAGAAGCAGGTGCTGCTGGCCCATACCGGCGCCTTCACCGTCACGCTCAACGCGCCGGGGCACGAGGTGGCGCTGCCACTGGAAGCCTGGGGCATGGTCTCCGTGCCCGCCCATGCCTGGCGCAGCATCCGCAACGACAGCGACAGCCCCGCCGAGCTGCTGGTCATCACCGCCGGCGACGGGCGCAAGATTCCAGAATGGCCGGCGGAGACGGTGGCCGCCGCCCGCGCCATGGGCCGCGCGGTGGACCGCAGTGGCATGATCGCGCCGGCCCATCTGCTGCCGAACTACGTGATCGGCCAACAATCCGTGGCCAAAGCGAAGGAAACGCCATGAACGACTCGCACTCCCCGCGCAGCGTGCCCACGGGCGATGAGGTGCTGCATGTCGAGCGCCACGACTTCACCACGCTGGTGCCGACCGACCGGCCGCGCGCCCAGAGCCTGCGCGGCTTCGACCCGTGCTACACGGACATCGTGGACTACATCGTGCGCTGCACCCACCGCATCTGGGACGAGCGCGACATCGGGCTGATCTACACCCACTACACCCATAATTCGGACGTGTACTACAACCTCAAATCGGTGCATGACCGCGAGGACATCGTGCGCGACACGATCCAGCGCCTGGCGGTGTTTCCCGAGCGGCGCGGCATGGCCACGCAGGTGATCTGGCGCGGCAACGATGTCGATGGGTTCTACACCTCCCACCTCGTCACCGGCAGCGGGCGGCACACCCAGGACGGACCCTACGGCAAGCCCACCGGCCGCGCCTTCTCCACCCGCACCATCGCCGACTGCATGATCCTGGAGAACCGCATCTACCGCGAATGGATCGCCACCGACGGCATGGCGCTGATCCGCCAGCTCGGCCTCGATCCGCACCCGATCGCCGAGGCGACGGCGCGCGAGCTGCTCGGCAAGGGGCACGGCGTGCTCGATTTCGGCGAGAACCGCCGGATGATCGGCCAGTACCCGCCGGAGGAAGCGGCCGACCTGTCGATCGCCCACAGCGATGGCGAAGCCGAGCTGCTGGGCTGGCTGCACGCGATGTTCAACCGCCGCATGCTCGGCGAGATCGACCGGCGCTACGCCGCCAACGTGCTGTATCACGGCACCTGCAAGCGCGACCTGTATGGCCGCCGCGCGGTGCTGCACCGCACGCTGCAGCTGATCGCCACCATGCCCGACTGCGTATGGGTGCCGCAGCACATCTGCTCGGTGCCGAGCGAGGAGGGCGGCGAGAAGATCGCGGTGCGCTGGATCATGGAAGGCCACCATCTCGGCCACGCCATGATGGGTCCGCCCACCGGCCACCGCATCCTGCTGCTGGGCATGTCGCACTACCACGTCATCGACGGAAAGGTGGTGGAGCAGTGGGACGTGTACGACGAGATGGCGATGCTGGCGCAGATCAAGCTGGGCGCCCTGGCCATGGCGGCGTGACGCCATGGTGATGAAAGGTTTCGACCCGCGCTGGAAAGATCCCGAGCACTACATCATCGGCATCACCGAGGAGATCTGGGAGGGGCGCGACTTCGCGTCCCTCCACCGCTATTACGCGCCCGACATCATCGTGCGGTCGCCGACCTCGCTGGTGGTGGGCAACCAGGGCGTGATCGCGGCGACCATGTCCCAGCTCGCCGAGTTTCCGGACCGCGCGATCCTCGCCGAGGACGTGATCTGGTCGCCGGCCAGCGATGGCGGGTTCCTGTCCTCCCACCGCACCGTCTCGATCGCGACGCATGCGCATGACGGCGCCCATGGCGTGGCCAAGGGCACGCGGCTGACCTACCGGGTGATCGCGGATTGCGCGGCGCGCGACAACGTCATCTACGACGAGTGGCTGGTGCGCGACACCGGCGCGGTGGTGCGCCAGCTGGGCTGGGAGCCCAGGGAATACGCCGCCGACCAGATCGCCCGCGCCGGCGGGCCGGAGCAGTGCGCGCCGATGCTGCCCGCCCCCGCCGACGCGCCCGGCCCCTATCGCGACACCGGCAACGACCATCCCGCCGGGCTGCGCTATGCCGGCATCCTCAGCCAGCTCATGGCGGCGGAATTCAGCATCATTCCCCGCGAATACGATCGCGGCGTGCAGCTCGACCTGCCCGGCGGCCGCACCGCCCACAGCCACGCCGCCGCCGACGCCTTCTGGCTCGGCCTGCGCGCGGCCTTTCCCAGTGCGGCCTTCACCATCCACCACCGCATCGGCCGCGACGACGCGCCCGGCCCGCCGCGCGCGGCGCTGCGCTGGTCGCTCGCCGGCAGGCACGACGGCTGGGGCGCGTTCGGCGCGCCGACCGGCGCGCCGGTGCATGTGATGGGCATCAGCCACGCCGAATTCGGCCCGCGCGGGCTGCACCGGGAATTCGTGCTGATCGACGAGACCGCGATCTGGCGGCAGATTCTGCTGCACACGGGTTGACGCCCGGCGTCGTCTCCGGCCTTACCGTGGGCGGGCTGAAAGGCTAGGCTCGCGGTGAAGGAACGCCGCATGACCCTGCCCGCCACCATGACCATCATCGCCGCCGACCAACCCGGCGGCCCGGACGTGCTGAAGCCCGCCAGCGCGCCCGTGCCGGTGCCGCGCGCCGACGAAATCCTCATCCGCGTGCAGGCGGCCGGGGTGAACCGGCCAGACGTGGCGCAGCGCGCCGGCAGCTACCCGCCGCCGCCGGGCGCGAGCCCGATCATCGGGCTGGAAGTGGCCGGCGAGGTGGTGGCGGCCGGCGCGGAGGTGACGCAATGGCGCCTTGGCGACCGGGTGTGCGCGCTGGCCAATGGTGGCGGCTACGCGGACTATTGCGCGGTGCCCGCCGGCCAGGCGCTGCCCTGGCCCAAGGGCTACGATGCGCTGCGCGCGGCGGCGCTGCCGGAGACCTATTTCACCGTCTGGGCCAACCTGTTCATGCTCGGCCGGCTCGCGGCAGGCGAGAGTGTGCTGGTGCATGGCGGCACCTCGGGCATCGGCGTCACCGCGCTGCAACTCGCCGCCGCCTTCGGCGCCACCGCCTATGCCACGGCGGGGTCGGCGGAGAAGGTGGCGGCCTGCCTGCGCCTGGGGGCGGCGGCCGCGATCGACTATCGCGCGCAGGACTTCCTCGAGGAGGTGAAGCGGCTGACCGGCGGGCGCGGCGTGGATGTGGTGCTGGACATGGTCGGCGCCGCCTATTTCCCGCGCAACATCGCCTGCCTGGCGATGGACGGGCGGCTGGTGCAGATCGCGTTCCTGCAAGGCGCCGTCGTCGAAAAATTCAACCTCACGCCGATCATGACGCGGCGGCTGACCGTGACGGGCTCCACCATGCGCCCGCGCAGCACGGCGCAGAAGGCGGCGATCGCGGCGGAGCTGCGGGCGAAGGTGTGGCCGCTGCTGGATGAAGGAAGCTGCGGCCCGGTGATCCACAAGGTGTTCCCGCTCGCCGAGGCGGCGGCGGCGCATGCGCTGATGGAGAGCAGCGCTCATATCGGCAAGATCATGCTGAAAGTCGCGGATTGAGCGCGGTGACGGCCGAACGGCTGCCGGCCGCCGGGCTGGTGCAGCTCGGCGCCTCCGTGGTGCTGCTGGCCAGCGGCTGGCCGGTGACCAAGCTGGCGGTGGCGGCGGGCGCGACGCCGATCTGGTTCGCGGTGGGGCGCGCCGGCTTCTCCTGCCTCACCGCCTTCACCGTGCTCGGCCTGCTCGGGCGGCAGCGGCTGCCGGGGCGGCGGGATTGGCCGGCGATGGTCTCGGTGGGGCTGCTGCAGCTCGCGGCATTCTTCGCCTTCGCCCATCTCGCGGTGGCCTGGGTGCCGGCCGGGCGCACCGCGATCCTGTCCAACGTCACCACCATCTTCATCGTGCCGCTCTCGGTGCTGGTGCTGGGCGAGCGCATTCCGCCGCGCCGCTGGATCGCGGCGGGGCTGGGCGTGGCCGGCGTGGCGGTGCTGATGAGCCCCTGGGCGATGGACTGGTCGGTGCGCACCACGCTGATCGGCCATCTGTTCCTGCTCGGCGCCGCGGCCGCCTTCGCGCTGTCGATGACCGTGGTGCGGGCGCGGCCGCCGCGCATGACGATGCTGGAGCTGCTGCCCTGGTGCTTCCTGGTGGCCACCGCCACCCTGCTGCCGCTCGCTTTCGCGATGGGCGAGGGGGTGGGGCACTGGCCGCCGCCGGCGCTGGGCGCGATGGCCTATATCGGCTTCCTCGCCGGGCCGCTGGGCACCTGGTGCGTGATGCAGGCGGCGGTGAGCCTGCCGGCGATGGTGGCCTCGGTGGGGTTCCTGATGACCCCCGCGGCGGGGCTGATCTTCTCCACCCTGCTGCTCGGCGAGGCGCTGGGGCCCGACCTGCTGCTGGGCTCGGCGATGATCCTCGGCGGCGTGGCCTTCGCCGCCTGGCCGGCGCGGCGCTGATGCTGCTGCATGGGGTCGAGATGGGGCAAGGGCCGCCGGTGGCGCTGCTGCACGGGTTGTTCGGCCAGGCCGGGAATTTCGGCACGGTGCAGAAGGCGCTGGCGGCGGAGCGGCGGGTGATCGCGCTCGACCTGCGCAACCACGGCGCCAGCCCGCACGCCCCGGTGATGGGCTATCCCGCGATGGCCGAGGATGTGCTGGAGACGCTGCGCGACCTCCGCGCCCTGCCCTGCGCGCTGGTCGGCCATTCGATGGGCGGCAAGGTGGCGATGCAGGCGGCGATCGAGGCGCCCGCCGCGGTGGCGCGGCTGGTGGTGTCGGACATCGCCCCGCGCGCCTATCCGCCGGGCTTCCGCACCTATGCCGCGGCGATGCGGGCGCTGCCCCCCGGCCTGACGCGCGCCGAGGCCGACCGCGCGCTGGTCGCCACGGTGGACGATGCGGGCGTGCGCGCCTTCCTGCTGCAGAATTTCCGTTTCGGCGCCGATCCCGGCTGGCGCATCGGGCTCGACGCCATCGCCGAATCCCTGCCGGCGATCGAGGGGTTCCCGGCGCAGGAGGGGGCCTATCCCGGCCCCGCCCTGTTCATCGCCGGCGGCCGCTCCGACTACATCCGCGCCGAGGACCGGCCGGCGATCCGCGCCCTGTTCCCCGCCGCCCGTTTCCTCACCCTGAAGCAGGCGGGCCATTGGGTGCATGCCGACGACCCCCAGGGCTTCACGGCGGCGCTGCGGGCTTTCCTGGCTTGATCCGCTCCTCCGCCGCCCGCCACAGATACCAGGCGGCGGTGCTGCGATGCGGCGACCACGCCTCGCCCATCGCCGCCAGCTCCTTCGGCTTGGGCTGTGCCTCCAGGCCGAACAGCACGCGGAAGCCCTCGCGCACGCCGAAATCGTCCACCGGCAGCACGTCCGGCCGGCCGAGGCAGAACATCAGCAGCATCTCCACCGTCCAGCGCCCGACGCCGCGGATGGCGGTGAGGCGCGCGATCAGCTCGGCATCGCTCAGCCGGGCGGCCTGGCGGCGGGTGGGCACCTGCCCGGCGGCGGCATGGGCGGCGATGTCGCGGATCGCCGCGGCCTTGGCGGCGGACAGGCCGCAGCCGCGCATCGCCGCCTCGGACAGCGACAGCACATGGGCCGGCGCGGGAAAGCCGTCGCCGGGAAACAGGGCGATGAACCGGCCGAGAATGGTCTCCGCCGCGCGGGCGTGCAGTTGCTGATAGGCGATGGCGCGCACCAGGGATTCGTAGGGCTGGTATGTCTGCACGATCAGCCGGCACGGCCCCACACGGCGGATCAGCCCGGCCCAGGCGGGGTCGGCGGCGCGGAGATGGCGGAGTGCGGCGCTCATCGGACGGCTCCCCAAGCTGGTCCCATTCTTGTCACCCGAGGGCGATGGAAGCCATGCCGATCAGCAGGGCGGCGGGGACGATCGGCCAGGTATGCCGCCACACGGAAGACGGGCTGGCCCCGCCGCCCGCCAGGCCGGAGGCCACGGCGGCGAGCTGGGGCGAGATCAGCAGCAGCGGCGAGCCGTTCTGCACCGCCGGCAGCACCAGCGGCCCCAGCCCGGCGGCATGGCCGATCGCCGCCTGCAACGGCATCATCGCACTGTTGGCGCCGACATTGCTGCCGGCGAAGAAGCCGGTGATGCCGGCCAGCAGGGGCGCCGCATAGGGCGCCGCCGCCCCGAACGAGCCGACCAGCGCCATGGCGAGCGCGGTGGGCACGCCGGCATTGGCCAGCAGCCGGGCGAGCAGCACGAACATCAGCAGCGCCGCCGCCGGCCGCAGCGCGCGGCGAAAGCCGGTCGCCAGCAGATGGAAGGGCCGCGGACGCATCGCCACCAGCAGCAGCGCCACCAGCCACAGCGCCACCACCGCATGGGTCAGCGGCAGGGCGGGCAGTTCGGCATAGGGGCGCAGCGCCGGCGGGTCGCGCCAGGCGCGGCTGGCCAGCAGCACCGTGGCCAGCAGCAGATAGGGGGAGGCCACGCGCAGCACCGCCAGCCACGGCTCCACCCCACGCGGCCGCAGCCGCAGCAGCAGCCGGACCGCCAGCAGCAGCCCGGTGGCGAGGAAGCCGCAGAACTCCCATGGGGCGACGTGATGCAGCAGGATCAGCAGCGCGCCGATCGCCGCCACCCAGCCGGCCTGCCCCCCGCGCCGCCGCGCCGGCACGGGGTGGCCGGCCTGGGCGCACCAGTGCCAGAACAGCGGCAGCAGCATCGCCAGCAGGGCCGCGAGCAGCCAGGCATTGCGCGAAGCCAGCGCCTGGGCCGGCACGCCGGCCAGCGCCGCGCCGATCAGCGTGCCCGGCCCGAGGCCGCCCCAGGGGATCAGCGTCTGGCTGATCAGCGCGAGGCAGGCCACCGGCGCGCCCGCCAGCCCGACCCGCCGCAGCGCCCCGGCCGCGAACACCGCCCCCACGCCGAAGCCGGTGATCGTCTCGGCGAACGGCCCCATCAGGAAGGCGGCGGTGAAGATCGTGCCGATCGGGTCCGCCTCCGCCTGGGTCCCGGCTTGCGGCGCGGCGGCGGAGACGGCGGCGTGGAACACCAGCCCGGCGGTGATGATCCCCACCGGCACCAGCGCCAGCCACAGCCCCTGGGCCAGCGACGCCACCGCGAAGCCCGGCAGCGCGGAGACCCCCGGCAGCGTCACCAGCGCCGCCGGCAGGCTGAGCGCCAGCGCCACCGCACAGGAAGCCAGCGGCCCCACCCGCCCGGTCGCCAGCAGCGCCACCAGGGCGAGCAGCGGCAATGCCTGGATCGTCAGGCCCATGTGATGCGTCATCCCTCCCACCGGGTGCAACCGGGCGATCTCACGAGCGCGTGAAACACAAGTTTGGCGCGTGTCTCGCGATGCCGCGTGCTTGCCTGCGCCGCCCGAACCGCGCGATAAGTATTGTCAAGCCAGCAGGGCGAAAAGCCATGTTCCGCATTCACCGGCTCGATTTCCGGCAGGACGACCAGGAAGCCGCCGCCCGCCAGACCGCCAGCCTCGGCGGGCTGGCTCTCACCCTCGCCCTCGTCGTCATCGCCCTGTTCCTGACCAAGCAGCTGCACCACAAGGCGGCGATCGAGGATTGCCTGATGGCCGGCCGCACCAATTGCGACGTGATGGTCCTGCCGCGCTGGTGAGTGCCGCAGCCTTGTGCCACCGTCCCCGCGCGTGAAGGGGACGGCAATGACCGACGTGACCGATATCGATGCCTGGATCAACAGCCACCGCCAGCGCCTGCTGGACGAGCTGTTCGATTTCCTGCGCTGCCCCAGCGTCTCCACCGACCCCGCCTATGCCGCGGGCATGACCCGCGCCGCCGGCCTGCTGCGCGACCGCTTCGCCCGCATCGGCCTGACCGACGTGCAATTGCTGCAAGCGGGCGGCCATCCCAGCGTGTTCGGCCAGTGGACCGGGGCGCCGGGTGCCCCGACCATCCTGGTCTATGGCCATTACGACGTGCAGCCGCCGGACCCGCTGGAGAAATGGGACAGCCCGCCCTTCGAGCCGACCTTGCGGGGCGATCGATATTTCGCGCGCGGCGCCTCGGACGACAAATCCCCGTCCTGGATCGCCATCTCCGCCATCGAGGCCTGGCTGGCCGTGCGCGGGTCGCTGCCGCTGAACGTGAAGCTGCTGCTGGAGGGCGAGGAGGAGAGCGGCAGCCGCACCCTGCCGCGCATCCTCGCCGAGCATGCCGATCTGCTGAAGGCCGACGTGCTGGTCTCCGCCGATGGCGGGCGCTGGCGGCCGGGGGTGCAGAGCGTGAACACCAACAGCCGCGGCATCTGCGCGCTGGAGGTTACCCTGCGCACCGCCGCGCACGATCTGCATTCCGGCCGGTTCGGCGGCCCGGTCGGCAATGCCGCGATGGCGCTGGCTCGCCTGCTCGCCACGCTGCATGACGGCGAGAACCGCATCGCCGTGCCCGGCTTCTTCGACGGGCT
Organism: uncultured Rhodospirillales bacterium; assembly: GCA_945957135.1. Classification (GTDB taxonomy): domain Bacteria; phylum Pseudomonadota; class Alphaproteobacteria; order Acetobacterales; family Acetobacteraceae; genus CAMFLK01. The sequence continues at coordinate 43,437 of CAMFLK010000003.1, forward strand.
GCGCCGCCCAGGCAATGCCGACTACGCCAGCATGGACGCGCTCGCCTTCGACGAGTCCGCCTTCTTCGCCGAGATCGGCGCGCGGCCCGGCGCGATGGAGCCCGGCGTGCGCCTGCTGGAATCGCTGTGGCTGCGGCCGACGCTGGAGGTCAACGGCATCACCGCCGGCTATCAGGGCGAGGGCACCAAGACCGTGATCCCCGCCCTCGCCAGCGCCAAGATCACCTGCCGCCTCGGCCCAGGCCAGGACCCCGCGCGGGTCGCCGACGCCGTCGCCGCGCATCTGCGCGCCCATTGCCCGGCCTGGGCCGATCTGGAGATCGACGGCGAGCGCGAGGGCACCACCGCCTATGCCGTGCCGGAGGACGACCGGTTCCTCGCGGCGGTGGAGCGGGTGGTGGAGGCGGTGCACGGCCGCCGCCCGCTGCGCGTGGGCATCGGCGGCACGCTGCCGATTTCCTCCATGGTGAAATCGGCGCTGGGGCTGGAGACGGTGATGCTCAGCTACGCCATCGCCGACGAGAACATCCACGCCCCCAACGAGTTCTTCCGCCTGTCGAGCTTCGATGACGGGCTGCGTGCCTGGACGCGGGCGCTGCCGGAATTCGCCGCGGTGCGCTGAGGAAGCGGCCGTTGCGTGCGCGGCGGCCGGCGCATCGAAGACGCGAAGGTGCCCCCGCGCGGCGGCGGCCATTCATTGCTATGATCCGCCCGCACCCAATCAGGAGCAGGCGATGAACGCCGAGGACGTGCTGGAAACCCTGGACATCACGAGCTGGACCGGCCCGTTCGATGCGGACACGCAGCTCCGCGCCGCCAACGCACTGGAGGACGGCCGCGTGCTGTTCCTGCCCCGCCTGCCTTTCGAGATCCGGCCGGACGAACAGGAATTCCTCACCGGCGGCAGCGGCGACGACAGCCGCAAGAACATCAGCCTCGACCCCGCCACCGGCCGCTGCCACGGCACCAGCTACCAGGGTGACCAGCTCGCCCGCCTCGCCGCGATGATCGACCGGTTCGGCCAGGGCGCCGAAGCGCTGCTGCGCGGCCTGGTGCCCGGCTACGCGCCCCATCTCCAGCGCGCCCGCACCAGCTTCCGCCCCGCCGAAATCCGCGGCCGGGACTATTCCGAACGCCATGACGACCGGCTGATGCATGTGGACGCCTTCCCCACCCGCCCGCTGCGCGGCCGGCGCATCCTGCGCGTGTTCAGCAACGTCGCCCCCGGCGGCGAGGCGCGGGAATGGCGCGTCGGCGAGCCCTTCCCGGATTTCGCCCGCGCCTTCATGCCCCGCCTCTCCGCCCAACTCCCCGGCAAGGCCTGGGCGATGAACCTGGTGGGCCTCACCAAGGCGCCGCGCAGCGAGTACGACCACTACATGCTCGGCTTGCACGATGCCGGGAAGCACGACCGCGCCTGGCAGGCGAACTCGCCCCAGGCGCGGGTCGATTTCCCCTCCGGCACCAGCTGGGCCTGCTACACCGACAGCGTGCTGCACGCCGCCCTGGCCGGCCGCTTCGCGCTGGAACAGACCTTCCACCTGCCGGTCGAGGCGATGACCTGGCCGGAGCGCACGCCGCTGCGCATCCTGGAAGGCATCGCCGGGCGCCCTCTGATCTGATGCGCGGGCTGTCCCGTCGCGGCTTTCTTGGCGGGATCGCCGGGCTTCTCGCCACCCCGCATATCGCCCGCGGCTGGTCCGGCGTGCTGGACGTGCCCGGGCTGCGGCCCGACGCGGACAACAGCGCCGCGCTGAACGACGCGGTGGAGCAGATGGCCGGCGGCGGCGGCACGCTGCGCCTGCCGCACGGGCGCTGGCGGCTGAGCGCCCCGCTCCGCCTCAAATCCGGCATCACCCTGGCCGGGCAGGACGCCACGCTGGTCGCCGACGACCGCTGGACCATGCCGCGCCAGACCCGCGTCTCGCGCTACGCCCTGGTCACCAACCGCAACGAGGCGGCCGACCGGCCCGGCGATGCCGACATCGCCGTCCGCGAGCTGGGCTTCCTCTATGCCGGGGAGCAGCACGGCGACGCCCACGCCCTCACCTTCCGCCAGGCCCACGGCCTGCGCATCGCCGGCTGCCGCTTCGAGGGCGGCGGCGACGCGGTGGCGCTGCTGGCCTGCCGCGACGCGGTGACGGAGCGCTGCACCGCCGCCGCCACCATGAACTGCGCCTTCGACCATTGGGAAGGCACGTCCGACGCCCTCGTGCGCGACTGCCACGCCACCTGCCGCACCGGCTACGGCATCCTGTTCACCGGCCAGGGCACGCGGAAAGGCGACGACCACACCGCCGAACGCCTCACCGCGACCGGCAACACCATCGAGAATGCCTCCAACGCGGGCATCTGGGTCTGCACCCTGTCGGAACACTCGGTGATCGCGCAGGTGCTGCTGCAACGCAACACCATCCGCGCGGGCACCGCCGCCGGGGCGGGCCCGACGGGCGCAGGGTTGGGCGCCACCGGCGACGTGCGCAATCTGCGCATCCTCGACAACCGCGTCGAGGGCATCGCCGGCCCCAACGCCATCTTCACCCGCCCCGACCGCTGGAACCGCCCCCGCCAGGTGGAGATCGCCGGCAACCAGCTGATCGGCTGCACCACCGCCGACGCCAACGCGGCGCTCATCCAGGCCTTCGGCGACACCATCGCCGTCCATGGCAACCGGGCGGAGGGCGGCCGCTTCCCCTCCCTGGTCTGGGTGGACGGCAACGACGTGCGGCTCTCCGACAACCAGGGGCGCGGCACCGGCCGGAAATACCGGGCGGAACATGGGCGCGTGCCGATGATGGCGGACCCCTGAAGGGCAGGACGTGGCTCTCTCCCTCGCGGGTCTGCCCCGCGCGCCGGTTTTCGTGCTCGCATCCGCCGGCCCGATCCATTATGTGTGCGCCGCAGCAAACCCCGCGCGGAGTCCGTTCCGGGCGGGGTGATCCGTTATGCACGCCCTCTTTCTGGTTGGTCAGGTTCCCCGATGGATATCCGCAACATCGCCATCATCGCACATGTCGATCATGGCAAGACCACGCTGGTCGATCAGCTCCTGAAGCAGTCCGGCGCGTTCCGCGACCACCAGCAGGTGGCCGAGCGGGCGCTGGATCGCAACGACCTGGAGCGCGAGCGCGGCATCACCATCCTGGCCAAATGCGCCTCCGTCATGTGGCAGGACACGCGCATCAACATCGTGGACACGCCCGGCCACGCCGATTTCGGCGGTGAGGTGGAGCGCATCCTGAACATGGTGGACGGCGCCATCGTGCTGGTGGATGCCGCCGAGGGCGTGCTGCCGCAGACCAAGTTCGTGGTGGGCAAGGCGCTGGAGCGCGGGCTGAAGCCGATCGTGGTGGTCAACAAGATCGACCGCCAGGACGCCCGCGCCGACGAGGTGCACGAGGAGGTGTTCGACCTGTTCGCCGCCCTGGGCGCCAGCGACGAGCAGCTCGACTTCCCCATGCTCTACGCCTCCGGCCGCCAGGGCTGGGCCTCGGAGACGCTGGACGGGCCGCGCGAGACCCTCGCCCCGCTGTTCGACCTGGTGCTGCGCCATGTGAAGCCGCCGGCGCTGGACCGCGAGGCGCCCTTCGCCATGGTCGCCTCCATCCTCGACTACGACAATTTCCTCGGCCGCGTGCTGACCGGGCGGCTGGAGCAGGGCCGCGCGCGCACCAACATGGCGCTGAAGGTGCTGCGCCAGGACGGCAGCATCGTCGAGACCGGGCGGATGACCAAGCTGATGGGCTTCCGCGGCCTGGAGCGGGTGACCATCGAGGAGGCCGAGGCCGGCGACATCATCGCCATCGCCGGGCTGACCGAGGCCACCGTGCCCGACACCATCGCCGACCCCGCGGTGGCCGCGCCGCTCTCCGCCATCCCCGTCGATCCGCCGACGCTGACCATGACCTTCCGCATCAATGACGGCCCGCTGGGCGGGCGCGAGGGCAAGAAGGTGACCTCGCGCCAGATCCGCGACCGGCTGATGCGCGAGGCGGAGGGCAACGTGGCCATCCGCATCACCGACAGCACGGAGACCGAGGCGTTCGAGGTGGCCGGGCGCGGCGAGTTGCAGCTGGGCGTGCTGATCGAGACCATGCGGCGCGAGGGCTTCGAGCTGACCATCGGCCGGCCGCGCGTGCTGACCCGCGCGAACCCGGAGACGGGCGAGCGCGAGGAGCCGATGGAGGAGGTGCTGATCGACGTCGATGAGCCCTATTCCGGCGTGGTGGTGGAGAAGATGGCCCGCCGCAAGGGCGAGATGCGCGACATGCGCCCCTCCGGCGGCGGCAAGCTGCGCCTGACCTTCCACATGCCCAGCCGCGGGCTGATCGGCTATCACGGCGAGTTCCTGACGGACACGCGCGGCACCGGCATCATGAACCGGCTGTTCGCCGGGTACGGCCCGTGGAAGGGGCCGATGGAAGGGCGGCGCAACGGCTCGCTGATCTCCAATTCCGACGGGGTGGCGGTGCATTACTCGCTGTTCTACCTGCAGGAGCGCGGCACGCTGTTCGTCGATCCCGGCGACAAGGTGTATGTCGGCATGATCCTGGGCGAGCACTCGCGCGGTTCGGACCTCGACGTGAACCCGATCAAGGAGAAGAAGCTCACCAACATCCGCGCCGCCGGCAAGGACGACGCGATGCTGCTGATCCCGCCGCGCCGGATGAGCCTGGAACAGGCGATCGCCTATATCGAGGATGACGAGCTGGTGGAGGTGACGCCCTCGGCCGTGCGCCTGCGCAAGCGGCACCTCGATCCGCACGAGCGCAAGCGCAGCGAGCGGCGGGAGGCGGAGGCGGCGGCTTAGGTTCGCGCCCCGCCTTTCGGGTGGAAGGCCGGGACGAGGAAAGCCCCCTCGTCAGCCGAACAAGGAAAGGGGTGAAGGCTCACTTCCCCTCATTCTTCGCACGTATGCCCTGGCTTCGTTGCGTTGGGCGCTGTCAAGGCTCTTGAGCGAAGCGCGCCTTGACAGCGCCCAACGCAACGCAAGCACAATCACGAAGGCGAAGCAGCCTATTCGGCGGCCGCCGCCATCGCGCGGGGCAGCTCGAAACGAGTGAACACCCGGTTGGTCGCCGGCAGCATCGCCACCTCCATCACGCCGGCTTCCGGCTGCATGACGATCATCGCGACGGTGGCGGAGAGGTTGTTGCCGCTGTTCAGCCGCACCGGACGGCAGACCGAGAACGGGCTCGCGAAATCGTCGAACAGCGCCGCCTTCACCGCATCCGGGGTGATGGCGCCGATCTGCGGGGCGAGCAGTTCGCGCACGCGCAGGTCGCGGTAGAGCGAGCAGGGCGTGCTGGCGATGCCGGTGTCGCGCAGCTTGCCCAAGGCGATCGGGCTGACCCAGTGATTGGCGTGGACCAGCAGGCCGCGCTCGGCATGCACCTGGAAGGTCTCGTCCGGCGCGCATTCGAAATCGATGGCCACGGCGCGGTGCGCGGCATCCGTGGCGCTGACGATCATGTTGTTCGAGGCGGATTTGCGCGTGGTGTACACGGCGCTCATCGCCAGCGCCGGCTGGCTCTGCTCCAGCACCTTGCGGCGGATCAGCGCCAAGGGCACGCCGACATCGCGGTAGTCGCGGTCGGATTCCAGGTAATTGGCGGTGATGGCGATGCCGGCGGAGTTCAGGCCGGAGCGGGCGAGGCCGCCGGCCTCGGTGAAGGTGAGAATGTCCGGCCCGTCCTCGCCCTTGATGCGCAGCACCACGGCGGTCTCCGCGCATTCCGCCTTCCAGTCCCAGTTCTGCGCGTGGATCAGCCGCCCGTCGCGCGTGGCCGGCGGCAGGGCCACCACGCCGGTGCAGCCATCGGGCTCGGCGGCGAGGCGGGCGCGCAGGGCGGGGCGCTCGGCGAGGCGGAGGATTTCGGTGCGGGCGTTGAGCAGGGCGATGTCGGCGAAGGGCACGTCCGCGCCCTCGGCGATGCCGTGCATCTCCGCGATGTAGCGCGGCTCGAACGCCTCGATCACCGGCAGGTAGTCGCGCACCAGCGCGGCGAGGCCCGCCTCGTCCAGCCCGGCGCCGGCGATCTGGCGCGTGTAGTGGCCGATGCCCTTGCGGATGCGCGCCGCCGCCTGCCGGCCATACTGCACGCCGCGCGCGTGGGGCGGGCCGGACAATTCGATCAGCGGGCAGGGTTCGGCCATGGAAATCTCCCGTAACGCGGGGGCGCCTGGATAGTCTGCACCGTGTGACGGAAGGAGACCAGACCATGCTGACCCGCCGCGCCGTGCTGCCGCTTTCGCTCTCGCTCGCCCTCCCCCGCATCGCCGCCGCGGCACCGGCACGGCCGGTGGTGGTGGAGCTGTTCACCTCGCAGGGCTGCTCCTCCTGCCCGCCGGCGGATGCGCTGCTGCGCGAACTGGCGCCCGACCCCGGCGTGCTCGCGCTGGCCTGGCACGTCACCTACTGGAACAACCTCGGCTGGCGCGACCCGTTCTCGCTCGACGCCGCCACCGCGCGGCAGAAGGAGTACGGCAGGCTGGTGGGCGACGGCACGATCTACACGCCGCAGATGGTGATCGACGGGCGGGCGGACGCCATCGGCTCCGACCGCCTCGCCGTCTCCCGCGCCCTGCGCGACGCGGCGGCGCGGGGCGGCGAGGCCGTGCCGGTCGCGCTGCGGCGGCAGGGGGACACCGTCGCCGTGTCGCTCGGCGCGGGCGATGGCGAGGCCAAGGTGCTGCTGCTCGGCTTCGACCCCAGCCATCGCACCCAGGTGGGCCGCGGCGAGAATGCCGGCCGCGCGCTGGTGGAGGCGAATATCGTGCGCGCCGCCATCCCGCTGGGCTGGTGGCACGGCGCGGCGCGCGACTACTCCGCCCCCGTGCCGGAGGGCGGGCGCCTCGCCGTGCTGGTGCAGTCCACCGATGGAACCGTGCGCGGCGCCGCCCAGGAGGCTGTTCAGGAGGCTGTTCAGAGCGGGCGAAGCTGATAGCCTGCCCCCGGGGACCAAGGGGGAAACGCCGCCATGCCGAGCCGGATCAACCGCGCCATCGAATTGCTGCAGCAGGATCAGGCCATCTACTACGCCGGCCACCATACCGGCCATGTGCTGACCTACGAGCAGGGCAAGGCCGATGCCCATATCTGGTCCGACTACATCAATATCGGCATGGAGCACGGCGCCTTCGACCTCGGCGGCCTCGCGGAATATCTGCGCGGGCTGGTGGATGGCGGACCCACCGCCTCCGGCCACCGCACGCCGGCGGTGATCGTGGAGGCGCCGGTCAACGGCACCGATGCCGACAACGTGCGCTTCAACGCCTGGCAGTTCCGCCAGTTGCTCGGCCGTGGCGTGCACGGCATCGTGCTGTGCCAGGCGGAATCCGCCGCCGCCGTGCAGGCCTTCGTCGCCGCCTGCCGCTACCCGCACCATCTCGCCGGGCTCGACCCGCACATGCCCTCGCCGGAGGCGCGGATGCGCGGCGAGACGCGGCCGGACCCCGAACCCGGCCGGCTCAGCATCGGCACGCGCGGCCGCGGCTCGGAAGCCACCGCCTCGAAAATCTGGGGCGTCAGCGAAGCCGAGTATATGACGCGCTGCGACCCCTACCCGCTGAACCCGGCCGGCGAGCTGCTGCTGGGGGTGAAACTGGAAAGCCCGGAAGGCGTCGCGCGCTGCGAGGAAATCCTCGCCGTGCCCGGCATCGGCTTCGCCGAACTCGGCCCCGGCGATCTCGGCCTGTCGCTGGGCTACCTCGCACCCCCCCGCCCCTACCCGCCCATCATGCAGCAAGCCCGCGCCCGCATCTTCGCCGCCTGCCGCCACAACCACGTGCCCTTCCTGGAAGCCGCCACGCCGGAGACGGTGACCGCCCAGATCGACGAAGGCGTGCGGGTGATCGCCGGCCACAACGAAGAAAACGCCCGCATCGGCCGCGCACATCAGCGGCGGACCATGCCGGTGGGATAGGAGAAAGCGGCAGGCTGAAGGGAAGGAAGCGGTTCTTTTTTGAAAAAAAGAACCAAAAAACTTTGGTAACGACATACTTGACTCAGTTTTATGCCCATCACTCCTGCCGCGCTTGAAGGGAGAGAGCGACCGCCAGTCTGCGCAGACTGGGATTTGTGCCACGGTCTTGATTCCCGTCTGGAAGGGCAGTATATGGGTCACCACCACCCCACTTTGGTGTAGTGCCATGGACGTGATCGCAACCCTTCAGATGGAAGAAGCTCGCTTGGAAGAAGCCATGCGGGCTCTCCCGGTGTATCGCCAGCTCGAGGCCGTCCGGGCGGCGCTCGGGCCGCTCATGGCTGCGTACGGTCACACCAACGGGGAA
>CAMFLK010000004.1 GCA_945957135.1 uncultured Rhodospirillales bacterium
GTGCAAGCCGGGGAAGATGCCACCAGCCTTTTGCGACGCCTTGATGTCGCAAATGCAACCTTCGATGCCCCGGTGAGCGCGGCCGATGTCGGCGACATCGCGATATGGGCGGCCCGCACCGCGTCAGGGGACCGCCTGCATGGATGATGGGTACCGTGATGACGACGACTATATCGACAAGTTGGTGGACGAGGGTCTGCGCCGCGCGAAGCTCGCATACGAGAAGCCCAAAGAGACGGAGGATCCCCGCCCCGCCTTCTCCATCATCGACCCCACCGGATACGAAGGACTGCATATTCCGGAGCGTCGCTGGATCGTGCCGGACTGGCTGCCGGTGGGCCATGTGACGCTGAACTATGGCGACGGCGGCACCGGCAAGACGCTGCTCACCCAGCAGCTGATGACGAGCTGCGCCACCGCCAAGCCATGGTGTGGCCTGGCAGTTGAACCGTGCCGCGCGTTCGCGCTTTTCTGTGAAGACGACGAGGACGAGCTGCACCGACGCCAAGCCGACATCTGTGATGCCTACGGCATCAGCTTCTCCGACCTGGGCGACATGCGCTGGGTGTCCGCCGTCGGTGCCGACAACTTGCTCGTCACATTCGACGCCGATAGCCGGCCCTACCCCACCGAGCGCTTCACCCAGCTACGCGAAGCCGTCACGACCTTCGGTGCCCGGCTGGTGATTCTCGACACGGCGGCGGACACGTTCGGCGGCAACGAGAACGACCGGGCGCAGGTCCGCCAGTTCATCGGCAACATTCTCACCGGCTTGGCGCGTGACATCGACGGCGCCGTGATTCTCAATGCCCACCCCAGCCGCTCCGGGTTGTCGGCATCCGGTGATCTCGACGGCGGCAGCACCGGCTGGTCGAACTCCGCACGCTCACGCTGGGGCCTCGCCCGCCCCGCCGGGGAAGACGTGCCGGCTGACACGCCAGAACGCGTCCTGAGCCGCCGGAAGGCCAACTACGCCTCCAAGGGCACCGAAATACGGCTGCGGTGGCAGCAGGGCGTCCTGGCGCCCCAGGAGCGGCCACACGGGCTTGCCGCAGCAGCCAGCCACGCCGAATGCGAAAGGGTGTTCCTCGACCTATTGGCGCGCTGCGACAGCGCGAACCTACCCGTCTCCGCCAGCCACAACGCCGGCAACTATGCGCCGAAGACCTTCGGTCGGCGGTCCGACCGCTGCGGCTACGAGCGTAGGGATTTCGAGGCTGCGATGTCCCGGCTGCTGTCCGCGGGGGCGATCGTCCTGGTGAACTATGGGCGCTCAGGCGACGAGCGCCGGCGCATCGCCGCCGCGCCACAGGCCGGGGAGTCAGCGGCATGACGGCGCTGAACTCGTTCCTGCGGCGGTCCAAATTGATCGCTCGTAACTCGTTGAAATCATTGGTGCGGCGGTCCCTGCGGCGGTCGGCTGCGGCGGTCTGCGCCGGTTCCGCTAAGCCATTGAATTTGGCTGTGCGGCGGTGCTGCGGCGGTTGCGGTGTAGGTCTCCCCATACCCCTACACGCACCGCCGCGCCGCTTGAGGCGGGCGCGGGTGCGTAACGAAAGGGCTTCGAGGCGCTGCGGCAGGGCCCTCCCCGACCACCCCACCCCGACAGCCCCTCCCCCCATAGGGGGTGTCCAGGTCAGCGAAGTGACCCGGGGAATACCGTGCCCCAAACGATTTTACGCATCCCCAAAACCACGTTTTCAGGAACCCGGAATGGCCCGCCCGCGAAAGCCCGCCGAGCTGCTGAGCCTGAGCGGCAGCTTCAAGAAAAATCCGAGCCGGTTTCGGCCGCCTGGCCCGAAGTCGGCGCGACCGCTGGGAAGCCCGCCGGCTTTCCTCGACAAGAGCGAGGCGGCGGCCTGGAAGGAAATCGCTGGGCAAGCCGCGCCGGGACTGTTGGCGGCGTCAGACCGGGTCATCGTTGAGTTCACGGCCCGGCTGCTGGCGCGGATGCGGCAACGCTGGCTCACGGGCGCCGAGATGACGCAGCTCCGGGCGGCGCTCAATTCCCTCGGCCTGTCACCCTCGGGGCGATCGTACGTCACCGCCCTGCCCGACGAGCCCAGCGAGGACTCGTCGTGGTCCGAGTTCACCGACTGACCCGCCCCCTCGCCATCGCTGAGTCCGCCTCCAGCGCGGCCGAGCTGCTGCGCACCGCCGGCCACCACGTCCTGGCGGAGGCCATCAGCTTGTGGCTGGCCGGGGCCAGTCTCGATGACGCGCTCAACCTTGCACCGGGCTGGAGGCAGCACGTCCGGGACAAGGCCCGCACCACTGCCCTGCGGCGGCTGGCCGGCCTATTGCCGGCGGGCAGTGCCCGAGCCACCGCCCAGGCAGCCGCCACCCTTATTGCCCGCTACGAGGCCACCGCCTGGCGCCGCGACCGTGCTGCTGGGCGGCGCCCCGCCGGGGTGCCTGGGGCCGCTTATGACGTGCTGGCGGCCGGCCCCGCCCCGTCGGCGGCCACGATCCGGCGCGTGCTGCGCCCCACCGGTTAAGGCGCATGGCATCCGCGAGCCCATCGTGCTGCACGAGGGGGCCATTCTCGACGGGCGCAATCGCTACAGGGCGTCGCGGGTGGTGGGCGTGGATGCGCCGCTGACGCAGTTCGATGGGGCCGATCCGCTGGCGTTCGTGGTGTCGCTGAATCTTCGCAGGCGGCATCTGGATGAGAGCCAGCGGGCGATGGTGGCGGCGAAACTGGCGACGATGAAGGTGGGGGGTGATAGGCGTTCGGATCATTCTGCCAATTGGCAGAATGATCGGGCGCAGCTCTCCGACTTGCTCATCCGCGCTCCGGCTGGCGCCCCGAAATCACCACCGTCACCGGCGCCAATTTCCGTTTCCGCTGCCGCCGACATGCTGAACGTTGCCCACGCAGCGTCCATCGCGCGCGGGAGGTGATTGAGAAGGGCGTCCCGTCCCTCAAATCCGCCGTGGAGTCCGGCGAAATAGCCGTTTCCGCCGCTGCCGCTATCGCGCGGGAACCGCCGGAGGAGCAACCGGCGCTCATGGAGGCCCACAATCATCGCGCGCGGTCTTCGATTCTTTATCGCAATGGCTCACCGAGACGCTAGCGGTGAGCCACTTTGGCGCCGACTTTGGGCATGCCGCCGATTCGGGAATCCTCAATGCCGCTTCCTTCCTCCTTCCGCCGCCGCTCCGCGCCACCGTCACCCGACAGCGGGTTGCTGGATACCAACGGCTCGCCCCGGCCGATCGCCGAGCATCCGAAATTCGTTGCCATGCGGGAGCCATCTGCCGCCCTGGCCCGGGCTCACCGCGTCGCCACCTTGCAGACCCGGTTGCTGGAACACGAAGTCTATTTCCGCCGTAACGGCAAGACCCCTCCGGCGCACGTGCGCGAAGGCATTGCCGCGGCCCGGCGTGAGCTTGCAGCGCTTGCCCCTGAGCCTTCAGGCCCGGAAGCCGGGGTTCCCGAGGAAGTGGCCGCGGCGTTCGCACTTATCGCGGGTGAGAAGGTTGAACCCGCATCGACCCCGGAGACGAAGCTGCAAAACGCTCGGCGAGCGGTGGAGATTTTGGATAAGGCCACGTTCACGCAGGACGGCCTCTTCTACGAAATGAAGGCGGAGTTGTCGGCGGAAGTCGCCCAGGCGCTGGCGCCGCGGCATCAGGAAATTCTGAGGACGATGCTGGAGGCCGCGCGCGCACTTTCTGCCGTCGTCATGGCGGAGCGGCAGCTTATCGCCGAAATGATCGTCGCCGGCTTCGACCTGCGCGCCGATATCCTCCGCAGACCCACCATCGTCCTGCCGGCCGCTTACGAAATCGGGACGGAGAGCGACACGAACTCTCAGCTGCACCGGTTCCGCGAAGTGCTAGAGAATTGGGGGATTATCTGATGGTGGACATGACACTTGCCGCCTGGCGGGCCGAGATCGCCGAAGAGATGGCAACAGCCCAAGCCGAATCTCAGAAAGCACGCGCGGAGCTCGCCATCGCCGAGGAGGCGAGAGCCCAGGCTGCCGCCTATCACCGCCAGCTCGCCCATCTCGTGGGGCGCATGTCCCGAACCGGGCACGTGGCGGCAGCCATCTGCGTTCGCCTGGAAGTTTTGACCATAGACCTTCGAGACTCCGTGGGGCGCGTGACCTCCGCGAAGTCACGCTGCGAAAACGCGCGCCACAGAATTATCGACCTCGACCTTGCCCTTGCACAGATCGACGCGGTGGCCAACAGCGATTTGCCTGTCGCGACTAATGGCGAGCATCCCTTGAGCACGGGATGGACGAACTTGGCCCAGCGCCCGGAAGGCGCGCGGGGCCCGGGCGATCGGCCGGCGGGAGGTGGGCCCCCGCCGGCCGATCAGCCGGAGGAAGCGCTGGCATGAATCGTTCGCATCGCCCTTACACCATCAAGCTTGCCGGACGGGAGACAGAGTCCCGCCAGATCACCGTCATCGCCACCGACGCGACGCCCGATCGCGTGGGCGATATCGTCGAACCCACCGGCGCGGACCTCAGCCAGTACCGTCGAAATCCCGTTGTTCTGTTCAACCACGACACCGAAAAGCCGATCGCCAAGTGCAGCAGCATCACTCAAAACGCAATCAACATCACGGCAACGATCCAGTTCCCCGCCGCGGGCATTTCGACGCTCAGCGATGATATCCTGTCGCTGGTGCAAGCCGGCATTCTGAGCGCGGTCTCCATCGGCTTCCGCCCAATCAAGTGGAAGTACCTTTCGGAGACCGGCTTCGGAATGCGATTCACGGAGTGGGAGCTGCTGGAAATCTCCGTCGTCAGCGTGCCCGCGAATCCCTCGGCACTGGTTTCCGAGCGGGCCATCCAGCGCAGTCGGAGCGCCGCCGCCATGGCAACGAGCTCGCCGGCATTCGGCATGGCGACAGGTGTTCTTGCTCATGCGAAGTCCAATCCAGTCCGGGCGAGAGACGCAGATCTCCATCGTCTCATGGCCCAACGTGAAAATGCGGATTTCCGCCGCCGCATCATCCACGCCCAGCAAATCCGCCGATCAACCTGGTAGGGGTTTCCAAACATGACGGCCGGCTTCAGCGTCACCATCAGCGCGGTGGACCGTGCGACCGAAACGTTGAACGCGGTCAATAAGCGCATGATGGCGTTGACCGCCCCGGCGGAGCGGTTCAACAAGGCGCTTTCGAAATTCGGAGATGTGTCGGGCATCCGGCGCCTGAGCGCCGGCATCGGCGATCTGGGGCGCGGTGCGATGGCCACCGCCGAGCGCATGTCCCGCATCCTGGCACCGCTCAGCGCCATCACCGGTGCTCTTTCGCTGGCCGGGCTGGTGCGGCTGACCGATCAGTGGTCCGTCTTCGGCCAGCAGCTCGGCTTCAGCGCCGCCCGCATCGGCATTTCCGCGAGCCGGCTGCAATCCCTCCAGGGTGCGGCCCGCATGGCCGGCGCCTCGGCCGGCTCGCTGACCTCAGGCCTGCAATCCCTCCAGGACACACTCACCAATGCCGCCGCCGGGCGCGATGCCGAGGCGGTGGTGATGTTCCGCCAACTTGGTATCGAGTTTCGTGGCCTCACTGCGGCGGACGCGTTGCCGAAGCTTGCCGACCGTATCGCGGCGATCCGCAATCCGACGCTCCAGGCCATGGTGGCCACGAAGCTGTTCGGAGCGGCCGGGGAGGAGTTGCTGCCGTTCCTGCGTCGGGGCTCGGCCGGCATGCGGGAATACGAGGATGCCGCCCGCCGGCATGGGCTGATCAACGAAAAAGGCGTGAAGGCGGCAGGCGACTTCCAGCGGGCGCAGACCAATCTGAAGATGGCGGTCGAGGGGCTGGGCTATGCCGTCGCCGAACGGTTGGCGCCGGTTCTGCTGCCGATGCTCAACGATCTCGCGGGTTGGATCGACCGTCATCGCACCGACATCGCCGAGACGATCGGCCGTATCGCGGATGCGTTCAAGTCGTGGATCGACGGCGGCGGCCTGGATCGCCTGACGGAGCAGATCGGTCATCTGATCGAGCGTGTGGATGCGATCGCGCAGGCCTTCGGCGGCTGGAAGGTGGCCGCGATCGCCCTCGGCGCGGTGCTGACGGCCAAGGTGTTGGCGCCCGTCCTGAGGCTGTCGGGTCTGCTTGTCCGCATGGGAAGCGTCATCGGCTGGGCTCGGCTGCTGACCGGTGGCCTGTGGGGCGCGGTGACCCAGCTGCATGGCGATACCGACCCCAACGCCACGCCGGATGGGGTCTATCCCGGCTTTAAGCCGGACATGGACGGCAGCGTCCATAATTTCCGCAACGATGTCTGGAACCCGCTGAGGCGGGCGGCAGGCTGGGTTGGCGACAAGCTCGGTATCACCGGTGGCAATGCGAGTGCCGGCGGCGTGATGCAGCAGTTGCAGGCCCTCGGATGGTCGCCGGAGGCAGCCGCCGGCCTCGCGGCGAACTTCCAGGCGGAATCGGGTTTCAATCCGGCTTTGGTCGGCGACAACGGCCAGGCCTACGGCATCGGCCAGTGGCACCCGGATCGGCAGGCTGAGTTCCAGCGCCTGTTCGGCCGCCCCATCCAGGGCAGCAGTCTCGCGCAGCAGCTCGCCTTCGCGGATTGGGAGTTGCGCGCCGGGAAGGAGCAGCGTGCCGGCCGGATGCTGATGGGCGCCAAAACGGCGACCGAGGCCGGACAGATCGGCTCGCTGTTCTACGAGCGACCACGCGACCGCTGGGGCCAGGCGCAAGCCCGCGGCAGGCTGGCGCAGGACATCTATCGCGCCGGCGGCGCCTCTGTCGCGGGGCCCGGTGCCCCCGGCGGCGGCACCGCGACCGTCAACGTCGTCATTCGCGGCGCCCCGGCTGGCACGACGGCCACCACCACCTCCAGCGGCAACCTCGCCACCACCGCGCGCATCGAGCGGCCCAGCCTCGGCACCGTGCCGTAGACATTCCAGGAGAAAGCCCATGACCACCCCGATCGGAACCAGCGTGACGTACTACTCCGCCCACGCAGACGGCTATGACGAAGCACCGTTGCCGGGGCTTTTTCTCGCGCCGTCCGAGGCGGGCGCCGATGACAACGCCCGGCTGCTGGTGTTCGGGCTCGATGGCCGGTCGTTCATCGTGACCCCGCCGACGCGGGCCACGTACCAGGCCATCGGCGGGGCTCACGGCGGGTTCTGGTGCCTGCCGGGATAAGCGGCATCGCAGCGATGGGGGGAGCGCCAGGCTGGACGGCACGCGCCACGACGAGCTGGTGGCCGCTGCGCTGACCGCTGGGATGCTCGACCCGGAGACGACACCCAAGGAGGCCATCCAGCGCTGGCAGGACGTGCTGATGGAATTAGGCGTCGGGGGATTTGACGTCAGCCTCTATGGCGGACAACTTCATGCTGATGTCTCGCAACGAGTCTGACGATTTGTACCATAAGTGGGCAAATATTGCGACTGCGGGCACGGTGCTAAGCCCCACGATCAATAGTCCAACGAAGGTCGAAATTTTCACTTCTGCAAAAAACGACATCAACACCAACATCAAAGTAAGCAAACAACCGAATCCGAACGTCCAATGAACCGAACCTCTGTAAAGACGGTCGTAATTAGAGCGAAAAACGCTAAGGTCAATTTTTATTAAATTCAACTTATCTTCTATTTCTTCCAATTGAAATCCTCTATCTTTTTCCTCACGAAGCCATTCTTTTATATTCGCTACTTTCTTTTCGACGGGCGCCACCCCTAATTCACCCGATATTTGCAATATGGCCGTGCCCGCGTGGATGCCGACTCCCAACTGGACAATGCTGTAGAAGTCTTGCACATTCATTGCGATACTCTAAGAGATTCGGGCTTTATGGAAACGTTCAACCAAGCAGTTTTCGCGTCGATCCTGGCAGCTCGGCATCTAACGTTGAAGGGGGTGTCTGAGCGGATCGGCGTTTCCGAATCCGCTCTCAAAGCAACGATAGCAGACAATCCGCCTCCGAACCAAAGTCTCGTTTCACAGTTGTCGGTTCAGCTGTCGGTGCCAGCGTTTGTCTTCTATATGGATCATGCACCCGAGCTGGGTGGCGCTGTGGTTGATTTCCGTGAGTTGAAACCGAGCGCGACGCCGAAGCTCCCGAAGACCGTTAGGGCCATTGATCTGGCGGAGCGTCTTCAGGAAGAGGCCGAAAGCCTGGGACACAGAGATAGCCTTCCGCGTCATGTCTCCATTGATGATATCAAACGCCGCGAATACGCTCAAGAGATTAGAGATTATCTTGGCATTACTGAAAAACAGCAAATAGAATCGCGCGACGCTCGCCAATTTTATTCCGTTTGCCGATCTGCAGTTGAGTCTAAAGGCGTCTTTGTGATGCATGATAACTTTCCATCAGACGATGGAAGCGGGTTCTGTTTGGCTGATAGCAGCGCCAGAGTCATCGTTATCAACACGGAGAACCAAAATCACGGGCGGCGGAACTTCACATTGTTCCATGAGCTCGCCCACGCGCTGATGAGCAGCTCTGGGATTTCTGATCCCTTTGTCGTTCGGAACACGGTGGAACGAGTTTGCAACCGATTTTCTGCACGGGTATTGGCACCGGTTGCCCTGACAAAGTGGGCATTCGGTCGCGCCCGTGTTTCGAATGTGCCGACACTCGATGAAATTAGAAGGTGCGCCCGGTTTCTCAATATTAGCCAGCAAGCGACAGTCGTCCGTCTAGAGCAGCTAGGGCTGGTGAGCGAAGGCTCTCACACGGCTTGGCTGAGAGAAGTCAAAACTTTGGGAAACCCCGATTTTACCAGCGGAACAGGCGGCGGAAAAGTCGCGCAGGAACGCGTCAAACTGGCCCAGTATGGCTATACCTTTGCCCGTGTCTTTGGTCGTGCCGTAAAACAGGAAAAGATATCTCCCCTCGATCTTTACCGAATGTCGGGTTTGAAGCCAAAATATCAGCGCGCGTACTTCGATTTTGCTGCCACGGCCGGTGCCGACGATGCCGACGACTGACGGCGCGCCAGTTTATGTTGTGGATTGCGACGGCCTCGTCACCATTGCACAGACAAAAAACAACGCCCTTCGCTCAGCGGCGCTTCAGTTGCTTGAGAAAGGCAAAATGTGCGTCCCGACTGGAGTGTTAAGCGAGCTTAAAAACGCTTATGAAGCCGAACACAAGATCCTTGCTTCACATATAGCGAAAAAAATACGGGTCAAACCAGCACATTCTTTGAAGACCGCCGCTCTTGCAAGTAAGGCGAACTCCGGATTTAAAATTGAGCCCTACGGTAATGCAGACTGGCACGCGGCTGCAGTAGCGGCATGCGAAGATTACGTTCTCGTTACAACAAAAAAGCGTAGACCCTTCTATAAGGAAATTCTTGACTGCAGCATCATCATTGTTGATGACCTTGCCGTTCCCGATTAGATAGTTCTGTCTCGACTAGCGTACAGTCGCTCTCGACAAACATTAGCGGTCCAGCCGTGGTATTGGGTTCGCCGCCACTAGGCCGAGAGCAAGAAGACGTCGGATGGCTTCTGAACGTGAGACGCCCTCTGCTTTAGCCCATCGATCAACTTGTTCCACAGATTCCGAGGATAGCCGGACCCCAATTAGCGGGTCCCTGCCAGTTGCGGGGCGTCCTCTCTTTTTTGGTTTAACCGATATTGACGAATTCATAAAAACGGTATAACAGAAATTCGGCCGAACGGGAAGCTGCAACTCCCCGCCCGGCCTGACCAACCCAAGCTGCTGAGGAGCTCAGGAATGGCTGATTCCGAGAATACCCGAACTTTGCCCGCCGCGCGCCAGGCGCCCCACCCGCATCGGGGGACGCCATGATGTGCGCCGATTGGAACGATGACGACGACCGGCCGCCGTCTCGCCGCGACCGCATCGTGGTCTGGTGCGTCGTTGTCGCTGGCGCGGTGGTGTTCGGCCTGACGCTGGCCCGTGCGCTGGGGGTGGTGTGATGGCGCATCCATTCCCTGAGCGCGTCCGCCGCTGGCCGGCGCCCGAGACTGTCCGCGGCGCCCCTGTCCCGGTGCTACCGCCGCCCACCTATGAGCCGCCGCCCAGGCCGCCCAAGGGCCGCTGATCACCACCCTCCCCCGTCTGAATTGCGCCGGCCGATGCCGGCCCCCTCCAAGATGGAGACCACCACCATGTCCACCACCGTTCGCGAACCGGAGACGGCACGGCCACCCTCCGTGTTCGACCTGCAATTCCCGACATCCAACCTGCGGTGCCTGGCGGAACTCACCCGCAATCTGGGCATGCTGGACCACGAGATACCGCCCACGGCCCTGCATCCCATCGCCGACCACATGGAGGCGCAGGTGGCGGAACTGGAACGGCTGACGCTGGCGCTGATGGCCCGAGAGCGCGCCATTGCCGCGAAGGAGGCCGCGCCATGACCGTCTCCCGTCGCACCCTACTGGGCGCCACCACCGCCGTCCTGGCCTTTCCTGGGGCGCCTGGGGTGGCTGGTCGGGGCCAGCCGGCGCCCCACCCTGATGCCGCGCTCATCGAGCTGTGCCGGCAGCACCCCCTGAACATGGACGCCTACAACACGTCGCCGGCTGAAATCGAGGATGCCGACGATAACCCGTTCTGGATCGCCTACTCGGAGACGCGCGACGGTATCGGCGACGCTCAGCCGGCAACCATGGCCGGCATCCTGGCGAAATGCCGTGCGGCCAAGGCCGAGGCCGGCCCTGATGGGGATGAGGACCCCGACGGCACCCCAGCCGCCGACTGGGCCTGGGACATCGTGAACGACCTGCTCAGGCTCTACGGCGGGGGGGGCGCAGTCATGAGCGCCCCGGAGACCCCTGCCCTGCCGGTCGCCATTGAGTTTGTGGAGCGCATGGCGACCCACCTCGACGAGTCGTTGTGCACCCTCCGCATCGTGGTGGAGTCGGCGTGCGCGATCCTCGACGTTGACCACTGCGTCGAGGGAGGGGCATTGCGCAGTGTGGAGCGCGATCTGGCTGCCCAGGTGGCCGACATGTACGACGACATCCGGGAGTTCAAGGCCCAGCCGGAACTCTACTTCGCCGTCGCCGCCCGCAGCGCGACGAAGCCCTGCGCCAGCTAATCACTGCATGGCAGGCCGGGCAAATCACCGGCCTGCCATGCCCGATTCGCGGACACCCTGCGGACATTTTCGGAGCGAATTTCCGGATATCTCCGCGTTCGTCCGATAAGATGCTGAATTATAAGGGAAATATGGTGCCGACGCCCGGGATTGAACCGGGGACCTACTGATTACGAATCAGTTGCTCTACCGCTGAGCTACGTCGGCACGAAGGCGGCCATATACGCCGCCCGCCCGCCCCCCGCAACCGCGCCCCCTGTTTCACCCCCTCTTGCCAGCCCCCTTATTTCCGCCTAGAACCCGCGCCTCGCCGCACGGCGGCACGGAGCGCGGGCGTAGCTCAGGGGTAGAGCACAACCTTGCCAAGGTTGGGGTCGAGGGTTCGAATCCCTTCGCCCGCTCCAGATTTTTCGAAGACAATGCCCGTCGGGTTTGCGAGTTTGACTACGGTAGTCCCGGTTCATACTTGGCAACGTAGCCAACGCATAAGCATCGTTTTTTCTCCCGTCCTTTCACGCAAGTTGGCCCCGTTGTATAGGGTTGCCCAATAACAGGGGGACATAAATGGCACAGCGTTGGCTGGGGCTTACCGCGTCAAAGGACTCAGTGGTAGTGGTCGATGCCGAAATACCCGACGAGTTCGATGAGCCAATCATCATCAGATCGGACGATACATGGCGAGTGCAGACAGGCGACCGGGCAGCCGCATACAGTGTCCTTCATAAGCAGTGCGCCGACTATATTCAAGAGAACCGCATCGACGCGGTTCTGGTGAAGGCAAGCGCAGTGACGGGAAGGGGTGCCGCTACCGTTGGCTTTCTGCTCAGCGCAGAAGTCCGTGGCATCGTAATCGCGGCAGCTGCGTCGCGTTGCCCTGTCAAGACGCTATCTAAGGCAGTCATCAGTAAGACATATGGCGACAGGAAGGTAGATGAATACGTCGCCGATGACGCTTTCTGGACGGATAAGACGACGGGGGGGACTCTTCGCAGGCTTAGCCGAGAGACGGCAATGTTGCTTATCGCGGCGAGGCACGCCTAATGGCTGACTACGTCTCCGGCTTGAAGGTCGGCGCGAAGCTTGGTAATGGCGCATTCGGCGAAGTCTTTCGAGGCGAGGATCCTGCACACGGCGAGGTCGCGGTGAAGGTACTCAAGCGGGCGAGGTTTCAGGACGACGCCACTTGGCCCATTTACAAGGCCGGGTATCTTGCCGAAGCGAAGAACTTAGCCAAGGCAACTCACCCCAATGTGGTGAAGGTCCATCATGTGGTTGAGGCGCCGGACGGGGACAGTGTGGTCATTTGCATGGCGTTTTGTCCCGGCGGTTCACTTCAAGCGATCTTCGAGAATGGGCCGATGACGCTGTCGGCAGTACGAAAGGTCGCTACAGATATCCTCATGGGATTAGGGGCTATGCACGCCCGCGGGATGGTTCATCGCGACATCAAGCCAGCGAACATTCTGCTGAATGGAAAGGCGGAGGCCCAAATTAGTGATTTCGGACTCGTAACCGACGACTTGGTGCTGGGATACGCATCGCAGGCTGGCTACAACGACCACATCGCCTACGAGATCTGGAACGGGAAGGGAACGAGCGCCAAGTCGGATATATGGGCTCTCGGGATGACACTTTACCGACTCCTGCATGGGCAGGCGTGGTATGAAGAGGCGCCCAACCCGCAGGATATAGTCAAGGGCGGTGGCTTCGCCGATACGCTACGATGGCTCCCTCATATACCCAAAGGATGGCGCCGCGCGATCCGCAAAATGCTGAACGACGACAGCTCTGCCCGCTGCCAGAACTCGGCGCAGGCTTTGAATGCGCTTGCTCGTCTGCCCGTCTCGCCTAAATGGGATGTCGCCGTCACTCGGGACCTGATCAGCTGGAAGATGTTCAGGGGCACTCGGCGCATAATCGTTGAATGGAAGCGCCACTCCGCCCGCAAGCATGAGTGGGAGGCATGGAGCGAGCCGGCCGGAACGGGGCGAAGCAAACGCCTCGATGATTCCGGCGGAGTCGTGGGCCGGGCCGAGGCGGTGAAGGGCCTTGAGGCTTTCTTCGAAGTCTAACTAGATCTGAAACGGCGCTGTAACAAATAGTGCTCAGTCAGATCGGTTACGGTAATTTGATTGAGCCCAAGCTTGGAGGTAGCCACCGCTTGCCGCTCCTCCGTACACTTCTTGCAGTAGGCGGCATCCGCGACGACGCCTTGCGCGGGCCGCCAATGACGATTGCAGTTACGACACCGAGGCAGCGTCAGACTCAGGTTAGGCGACTTTCGCCACATTGGCTCTTCGCCTCCCTCATGTGAGTCGAATTTCGAACAAAAAGTGAACTATATAATCTCGGTAGTCAACTACCATTCACTGTAATGTATTGGTGTTCGTATGCGAAATTTGTCAGTCTGTTGGCATTGTTCTGACAATACTTCCCGAGACAACGCATAGCGGATAAGCCCGGATCGGCGCCACTGCTCTGATTCGAGCGGCGTGCCGATCAGTGCCATGCCGCCGGATCGCGAAAATCCTTGCTCTCCGGCAGGATCTGCCCGCCATCCACCACGATGCTGGTGCCGGTGATGTAGGCCGCGTCGTCGGAAGCGAGGAAGGAAACGGCGCCGGCGATGTCGGCGGGGGTGCCGAGGCGGCCCATCGGGATCGAGTTCTCCATGCCGGCGATGAATTGCGGCGAGCGGCCGGCCTGGAGGCCCTCGGTGAGGATGTTGCCGGGCTCCACCGCGTTCACCGTGATGCCCGCGCCGGCGAATTCGAGCGCGGCAGCCCTGATGAAGCCGTTGATGCCGGCCTTGGTGGCGGCGTAGGCGGCCAGGCCGTGGCTGACCACGCGCGGGCCGGTGATGGAGGAGGTGAAGATCATCCGGCCATGGCCGCGCGCCGTCATCGAGGGCGCGCAGGCGCGGGTGGCGAGGAAGGCACCGCGCAGGTTCACCGACAGCACGTGCTCCCACTGCGCCAGGCTGGTGTCCACGATCAGCGAGAACGGATAGATGCCGGCATTGTGCACCAGAATGTCCACCTGGCCGAACAGGGCGTGGGCGCGGGCCACCAGCGCCTCCACATCGGCCTCGCGCGCGGTGTCCACTTCAAGCACCTGCTCCGCGGACAGGCCCAGTTCGCCGGCGGCCTGTTGGGCGCGGGGCAGGTTGATGTCGCCCAGCACCAGCCGCGCGCCGTCGGCCACCAGCCGGTTGGCGATGCCGCGGCCGATGCCCTCGGCGCCCCCGATCAGTACCGCCACTCGTCCATCCAGCCGCGTGCCCATGTCCGTCTCCGTCGCAGAACGGCCGCAGGCTGACGCGGGGACGCAGGCAATGCAACCGATTTAGGTAATCGGTTACGTGACCTCGGCCGGATGCAGGGCGCGCACGCTGTCGCGCCGGATCAGCTTCGCGTCCAGCAGACCGCCGCCGGCCTCGGGCGGCGTGCCGGCGAGGCGGCGGAGCAGCCGGTCGGCGGCGAGGAAGCCCATCTCCTGGCCGGGATTGGCGATGGCGGTGAGGCGGGGCGTGGTGACGCAGTACCAATCCTGGTCGTCGAAGGCGATCAGCGACACGTCGCGCGGCACGCGCAGGCCCAGCCCGGCCAGTCCCACCAGGAAACCGAGCGTCATCATGTTGTTGGTGACGAACACGGCGCTGGGTGGCGCCGGGCCGGCCATCAGGCTGCGCGCTGCCGCCTCGCCGCCGCCGGCTTCCAGGTCCGCGCCGGCCACCACCAGTTCCGCCCCGTGCGCGGTGAAGGCGGCGATGGCGGTCTGGGCGCCCTCCAGGCGCTGCTGGTCGAACATCGCCTCCAGCGGGCCGGTGACGATACCGATGCGTCGGTGCCCGCTTTCCAGCAGGTGGCGCACGCCCGCCTCGGCCGCGCCGCGATTGTCGATGGTCACGCTGTCCAAACCGCTGCCCGGCAGGTCGGAATCCACCAGCACCACGCCGATGCCGGCCTGCTGCACTTCCAGCAAGTGGTCGCTGGCGGCAGCGGAGGGGGCGGCGATCAGCCCGTCGATCTGCTTCTCGATCAGCACCCGAGCCAGATGGCGCTCGCGCGCCGGCGAGTTGCCGGTGTTGCCGAGGATCACGCTGTAGCCGGTCTGCGACAGCCGCGCCTCCACCCCCTTGGCGATGCCGCCGAAGAACGGGTTGGAGACGTCGGCCACCAGCAGGCCGATCGTGTAGGTCTGGCGGCTACGCAGGCTGGCGGCGAGCGCGTTGACCACATAGCCCAGCCGGCGCGCGGTGGCGCGCACGACCTCCGCCGTGGCCGCCGAGCAGCCGCCCTCCACGCCCGCGAGCACGCGCGAGACGGTGGCCTTCGACACGCCGGAGGCGCGGGCGACATCGTCCATCGTCGGTCGTCTCTGGCGGGTCATCGGCAGTCCTCCGTCGTCCGGCCATCTGCGGCAGGATGGAGCGGTCCTGTCACAAAAGACTTGACCATCCTAGCGCAAGCGAAGAGTAATCGGTTTACGAAATCGGTTGCGTTGTTTGCTCCCGCGTTGTTGCATTGCGGCCCTGCCGCCCGGACATTGGACGCCCTCGTGAACGCTCCCGCCGCCCACCGCCTGGCAGAAGGTCCGATCGCCGAAATACGCGAGTTGATCTATCGGCCAAGCATCGACCGCATGACCGACGCCGATTTCGCCGCGATGAGCGCGATGAACCAGGCGCATCTGGTCATGCTCGCCGAGCAGGGCATCCTGAAGCCGGCCGTGGCCGCGGCGATCGCGCGGGCAACCCAGAGCATGGCGCGCGAGGGGCGCGCGGCGCTGCCGGCGGATACCGCGATCGAGGACCCGTATTTCGCCTACGAGACGCGGCTGACCGAGCTGGTCGGCGCGGATATCGCGGGGCGGTTGCATGCCGGGCGCAGCCGCAACGACATCGGCGCCACGCTGGACCAGATCGCCGCGCGCGGCCACTGCCTGGCGATACTCGACGCGCTGGCCACGCTGCGCGCGGCGGTGCTCGATCTCGCGGCCGCCCATACCGCGACGGTGGTGCCCGGCCATACCCATCTGCAACCGGCCCAGCCGATCACCTTCGGCTTCTACCTCGTCTCCATCGCCGCCGCCCTGCAACGCGACGCGGACCGGCTGCTCGCCGCCTTCGCGCATATCGACGCGTGCAGCCTCGGCGGGGCGGCGATGGCCGGCACGTCGTTTCCCATCGACCGCGCGCGCGCGGCGGAGCTGCTCGGATTCTCCGCCATCGCCACGCCCTGCCTCGATGCCGTCGCGGCGCGCGATTTCGCCTGCGAGCTGCTGTTCGCGGCCACCCAGCTCGGCGTGACCTGGAATCGCGTGGTGCAGGATTTCCATGTGTATTTCAGCCACGAATTCTCGGCCATCGCGCTGCCGGACCGCGTCGCCGGCACGTCGAGCATCATGCCGCAGAAGAAGAATCCACTGGTGCTGGAGTTCCTGCGCGCCGAATCCGCGCGGCTGATCGGCACGCTGACCACCAGCCTCACCGCCATCCGCTCCACCAATTTCTCCATCGCCATCGACGCGCAGCGCGAAGGGCTGATCGACCTGTGGGCGGCGCTGCGCCGCGTGCCCGACAATCTGCGCATGCTGACGCGGGTGATCGAGAGCGTGCAGCCGCGCGCGGAGCTGCTGCTGGAACGCTGCCGCACCAATTTCTCCACCGCCACCGACCTCGCGGACGGGCTGGTGCAGCGTGCCGACCTGCCGTTCCGCGACGCGCATCACGTGGTGGGCGGCGTGGTACGCGCGGCCATCGAGGCCGGGCTGCCGGCCGATGCGATCGACGCGGAGATGGTGGAGCGCGTGGCCGAGGCCGAACTCGGCCGCCGCCTGGGCCTGGACGACGCATTCGTGCGCGCCTGCCTCGACCCGGTGCGCGCGGTGGAGCGGCGCACAACGCCGGGCGGCACGGCGCAGGCCGAGGTGGTGCGGATGATCGGCGCCGCGCGCGCGGTGCTCGCGCGCCAGGTGGACGAGGCCGCCCGGCTGCGCCGGCGCGTGGATGACGCGACAGACCGGCTGGCGGCCTGCGTGGACGAGCTGGCAAGGGCAAAGCCATGATTCTCACACCGGATTTCACCACCAACCCCTATTGGTGGGACGCCGCGCCGCCGGACGGCACCCCCACCGATCCGCTGCCGGAACAGGTGGATGTGGCGATCATCGGCAGCGGCTTCTGCGGCCTGGCCGCGGCGTTGGAACTGGCCCGGGGCGGGTTGCGCACCGCGGTGCTGGAAGCCGGGCCGCTGGGCATCGGTGCCTCCAGCCGCTCCGGCGGCATGGTCAGCAGCGGCCAGAAGCTGGTGCTGACTGACGTGCTGAAGGACTTCGACGACGGCGAGCAGGCCCGCGCGCTGGAGGATTCCGCCGAGACCTTCGATTTTCTGAAATCGCTGATCTGGCGCGAGAAGCTGGACGCCGACCTGCAACTCACCGGCCGCTTCTTCGGCGCCTGGACGCCGAAGCATTTCGAGACGCTGCAGAAACATGCCGAGCTGCTCGCGCGGCGCACCGGTGTCACCACCCGCATCGTCACCAAGTCGCAGCAGCACGACGAGATCGGCAGCGATTTCTACCACGGCGGCATGGTGGTGGAGGAATATGGCGGCGTTCACCCCGCCAAATACAACCGCGCGCTGCGCGAGGCGGCGCGCCAGGCCGGCGCGGGGCTCTACGCCTTCGCCGCCGTGCAGGGCTGGACCCAGCAGGGTGACGGGCTCGCGGTGCGCACGGCGCGCGGCGTGGTGCAGGCGAAGAACCTCATCGTTGCCACCAACGGCTATACGACGGCCGAGGCGCTGCCCTGGCACCGTCGCCGGGTGATTCCGGTCACGGCGTTCATCGTCGCGACAGAGCCGCTCGCACCCACGGTGATGGACGAGATCATGCCGAGGCGACGCATGATCTCCGATACGCGCAAGGAACTCAGCTTCTTCCGCCCCTCGCCCGACGGCACGCGCGTGCTGTTCGGCGGCCGGCCGGATGCGTTCCACAACGACGAGCGCAGTGCGGCCATCGGGCTGCGCGCGCGCATGGTGCAGGTCTTCCCGCAGCTGGCCGGCGTCCGGCTGAGCCATGCCTGGCGCGGCAATGTGTGCATGACCTTCGACAAGCTGCCCCATCTTGGCCAGGAGCAGGGCGTGCACTACGCACTCGGCTGCAACGGCAACGGTGTCGCGCTGATGAGCTGGATGGGCCAGCAGACGGCGTTGGCCATTCTCGGCCGGCAGAACCGCGCGCCGGTGTTCCAGCAGCGCCCCTTCCCCACCGCCATCGGATACAAGGACCGCACCTGGTTCCTGCCGCTGGTCAGTGCCGGCTACCACTTCCGCGACTTCCTCGATCGGCCCGGCGCGGTGCTGGCCGAGCGCATGTCGCGCAAATCCGCCTAGAATTTTCAGCAGGAGAGACAAGATGCACCGTCGCGCCTTACTGCTTTGCGGGCTGTTCTTCGCCGCCGCCTTCCCCGCCGCCGCACAGGACCTGCCCAAGCTGCCCGAGGCGATCGCCAAGGTCGGCGCGCTGCGCATCGGTGTGCGCTGCGACCAGCCGCCCTACGGGTTCCAGGACAAGACCGGCCAATTTGCCGGCATCGAGGTGGAGATCGCCAAGCAGCTCGCCACCAACGCGTTCGGCAGCCCGGACAAGGCGGAGATGATCTGCGTCACCGCGGAGAACCGCATTCCCCAGCTCGTCGCAGGAAAAGTCGATGTTCTCGTCGCGACCCTTGGCAAGACGCCCGAGCGCGCCCGGGTGATCGACTATTCCATCCCCTACAACTGGGGCGGAAGCGACATCCTCGTGATGAAGGATTCTCCGCTGAAGAAGCTTGCCGATATCGGCTCGGCCGCCCCGGTGGCGATGCTGAAGGGCACCACCCAGGCCGCCTGGTTCGATGCCAACATGCCGAATGTCGAGACGCTGCGCCTGAACTCCGTATCCGACGCCTTGCAGGCGCTGAAGCAGGGCCGCGCCAAATCCATGGCCGCGGACATGGCCACGCTGGTGGTGATCGGCGAGAAGGACCCGACCGTTCGCCGGCTGGATGAGCTGTTCGCCGTCGCCTATGCCGGGGTGGGTGTGCGCAAGAACGAGCCGGAATGGCTCGCCTACGTCAACGCCTCGCTGGAGAAGATGGCGAAGGACGACATGTACACCAAGTGGATCGCCAAATGGGTGCCGGAGGAGAAGCAGTCCTTCTACAAGACCCAGTTCCCGCCCACCAAAGTCCCGACTCTCTGACGACGCCCAGGCGCGGAACCGGCGATGGAGTTCGATCCGCACTACCTCTTCACCTACCTGCCCGCCCTTATGCGCGGGCTGCTGGTGACGATCGAGGTGAGTGCGGTGGCGCTTGTTCTGGCGCTGGGCCTGGGTCTGGCCGGCGCGGCGATCCGCTATCTCGCCGTGCCGGTGCTCTCGCCGCTGGTGGCGGTGTATGTGGAGTTCATCCGCAACACGCCGCTGCTGGTGCAGATCTTCTTCGTCTATTTCGGCTTCCCGGCCGTGGGCATCCGCATGTCGCTGTTCTGGTCGGGGGTTTTCACGCTGGCGGTGTGGGCGGCGGCCTTCCATGTGGAAAGCATCCGCGGCGCCTGCGCCGGCGTGTCCAAGGGATTGTCGGAAGCGGGCGCCGCGCTGGGGCTGCATCGCTGGCAGGTGCTACGGGCGGTGGTGCTGCCCATGGCGCTGCGCGCCTGCGTGCCCAGCCTGCTCAACACCTCCATATCCCTGGTCAAGAACAGCGCGTTCCTCCAGGCCGTCGGGCTGGCGGAGCTCACCTTCGTCGCGGTCGATCGCATCTCCGCCGATTTCCGCATGCTGGAAATGTTCAGCGTGCTTCTGGTGATCTACGTGCTGCTCGTCTTCCTGCTCTCATATGCCGCAGCAAGGATTGAGAGCGTGCTGGCCCGGCCCTTCCGCGCATGAACCTGCTCTACGACAACCGCACCCTGCTGCTTGCGGGCCTCGGCACCACCTTGCAGATCGCGGTGGTCACACTGATCGCCTCCATCGTCATCGGCGTCACCCTGGGCGTGATCATCGGCATGACCGAAGGGCATTGGGTGCGCCGGCCCATTCGCGGCGCGGTGGAGCTGCTGCGCGCGGTGCCGCTGATCGTGAACGTCTATTTCGTGTTCTTCGTAGCCCCCCAGCTCGGCATCGCGCTCAGCCCCTACATGGCCGCGGTGGTCAGCCTGTCGCTGTGGGGTGGGGCCAACGCCACGGAGATCGTGCGCGGCGGCCTTCAGGCGGTGCCGCGCCACCAGCGCCGCAGCGCGCGGGCGTTGGGGCTGCAGGAGTGGGAGGTGTTCCTGCTCATCCTGCTGCCTCAGGCGATGCGCAGCGTTCTGCCGGCGCTGGCCGGGCTGATGACGCTGCTGATCCAGTCCACCGCCACCGCCTCGCTGGTCGGCGTTCCCGAGTTCTTGCAGATCAGCCGGCTGATCGTGGAACGCACCACGGTTATGGATGGCATCGATCCCTCCTTCGGCGTGTATGGGTTCGTGCTGCTGATCTACTTCGTGCTGTGCAGTCCCCTCACCGCCCTGTCGCGCGCGCTGGAACGGCGCCTCGCCCGCCAGGCCGGCCGGCCGGTCGCCGAGGATGCGGCGCAGCAGGCCGCCGCCCTTCCGGCACTGTCGTGACAGAGGCGCCCGCCATCTCCGCCCGCGGGTTGCGCCGTGTGTTCGGCAATGGCGTGGTGGCACTCGACGATGTGGATTTCGACCTGCATCGTGGCGAGGTGGTCAGCATTGTCGGCCCCTCCGGCTCCGGCAAGAGCACGCTGATCGCCTCGCTCAACGGGCTGGAGACCCCCGATGCCGGCGAGATCACCATCGCGGGCGAGCGCATTCCGCTGGGGCGCGAGCGGGTGTGGCGCCGGGTACGCCAGGAAGTCGGCATGGTGTTCCAGGACTACGCGCTGTTCCCGCATCTGAGCGTGCTGCAGAACATGACCCTGGCCCCCGTGCGGCGCGGCCGGATGCGCCGCGCCGAGGCGGACGGGCTGGCGATGGACCTGCTCGCACGCGTCGGACTTGCCGCCAAGGCACATGCCCGCCCGATCGAACTCTCCGGCGGCCAGCAGCAGCGCGTGGCCATCGTGCGGGCGCTGGCGATGCGCCCGAAAGTACTGCTGTTCGACGAGCCGACCTCGGCGCTCGACCCCGAGACGATCCGCGACGTGCTGGAGGTGATGCAATCCGTGGCGCGCGACGGCATGACCATGGCGGTGGTGACGCACGAGCTCGGCTTCGCCCGCGAGATCGCCGACCGGCTGGTGTTCATGGCGGATGGGCGGGTGATCGAGGAGGGTCGGCCGGCCGCGCTGCTGGACAATCCCCGTACGCAGCGACTTGCCGATTTTCTCCGTCATTTGCTGCATCGTTGACAATAGAGCGAGGGCATGATGGCGGATGTGGTGGTGATCGGTGCAGGCATCAGCGGGGCGGCCACCGCCTATCAGCTGGCGCGCGACGGGCTGGGCGTGACGCTGGTCGATTGCTTCGGCCCCGCCGCCATGGCCTCCGGCTGGACGCTGGCCGGGGTGCGCCAGTCCGGCCGGCACCCGGCGGAACTGCCCCTGGCCCGGGCCGCAGTGGCGATGTGGAGTACGCTCGCCGAGGAGCTCGGCGCACCCACGCACTATCGCCGCTCCGGCAATCTGCGCGTGGCCCGTGATGCGCAGGAGATGGAGATCGTCCGCGGCGTGGTGCGCGAGCAGGCGGCGGCAGGACTGGACATCACCCTGCTGCCCGACAACCAGGCAGTGCGCGCGGTGGCGCCGGCGCTGTCGGAGAAGGTGCTGCTCGCCTCCTACTGCACCAGCGACGGCAGCGCCGATCCCCTCGCCACCGTCACCGCCTTCGTCGCCGCCGCCGAACGCCTCGGCGCCATCACGCGATTCGGCGAGCGGGTGCTTCGCGTGGAGCACGCGAACGGTCGGGTGACCGGCGTGGTCACCGACAAGGGCACCATCGCCGCCGGCCGCGTGGTGATCGCCGCGGGCATCTTCGGCAACGCCCTTCTCGCCCCCTTCGGCATCGCCATTCCGCTGGACATCCCGATGGTCACGGTGCTGCGTTCCGCCCCGGCCGAGCGCGTGGTGGAACAGGTGATCAGCACCGCCACGGCCAACTGCACCGGCCGCCAGCAGCATGACGGGCGCTGGCGCGTGACCAACGGCGCGGAGCCCTGGCATGGCGTGCTGAACGAAACGGACGAAGGCGGCCGCAAGCGCCCGCATGTGCGCCCCACCGCAGCGATGGTGGCGGACGTGGTCAACCGCTACGGCGCCCTGGTCCCTGCCTTCCGCGATGCGCAGATCGAGGAAAGCTGGGCCGGGTTGCTCGATCTCACGCCCGACGCGCTGCCGGTGCTCGACCACGTGCCGGGCTGCGAGGGGGTGGTGCTGGCAATCGGCTTTTCCGGCCACGGCTTCTGCCTCGGCCCCGTCACCGGCCGTATCCTGGCCGATCTCGCGCAGGGCAAGCCATCCCCCTTCCCGCTCGACCCGTTCCAGATCGGCCGCTTCCAGAACCTGCGGCCAGGCCGGGAGGCCGCCACGCTGCACGGCTGAGTGCGGGATTCGGCTCGCGGGAAAGTCGGCATGCCGGTATGATTCTTCCCAACATTGCGCGAAGGGATCATGCCATGACTCGTGCTTTCCTCCACCTCGGCGCAATCTGCGCAATGCTGCTTCTGGGTGCCGGTGCCTTCGCGCAGGACGCCATGCCGAAGAACGGCGTGAACGAGGCGTTGCGCGCCCGGCTGCCGGAGAACATCCGCAAGGCCGGGCGCATGGTCTCCGTCAACAGCGGTTCCTTCCCGCCCTACGAGATCGTCACGGGCACCGAGCTCACCGGCGCCACCGCCGACCTGATGGCCGAGATCGGCAAGCTGCTGGGCGTGGAGATCGGACACGAAACGGTCGCGGGCCTGCCGGCGCTGCTGGCGGGGGTGAATTCGGGCCGCTACCAGTTCGCCTTCGGCCCCGTCGGCGACTACAAGGATCGCGAAGGGGCGAACGACTTCGTGGACTGGGTGAAGGAATATGTCGTCTTCGCCGTGCAGAAGGGCAACCCTAAGGGCATCACCTCGCTCGATACCGCCTGCGGCCAGCGCATCGCTGTGATGGCCGGCGGGTCAGCCGAGCGGGTGATCAAGGCGCAATCCGACTACTGCAAAAAGCAGGGCAAGAGCCCGATCGAGGTGCAGTCCTTCACCGATCAGCCCAGCTCGATCCTCGCCGTTCGCTCCCGCCGGTCGGACGCATTCTTCTCCTCCCAGGCGCCGCTGGTCTATTTCGTGCAGCAGTCCCAGGGCCAGCTCGAACTCGCCGCTGTCGGCCAGCCCAACGGGTTCGAGGACATCTTCCAGGGGGCGGTGGTGGCCAAGGCTTCGCCGCTCGGCCCGCTGCTGAAGGACGCGATGGAGGTGCTGATGAAGAACGGCACCTATGCCGCGATCATGAGGAAATGGGGCCTGGAAAACAACATGCTCAAGGAACCCGGCCTGAACTACGGCGGCATGCTGCCGAAATGACGGCCACACCGGACGCGGGCCCGCACGACGTCGCCCGCGCCCATCGCCCCTTCCCCACCGGCAAGCTGCTGCTCTGGGCGTTGGTGGTGGTGGTGGCGGCGGATTTCGCGACGGCCGTGGCGCGCAACCCGAATTTCGGCTGGCCGGTGATCGGCGCCTATCTGTTCGATGCCACCGTGCTGCGCGGCCTGTCCGTCTCGCTCAGCCTGACCGTGGTGGCGATGACGCTGGGCATCGCGCTGGGCCTGCTGCTCGCCATCGCGCGGCTGTCTCAGGACCGGCTGGCGCGGGGGCTGTCCGGCCTGTTCATCTGGTTCTTCCGCGGCACGCCGCTGCTGGTGCAGCTGATCTTCTGGTACAACCTCTCCACCCTGTTCCCGGAATTGACGCTGGCCATTCCGTTCGGCCCGGTACTGGCGCATTACGACACCAACACGGTGATCACGCCCATCACGGCGGCCATCGTCGGCCTTGCGCTGAACGAGGCGGCGTATATGGCGGAGATCATCCGCGGCGGATTGCTGTCGGTGGACCGGGGGCAGGCCGAGACGGCGGAAGCGTTCGGCATGACGCGGCTTTACGCCCTGCGCCGCATCATCCTGCCGCAGGCGATGCGCGCCATCGTGCCGCCCACCGGCAACCAGCTCATCAGCATGATCAAGGCCACCTCGCTGGTCAGCGTCATCGCCATGGCCGATCTGCTCTATTCCGTGCAGTCCATCTACAACCGCACCTTCGAGATCGTGCCGATGCTGCTGGTGGCGGTGATCTGGTACCTGTTCGTCACCTCGCTGCTGAATGTCGGGCAGGCTTATATCGAGCGCTACTACGCGCGCGGCGAGCGCAAGATCGCCCAGGCCGCTTCATGAGCGAGGTTGCGGCGCCGCTGGTGCGCATCCGGGGCGTGCACAAATCCTTCGGTGATGTGGAGGTGCTGAAGGGCATCCACCTCGACGTCGCGCCCGGCGAGGTGGTGGTGGTGCTCGGCCCCTCGGGTTCCGGCAAATCCACGCTGCTGCGCTGTGTGAATCATCTGGAGACGATCGATCGCGGCGCGATCTGGGTGGATGGCGAGCAGATCGGCTACACGCTGCGCGGCGAACGGCTGGTCCGCCTGCCGCACCGGGCCATCGCGGCGCAGCGCCGCAAGATCGGCATGGTGTTCCAGCAGTTCAACCTCTATCCGCACATGACGGCGCTGGAGAACGTGATCGAGGCACCGGTGGGGGTGCATGGCGAAAGCCGCACGGCCGCCTTGGAGAATGCGCGCCGCCTGCTGGACCGCGTCGGCCTGGCGGACAAGGCGGGCAATTATCCGCGCCAGCTCTCGGGCGGCCAGCAGCAGCGCGTGGCCATTGCCCGGGCGCTCGCAATCCGTCCAAAGCTGATGCTGTTCGACGAGCCTACTTCGGCACTCGATCCCGAGCTGGTGGGCGAAGTGCTCGCCACGATGCGCGACCTCGCGGGCCAAGGGCTGACCATGATCGTCGTCACGCACGAGATCGGCTTCGCGCGCGAAGCCGCGGACCGGGCGGTGTTCATGGATGGCGGCGTGGTGGTGGAACAGGGGGCGCCGGAAGACGTGCTCGGCACACCCCGTCACCCACGCCTGCGCAGTTTCCTCGCCCGCTTCATCTGATGTCCGCCGGCAGAT
Organism: uncultured Rhodospirillales bacterium; assembly: GCA_945957135.1. Classification (GTDB taxonomy): domain Bacteria; phylum Pseudomonadota; class Alphaproteobacteria; order Acetobacterales; family Acetobacteraceae; genus CAMFLK01. The sequence goes on from CAMFLK010000004.1 coordinate 25,233, forward strand.
CGGCGCGGTCCGCCCATTCGTGCCAGGAGCCGACGAAGACGCGTACATGCGCGAACCCCGCAAGGCGCAGCGCGTAGGCCGCGGTGGCGGCGCGCGCGCCGCGATGGCAATAGGCGATGATGTCCCGCTCCGGCGACAAGCCTGCCGCTTGGGCGCGGGCAGAGATATCCTCGGGCGCGCGATAGGCGCCGTTCTCCAGCAGGTCTTCCCAGAACAGGAATCTCGAACCAGGAATTCGGCCAGGCCTGGCGCAGCAGGGATGAACGAAGCTGCCATCATGCTCGCTCCGGCGGCGGACATCGAGAATGTCGGTGCGCGCCGGGTCGTGCCCGCGCACCTCATCGATCGTGGCGAACACGGCGGCGTTGAAAATCCCTTCGCCGGACGGCGCGCCGGACCGAATCGCCGCCGGCGCGCTCTGCCCTGGCGCCACCGGTCCGCCAACCGCGCGCCACGCCGCGAAGCCGCCATCGAGCACGAGGCCGCCGCGCAGCCCGGCATAGTGGTGGAACCACAGCCCGCGCGGCGAGATCATGCCGGTCTGTTCCTCGAAATAGACCGTGGTGGTCGCGCGATCCGCGCCGACCGCGTTCAGCCCGGCCCGCACCGCCGCCTGCATGTCCGCCACCCCCGCCGGTCCGCTGTCGGGAATGAAGTAGTCGTACACTTGAAGACTGGCCGCGCCGGGAATGGTCGCCTGTCGCCATACGGATTCCTCGCGCGTGTCCACGACCAGCAGGCCGGGTTCGCCGAGGTGGACCAGCAGCTGCGCCGGGTCGATGGTGGGGGAGTTGGTCATGGGATTTCCTTTCACGCCCAATCTCCGCCGGCAAGCGGCAGGACGGTGCCGATGCCGCTGGCGGCGGCTTGGCGCAGCACGCGCGCGGCCAGGGCGATATCGAACAGGTTGAGGCCAAAGGTCGAGATATACAGCCGCGAATCCGGGGAAGCACGCCAACCGTCCAGCATCACCGCCGCGAGGTCGGCCGCCACGCGCTCTGGCGGGAAGCGGCCGGCGCGATACATGCGGAACAGGCTCTTGGCACTGGTCTCGCAGAACGGGCCCCACAGATCGACCACCACCGCATCCGAGGCGGCGATCGCGGCGAAGGACACCTCGTTGTAGCCGACCTGCACAATGGTCCGGCCAGGTCGCACCGCGCCCTCATCCAGTATGGGCGTGGCGGCGGAGGTGCAGCACAGAACGACATCCGCGCCTTCCAAGGCCGCATCGATATTCGTGGCGACCGCGACGGTACTTTCAAAATCCGCGATATGTGCCGGCGTGCGGTTCCATATCGTCACCCGTTCCAGCGCCGGATACAGCGCCGCGAGCATGCGCAGGTGCGCGCGGGCCTGCACGCCCGCGCCGATCACCGCCACGCGGCGTGGCGGCTGGGACAGGCAGGCCAGCGCGGCGGCGGTGGTACCGGCGGTGCGGATCGCGGTCAGCAGGGCGCTCTCCACCACGGCGACGGGACGGCCGCTCGCCAGATCGTTGAGCAGGGTCAGCGCGAGGGCGCGCGGTGCGCCGTCCGCCAAATCCGGCCGGTGGGCCGTCCATTTCACGCCGACCACACCGATCGCGCCGGCCAGCCGGGCCGGCAGCGCATAGGCACGCGCCTGGACCGCTTTGGTGCCGATCGGAACGGAAATCTCCGACGGCATCTCAGCCTGGCCGGCCCGCAGCAGCGCGAGCGTGTCACGCAGGTCCTGCACCGCGAGTTGCATATCCGCACCGCCGGCAGCCAACACGTCGGCGCGAGAGAGATAGCGGATGGGCACCTCAGCCATGCCGCAGCGCCTCGACCGTGGCGGGTAGCCAGTGCAGCAGCGAGGTCACGAACCGGTCGATGCCCTCGAGTGTCACGAACTCGTCCCGCGCGTGCGCGTTGCCGCCGCGCCCCAAGCCGCCGATGAGGAACACGTCGGCGACCCGCGCGAAGGCATAGGCGGGCATGGCGCCGATCGCCCATGGCCATATTTGCGATGGCGCGCCGAGTGCCCGGTAGGTGCGGTCCAGCGCCCGGACGGCAGGATGGTCCGGCGGAAAAGCATGGCCGGGATAGGCGTCTTCCACCGTCAGCACCGCCTCCGTGCCATCGAGCACGGCCTGCATGGCGGCGAGCAGCGCGCGCGGATCGATACCGGGCGGCGTGCGCAGATCGAAGCGCGCCTCGGCGGCGGCCGGAATGATGGCGCGCCCACCCGCCGGATCGGTGCGCAGTTCGGCGACGTTCAAGCTGACAGCGGCAAGCACGTCTGTCAGCAGCGCCACGCCATCGCCCGAAACGCAAAAGCGCTCGCTTGCGCGAAAACGAAGCTCGGCGTCGGGATCGAAGGACTCGGCCAGCGTCGCGACGAGCGCACGGACCGGCGCGGAGAGAGCAATGCGCTGCCTCAGCTCAGGCAGAGCATCCAGCCGCGCAAGTCCCTCCACCAGCAAGACGGCGGGATTGGCGATCCACGGTGCATTGCTGGAATGGATCGCCGCGGCCGGGCCGGTGGCGCGGATGCGCCCGTGCGCGATGCCCTTCGATCCGCAATAGAGGCGCGGCGGGCCGCCGCCATATTCGCAGAAGGACGGAAACAGCGCCGCCCCGCTGCGCCGCACTGGCGTATTGTCCGCCAGCAGATAGTCGCGCAGGGCCGTGCTTCCGCTTTCCTCCTGTCCCTCGATGAGAATTTCGAGATTGGCCTCCAGCCCGCCCGCCAGCAGCGCCTCCAGCGCCACGATCATCCCGGCGAGCGGACCCTTGTTGTTCTCCGCGCCGCGCCCGACGAAGCACGGGCCGAACGACGCCAGCGTGGTCACCCCGCCGGTGAAGGGCGGCACGACCCAGCTCTCGGGATCTGCGGGCATGACGTCGTACATGTTGTAGAGCAGCAGCGTCACGGCCGCGCCGCGATCGATGCGCGCATGCACGATCGATGGCGAAGCCCGCGCCCCAGCCTCGACGATGTCCGCCCCCAGCCGCGCGCGCAAATCGTCCGCCACGCGCGTGGCCATGCGCGCGAGGCCCGGTGCGTTCCCTACTACGGAGGGAATGGCGGTGTAGTCCGTCAGAAGATCGAGCACCCGCCTGCGATAATCCGTCACAGCCGCACCCGCGGGTTGAGCACTGCGTAAGCGATGTCGGTCAACAAATTTATCGCCACGAACACGCAGGCGGACAGCAGTACCACCGCCTGCACCAGCGGGAAATCGCGGTTCTGGATGGCCTGCACCGCCAGTCGGCCGATGCCCGGCCAGGCGAAGATGATCTCCGTCACCAGCGCGCCGCCCAGCAGCGAGGCGAACTGCATCGCCTGCACCGTCACCACCGGCACCAGCGCGTTGCGCAGGGCGTGCCGCAGCACCACGCGCGATGACGACAGTCCCTTGGCCCGCGCGGTGCGCACGTAATCCTGCCCCAGCGCCTCGATCAAGCTGACCCGCACCAGCCGCGTCACCGCACTCATGTAGTAGGCGCCGAGCGCGACGGCCGGCAGCACGAGATGGCGGGCCTCGCCATAACCCCCGGTGGGCAGCATGCGCCAACGCAGCGCGAACAGCAGCAACAGCAACAATCCAAGCCAGAACACCGGAATCGCCTGGCCGGACAGCGCAACCAGCCGCACCAGCAGGTCCCACGCCGTGCCCCGCGTCACCGCCGCCGCCACGCCGAGCGCCAGCCCCAGCGCCGTGCTCCAGGTCAGCGCGGTGACCGCGAGCAGCGCGGTCGCGGGCAGGCGCTCGGCGATCAACCCGGTCACCGGCAGGCCGAAACGCAGGGAGGTACCGAGATCGCCCGTGACGGCATGGGCGAGGTAACGAAAATATTGCAGCAGCACCGGGTCGTCGAACCCCATGGCGTGGCGATAGGCGTCGATCTCCGCCCGACTCGCCGTCGGCGGCAACATCAGCGCCGCGGGATCGCCATTGAGGAACAGCGCGAAGAACACGATGGCGGAGACGCCGAGCAGTACGATCACCGACAGGCCGAGCCGCTGGACCAGGAAGCGGATCATCGCGCCCGCGCGTCCATCCGCCGCACCAGCCCGTCGCCCAGCAGGTTGAACCCCACCACCAGCGCCGCGATCACCAAGCCGGGATACAGCACCAGCCAGGGCGCCACGAGCAGAAAAGCCCTGCCATCGCCGATGAGATTGCCAAGCGTTGGAGTCGGCGGTTGCACGCCGAGGCCGAGGAATCCCACAGAGGCTTCCAGCACGATCAGCCGCGGGAAATCCAGCGTCAGCAGCACGATCTGCGGGGCCATGATATTCGGCAGCAGATGCCGGCCGAGCATGCGCGGCAGCGACACGCCGATGGCCCGCGCCGCCTCCACGAACTCCTGCTCGCGCAGTTCCAGCACCCGCGCCCGCGCCGTGCGCGCATACACCGCCCAGCCGGTCACGCCGAGCACGACGACGAGATTGACGATCCCCGGCCCCACCACGGCCATCACCAGAAGGATGAGCAGGATGAAGGGAATGGCCAGTTGGATGTCCACCAGCCGCATGATCACCGCATCCGCCACCCCGCCGGCATAGCCCGCCACGAGTCCCAGAAGCGTGCCGAGCACCGCGCCGAGCACACCCGCGACGAGTACGATGGCAAGCGATATCTGCGTGCCCCGCACGATGCGCGCCAGCAGGTCGCGCCCGATCTGGTCGGTGCCGAGCGGATGCACCGCCCCCACCGCCGCGCTACCCGGCGCCTTCAGCGTGGCGAGCAGCGAACCCGCCATCGGGTCGGCCGGCCAGGCGAGCGGCCCGGCGATCGCGAAAAGCGCCGCTGTTGCCAGCAGGAATCCGCCGATCAGCAGATCGGCGGCCGCCACCACACGGCCGGGCGCGATCAATTGCCGATGCGGATGTCGAACACCGGAATGCGCGCGTCCGCCCGCCCCTTGAACTCCACGCTCTTGCGCTTTCCGTAGAGCGTGTCTTCCTGATACAGCGTCAGCGCCGGCACCTGGGTCGCCGCGAGGTCCTGCGCGCGGGCCAGCACCGCGGCGCGCGCGGCGGGGTCGATGGTGCGGCGGCTCTCATCCAGCAGCTTGTCCATCTCGGGGTTGGAATAGGTGGAGTAAGGCTCGCCGCTACGGAAGATCGGGTAGATCGCCGCATCCGCATCCAGCGTCTGGGTCGAGCCCCAGGCGAGCATGTAGATCGGCGCCTGCTTGCCCGCCGGCACCATCTGCGCATAGACGGGCCAGTCCGGCACTTCCAGCTCCGCTTTCACGCCGATGGCCGCGAATTCCTGCGCGATCACCTGGCCGACATCCGCACTGTTGATGTAGCGGCGCGGCACCTGCATCTTTATCGAAAGCCCGTTCGGATAGCCCGCCTCCGCCAGCAGCGCCTTGGCCTTCGCGGGGTCGTAGGCAGGAACCGGCTCGTCCTTGTAGCCGAAATCGAACACGCCCACCTGCGTGCCGGTCAGGCTGGCATTGTTCCTCAGCACCTCGGCCACGATGGTCTTGCGGTCGATGGCCAGCGACAGGGCCTGGCGCACCCGCGCGTCATCCAGCGGCTTCTCGCCGGATTTCAGGCCGAGATAGATGATCAGCCCGCCATTCTTCACGCGCAGCAGCGAGGTTTCCGGATTGTCGTCCAGCGTCTTGCCCAGCTCGACCGGCACCGCCTCGATCAGCCCGACCTCGCCGGTCATCAGCGCCGTCACCCGCGCCGTCGCGTCGGGAATGGCGCGCCAGATCACCGTGTCGATCGCCGGCTTGCCGCGCCAGTACGCCGCATTGGCCTTCATCGTCACATGGTCGTCAGGCACGAACTCGCCCACCACGTAAGGGCCCGTGCCCACCGGCTTGCGCGCGAACTGCTCAGGTCCCACCTGCTTCACATAGCCGGGCGGCACGATATAGGCGGGGTAGCGGCTCATGCGCGTGGGCAGCAGCGGGTCCGGCCCGTTGGTACGGACCCGCACGGTGAGCGGATCGACCACATCCACCCCCGCGATCGTGCGGATATAGCTGATGGTCGGCGATTTCGCGGCGGGGTCCAGCACCCGCTCCAGCGAGAACTTCACGGCATCCGCCGTGAACTTCTCGCCATTGTGGAAGGTCACATCCGGCCGCAGGGTGAATTCCCAGGTGGTGTCGTCGATCGCTTTCCACGCGGTGGCCAGGCCCGGCACCAGCTTCATCGCCGCGTCGCGCATCACCAGCGTGTCGAAGACGTTGTCCACCACCGTGGCGGGCTCGCGCAGAAAGCCAGGGTCCATCGCACCTACCGAGGCGGCGCGGCCGATCACCAGCTCGCCAGCCCGCGCGCCGCCCGCCAGAAGCAACGCCGCCAGCATGCCCGTCACAAGCGAAGGAACAAGCCGCATGCGCATCTCCCCATCGCGATCCTCGCGCCCAATGCGCGAAGTGGATATATGATATATTCTCCGGCGGGCTTCCCCCTGTCCAGCATCTTCGCGCCGCGGCGCAAACACGAAGGACCCGCGATGACACTTGCCGAGGCGGACGGCTACGCGCCCGCGCCGAAAGGTGGCCTCGCCGGCCACGCCGAACGCGCGCTGAAACGCCGACTGATCGAGGGCATGCTGCGCCCCGGCGAACGGCTGATCACCCGCGACATCGCCGCCCAGCTCGGCACCAGCATCACCCCGGTGCGCGAGGCGCTGCTGAAACTGGTGGCGGCCGGTGTGCTGCACGCCGCCCCCTCGCAATCTTTCCAGGTGCCGGTGTTACGCGCCGACGAATATCTCGAAATCGCCGACATCCGTCGCGAGGTGGAGGGCCTGGCCGCCGAACGCGCCGCCGCGTGCATTGACAGCGCGGGCATCGCCCGCCTGCGCGCCGCCAACACCGCGTTCCAATCGGCCAAGCGCCGTGGCGACGTGCCCGCCTCCCTCGCCGCCAACCGGGCCTTCCGCTTCGGCCTCTACGAGGCCGCCGGCATGCCCCATCTGCTCGCCATCATCGAACGTCTCTGGTTGCAGATCGGCCCCACCCTGAACCACCTCTACCCACAGCCAACCCGCGCGGACAGCCCGCACAACTACGACCGCGTCCTCGACGCGCTGAGCCAGCGCGACGGCCCCGGCGTGCGCCGCGCCATCGAACGCGCCATCACCGCGGGCAACGAAATCCTGCTGGCCAATCTGGAGGCCGCGGGGTGAAGCCGAGCGCCGGCCGGTCGGTATCAGGCGGTTTTGGCAGTCACGAACGGCACGGCGCCCTCGGGGCGGTTCGATCCGCGATTGGGATCGAATTGGCGGATCGGATGGCGGACATAGGGGTGGCGCGCGCAAGCTTCCTCGTCGAGTTCAAGTCCCAGCCCGGGAAGAGCGGGAATCCTGATCTCGCTATTCGTGAACTCCAGCGATTCACGCACGATCTCCCGGCGCCAGGGCACGTCCACCGCGATCGTCTCGAGGATGCAGAAATTGGGGATCGTCGCCGCGAGCTGAAGCGTCATCGCGTTCACCACCGGCCCGGTGGGGTTGTGCGGCGCCACCGGCAGGAAGCGGGCATGGCCCATGGCGGCGATCTTCTGCGCCTCCAGCATGCCGCCGACATGCCCCACATCCGGCTGCAGGATGTCCACGGCGCGCTTGTGGATCAGCTCCATGAACCGCTCCGGCTCGAAATACCGCTCGCCGGTGGCGATGGGGATCGGGCTGGCGGCGCGCACGTCGGCCAGCGCGTCGATGCTTTCCGGCGGCACCGGCTCCTCGAACCAGCGGGGCTCGAATTTCGCCAGCGCCCGCGCCATGGCGATCGCCGTCGGCACGTTCAGGCGCCCATGCACCTCGATCATCAGGTCGATATCCGGCCCGACCGCGGCGCGCACCGCCTCGACGATCTCGATGGTGCGGTTGCGGGCGGGCTTGTCCATTTCCAGGTAGGCGGCGCCGAACGGGTCCCATTTGAGGCCCTTGAAGCCCATCGCGACCGCCTCCTTCGCCTTTTGCGCGAATTCCTCCGCGGTCCGGGCGCCGGCGAACCAGCCGTTGCCGTAGCACGAGACGCTGTCGCGGTGCTTGCCGCCCAGCAGCTCGTACACCGGCACGCCGAGCGCCTTGCCCTTGATGTCCAGCAGCGCGGCCTCCATGCCGCTGAGCGCGCTGCGCAGCACGACGCCGGTGCGCCAGTAGGAATTGCGGTGCATCAACGAAATCAGATAGTCGGTCGCGAACGGATCCTTGCCGATCAGGAACTCGCCCAGCTCCTCCAGCGCCGCCACCACGGCCTTCTCGTTCCACTCCACGGTGGATTCGCCGAGCCCCTCGATGCCCGAATCGGTCTGCAGCTTGACGAAGATGTAGTTGGCGCGGTGCGCGTCCACGAGGAAGGTCTTGTAGCCGGTGATCTTCATGGTGTCGTTTCCTGGATTTTCGAGGTGGTCGCGGCGTCGCGGCCCGCGCCGCGCAGATCGGCGTCGCCCCATCTTCGGTCGAGGTCGGGCCAGGGAATGGAGGACACCAGCAGCCGCGTGTAGTCATGCGCGGGATTGCCGATCACGTCAGCGGCCTCGCCCCGCTCCACCACCACGCCGCGATGCAGCACCAGCACCTCGTCGGCGACGTGGTAGGCGGTGACGATGTCGTGCGTGATGTAGACGATGGCGATGCCGTGGGTGCGGTTCAGCGTGACGATGTTGCCGAGGATGGTCGCGCGCAGCGACGCATCGACCATCGACACCGGCTCGTCCGCCACCAGCACCCGCGGGCGCAGCAGCAGCGCCCTTGCCACCATCAGCCGCTGGCGCTGGCCGCCGCTGAGCTGGTGCGGGTAGCGCCCCAGCGTGTCCGCCGGATTAAGCCCGACGCTGTCGCAGGCTGCCGCCGCCAGCTCCATCGCCTGGGCGTGGCGCCTGGCCAGGCCGAACTCGCGCAGCGGCACGGTCAGCGCGTGGTCCACCGTGTAGAACGGGTTGTAGGCGGAGAACGGATCCTGCGTGATGGCCTGCACGTCGCGCCGGAAGCCGCGCCGCGCGGCCCGGCCGAGCGACCAGACGTCCTGCCCCTCGAAGCGGATGCTGCCGGTGTCCGGCGCGATCAGCCCCAGCAGGATGTTGCCCAGCGTGGTCTTGCCGCTGCCGCTCTCGCCGACCACGGCGATGACCGGCGGCTGTTCTCCGTCCACCACCAGATCGAGCGGTTGCAGCGCGGGCACCGTGTTGCGATGGAACAGGCCGCCGCCATAGGTCTTGCCGGCGCCCGCCAGCGCCAGCAGCGGGGGCCGCGCGTCAGGCCGTGCGTCAGGCGGGCGGGGCAAGCGGAACATCCTCCAGATGGCAGGCCACGGAGCGGCCGGGCGCCACTTCGCGCGAGGGCGGCACCACCTGCCGGCACAGCTCCATGGCGAAGCGGCAGCGCGGCGCGAAGGCGCAGCCCGGCGGCAGGCGCGCCAGCGACGGGGTGGTGCCGGGAATGCCGACGAAATGGCCGCGATTCTCGAAGGTCGGCACGGAATCGATGAGCATGCGCGTGTAGGGATGGCGCGGCGCCGCGAACACCTCCTCGATGCCGCCCAGCTCCACCAGCCGGCCGGCGTACATCACGGCCAGCCGGTCCACGAACTGCACCATCAGCCCCATGTCGTGGCCGATCAGGATCAGGCAGGCGCCGGTTTCCGTCTGCAACCGCCCCAGCGTGCCCATCACCTGGCGCTGGGTCACCACGTCCAGCGCGCTGGTCGGTTCGTCCGCGATGATCAGCTGCGGGCGCAGCAGCATGCCGATGGCGATGCACACGCGCTGCTTCATGCCGCCGCTGAGCTGGTGCGGGAACAGCCGCGCCGTGCCGGCGGGCAGGTCCACGCCTTCCAGCGCCCGGGCAATGGCGTCGGGCGCGACCCGCTCGCCATGGTCGAGGATGGCGTCGCGCATCTGGGCCGCGACGGTCTTGACGGGGTTGAGCGAGTTCATCGCGCCTTGCGGGATGTAGCTGACCACCCGCAGCCGGGCGGCGCGCATGCCCGCCTCGTCCAGCCCGCGCAGGTCGGTGCCGTTGAGCATCACGCGGCCGCCGGCGATGCGGCCGGGCGGACGGATCAGCCGCAGCAGCGCGAGGGCGGTGGTGGACTTGCCCGAACCGGATTCGCCCACCACCCCCAGCCGCTCGCCGGGGCGCACGGTGAAGGAGACGCCGTCGACCCCCAGCACGGTCGCGGTGGCGAGCGGATAGGCGACGGTGAGATTTTCGACGACCAGCCCCCCCGTCTTGGCAGGCGCGCTCATGAGCTGCGCTGCCGCAGCCGGGGATTGGCGAAGGCGTCCAGCCCCTGGCTGATGAGGTAGAGGGCCACGAACAGGATCACCAGCATGACGATCGGCGCGGTGATCCACCACCACAGCCCGCGCATGAAGGCGGTGTAGTAGAGCATCCAGTACACGGTCATGCCGAGCGTCGGCTCGTCCATCGGCCCCAGCCCGAGCGCCTCCAGCCCGACGGAGGACAGGATCGCCGCCGAACAGGCCAGCACCAGGGCCGCCATCAGGAACGGCAGCAGGTTGGGCAGCATCTCCAGAAAGATGATCTTGGCGCCGCTGCGGCCGGACAGCCGCGCCGTCAGCACGTAGCCGGACTGGCGGATGACCAGCGCCTGCGCGCGAATCTGCCGTGCCGGGCCGAACCAGGACAGCATGCCGATGATCAGCGCCATGCCGGTGGAATCCAGGTGCCCGCGCAGGCCGGAGGCGATGATGATGAGCAGCAGCAGCGGCGGGATCGTCAGCCCCACATCGATCAGCCAGCGCAGGGCGAGATCGACGGCGCCGCCGCAATAGGCCGCGACCAGCCCGGCGGCGGTGCCGAGGGTGATGCCCATCGCACCCGCCAGCAGCCCCACCTTCACCGTCAGCCAGGTGCCGAGCACCAGCACCGCCAGCAGGTCGCGCCCCTGGCTGTCGCTGCCGAACGGCGTTTCCCACGAGGGCGGCTGGTTCGGCGTGACCGATAGCGGGTCGGCAAGGCTGGTGTCGATCGCCAGCCGGCCCGCCACGGTGAACAGCAGCAGGGCCACGAGCATGGCCATGCCGCCGAGAAACGGCAGGCTGCGGCCGAGATAACCCAGGCGCAGGCTACGCATGGGTGATCCCTGCGCGCGGATCGAGCAGCGGATAGAGCAGATCGACCACGATCATCGACAGGCCGGTGGCCAGGACCAGCACGAGCACGCAGCCATAGATCGTGAAGTAGTCGGAGAGCTTGATGGATTCGAACAGCAGCGTGCCGATGCCGGGATAGGCGAACACCATCTCCACCAGCACGGAACCGGTGATGATCCGCCCGAGCGACAGCGCCAGCGCCGTGACCTGCGGCAGGATCGCATTGCGCATGCCGTAGGCGAAGAAGATGCGGCGCGGGCGCAGCCCCTTGGCATCCGCGAACATCATGTAGTCCTCGCCCTGCACGCTCACCATCATGCCGCGCATGCCCAGCGCCCAGAAGCCGATGGAGGCGATGACGATGGAAAAGGCCGGCAGCAGGGAGTGGTAGAGAACGTCGCCGGCATAGGCCCAGCTGAATCCGGCGATCGCGGTCAGTTCGCTGCCGCCGCCGCTGGGAAACCAGTTGAGGCGGAAGGCGAGGAAATAGACCAGCACGAGGCCGACCAGATAGAACGGGATCGCCGACAGCACCATGAACAGCGGCAGCACGTTGCGGAAGAACCGCGGCGCGCGCGGCCACGCCGCGAGTGCCCCCAGCAGCGTGCCGCAGACGAAGGCGATGATGGTCGCCGTGCCGAGCAGCCCGATCGTCCAGGGCAGCGCGTAGGCGATCTGGTCGGCCACCCGCGTCGGGTAGTTGGCGATGGAATAGCCGAAATCGAGCCGCGCGATGCTGCCGAGATAGTCCACGTACTGCGTCCACAGCGAGCGATCGAGGCCGAACCGCTCCTGGTAGGACTTCACCATGTCCTGAATGCCCGCCAGCGATCCGCCGCCCTGGGAGGCGATCTGGGTCAGGCGTTCAGCGATCGGGTCGCGATCGCTGAGGCGCGGCATGATGAAGTTCACCGTGCCCGCCGTCCACACCATGGCGACCAGCAGCAGCACGCGCGCCGCTATCGTGCGCAGCATCGGCGTCAACCCGCCGGTTCCACCATATGCGCGATATAGACCGAGGTGCTGACGTGGTTGGGCGCCGGCGGCATGTAGGGATTTTCGGTGCCCGGCCAGTTCTTCCAATAGGTCTGGTTCATCGGCAGGCGGTGATAATATTGTTGGATCGGAATTTCCGGGACCAGCCGGTACCAGATCTCCATCGCCTTGCGCACCAGCGGCATGATCGCGGGATCGCCCGGCTTCAGCCCGTAGATCGCATCCACCGCCGCGTCGAATTCCGGGTTGCGCATGCGCGCGTAGTAGAAGGAAGGGCTGCCCACCGGCGCGAAATTCTTGCTGTGGAACGCTTCCAGCGTGGCCAGCGGATCGAAGATGCTGCTGCCGGAATGCCCTGACAACATCATGGAACATTGGGCATTGGCCATGATGCGGCTGGAATCCGGCGTGGAGTAGAACGTCACGTCGAACCCGCCGCGGCGCAGCTGCTGCTGCACCAGCGGGCCGATCTGGTTGACGATGGAGATGCCCTGGATGTCGCCGCCGGCGCGCTTGCCGTCCTTGGCCCAGAACTTCGCCGAGTCACGCTCGTACCCCGCCTCCTTCATCAGCCGCTCGCTCTCCGCGAGATCGAAGACGCCGACGCGGTTCTTCTCGACGATGTCGTCGAAGCTCCGGATGTACGGCAGCAGCGGCGGGAAGTTGGGGAAGGGCGTGCGGCTGACATCGGAGGCGCCGCCCGAGGCGACGTCCACGATCTGCTTGACGTTCATCGCGAAGCCCATGGCGCGGCGGACGCGCACGTCGTTCCAGCGCTCATCGGTGCTGTTGAAGAACAGCGAGATCGGCCACCAGTCGAGATTGCCGAAGGGCGGCTTGGCGCCGGAGAAGGTGGTGAGCTTCGGGTTCCGCCGCATGATCTCCTGCAGCAGGCTGACATCCTGCATGTCCGTGGAGATGTCGATGGCGTTGGAGACGGCCATCTGGGCGATGCGGTCGCGCGAGATGCTCGGCACCGTGATGATGCGCTCCGGCGCGGGCAGCTTGCGGAATCCGGTCTTCGCACCCCACCAATCCTCGCGCCGGTCGCAGATGATCTGGGTGGGCGCCGTGCTCACCACCTTCCAGGCCGACGTGGTCAGCGGCCAGCCCTTCTCGAGATCGAGGAAGGTGAAGCCCGCCTTGTCTTCCACCGTGCTCCACACATGCTCGGGCACCCACATCGGCCCGTAGGCGAAATAATTGGTGGTGACGGCGAAGACATGCCGCGGGTCGGGCCGGGTGAAGACGATGCGCACGGTGAGGTCGTCGATCACCTCGGCGCGCTTGGCGCGGTCGGCGAACAGCGCGGCCTGGCGCAGGTTGCGCTTGGTGGTCCCGTTCTCGATGAGCATGTTGTAGGTGTAGGCGACGTCGCGGGCGGTGAACGGATGCCCGTCGCTCCAGGCCGCACCGGGCCGCAGCTTGATGGTCATGGCGGTGAAGTCGTCGTTGTACGCGTAGCTTTCGGCGAGCCAGGGGATGTGCTCGTCCTTGAAGAAATTGTACCAGAACAGCGGCTCGGTCGCGTACATCAGCCCGTTGCGCAGATCGACGCCCGGCGCGTAGAAATTGGCGTTGTTCACGTTGGTCAGCACCGGCCCGTCCACCGTGCTGGCGACGATGTAGGTGCGGTTGCGCGGCACCTCCTTCAGCCCCGCGCCCACGCCCTGGGCCTCGGCCTGGCGCGCGAGCCCGGTCAGCGTGGCGGCCCCCGCGAGAAGGGTGCGGCGCTTGATGCTGCCGTTCCGGTCCATTGTTGTTTCCTCCCGTATCCGCCAAGCGGTTGGCTAGGTGTTCCTGAGCAGCGGCCCCAATCGTTCGACCAGGTCGTCGCGCGACGAGCGGACATGCAGGGCGGAGAGCCGCCCGGCCAGCGCCTCGTCGCCGCGCGCGATGGCCGCGATGAGCGCGTGGTGCTCCTCACGCGCCGCGCGCAGCCGCACCGGCGAGAACCCGCATTCCCGCCGCAGCGCCCGGGTCAGCCGGGCACCGCGGCTGATCACCTCGGTCGCTTCCGGGTTTCGCGCCGCGCCGTTGATGAACTGGTGAAAGCGGCTGTTCACGGCGGCCGTGCCGGTGCCGTCGCCGCCATGCGTGGCCGCGTCGTGCTCGATCTGCATGGCCCGAAGCATGGCGACCTGGTGCGGCGACGCGGTGGCGGCGAAGCGCGCGGTCAGGAACGACTCGACCGCTTCCCGCACGTCGAAGATGTTGATCAGCAGCTGCGCGTCGATCGGCCGCACCCGGGTGCCGCAATTATGTTCCTGCACCACCAGCCCCTCGCCTTGCAGCTGCTGCAGGGCCTCGCGCACCGGGGCGGTGCTGACGCCGTAATGCGCCGCGAGGTCGCGCGTGCGCAGCCGCCCGTCGTCGCGCCACATCCCCTCGACAATGTCGGTTCGCAGGCGATCGACGAGCCGGGTGGACCGCGCGGTCGCGCCGGTATCGTGCTCGTCCAACAGGGATTGTCTGCCGTCCACAAAAATGATCTACCAAATTGCCTGACAGTCGATCAATAGGGTAAATGGTCGGCCAGCGGGAGAGGAACAGTTATGAAGATCACGAGCATCACCCCGGTTCCGGTCTGGATCGGCAACCGCACGCAGCTGCTGGTGCAGGTGAAGACCGATTCCGGCCTGCATGGCTGGGGCGAGTCCGGGCTGACCAGCCGGGAAGGCGCGGTGGCCGCCGCCGTGCGGCACTATGCCGGCTGGCTGGTCGGGCGCGACGCGATGAATATCGGCGCGCTGTGGCAGGAGATGTACCGCAGCCAGTATTTCGAGGGCGGCCGCGTCCTCACCGCCGCCATCTCGGCGATCGACATCGCCCTGCACGACATCAAGGGCAAGGCGCTCGGCGTTCCCGTCTGGCAGCTGCTCGGCGGCAAGCACCGCGACCATGTCGATACGTTCGCCTCCGTGCGCAATCAGGACATCGGCCGGATCGTCGAGCTGACCCACAAGCTGCTGGATGCCGGATGGCGCTGCATCCGCCTGCCCCGCAAGGACGGCACCCCGCATCCCGACGGTGCCCACACGGTCTATGAGCCCTGGGATTCACTGGCGGTCACGGCGGAATGGATGGCCGAAGTGCGCGCGTCCGTGCGGGGCCGCGCCATCCTCGGCATCGACTACCATCACCGGCTTTCGGTGGCCGAGGCGGCGTCGTTCTGCCAGCGCATGCCCCCGGGTACGCTCGACTGGATCGAGGAGCCGATCCGCGACGAGACGCCCGAGGCCTATGAAGCGCTGCGCCGGATGACCCCCATCCCCTTCGCGCTCGGCGAGGAATTCGCCTCCAAATGGCAGTTCCTGCCCTATGTCGAGCGCGACATCGCCCAATACGCCCGCATCGACATCTGCAATGTCGGCGGCTTCACCGAGGCGATGAAGGTGGCCGGGTGGTGCGAGGCGCATTACGTGGACCTGATGCCGCACAACCCGCTCGGCCCGGTCTGCACCGCGGCGACCGTGCATCTGGCGGCCGCCGTTCCGAACTTCGCCTGGGCCGAGTGCCGCGAGACGCCCGGCGAGGACGACGCGCGCCAGGATTCACCGATCTTCGTCAACCGGCCCATGCTCGACGGCGCGCGCTATCCGGTGCCGACGGCGCCGGGCCTCGGCATCGACATCGACGAATCCAAGCTCGCCGAAGCCGCGCCATCGGGCCTGTTCGAGTTTCCCCGGCTTCGTCGCGCGGACGGCTCTCACACGAACTGGTAGGGTGGGTTCCGCCCCGGGCCGGCGCGCCGGCACCGCAGCGGGCTCACAGCGCCATCCTGTCCCGCGCGCGTTCCGCCGCCTGCCGCGCCGCGACCAGCACCGGCTGGCGGCGGGCGAGCACGTCCACCACCAGGGCCGGGCCCGCGCCTTCGGGCTCGCCGGCGTCGAAGGGCGGTTGCGGGGCGTATTCGAGCACGAGCTGGACGCGCCGCGCCTCCGCTTCGCCGCGCAGCCGCGCGGCCAGGGTGAGGCCGAAATCGAGCCCGGCGGTGACGCCGCCCGCGGTGACGCGGTTGCCGTCCACCACCACGCGCCCGGCCGTCGGCGTGGCGCCGAACAGGGGCAGCAGGTCGCGCACGTACCAATGGGTGGTGGCGCGATGGCCGCGCAGCAGCCCCGCGGCGCCCAGCACCAGCGCCCCGGTGCACACGCTGGTGACGAAGCGCGCCTGCACCCCGCGCTGGGCCAGGAAGGCGGTGGTCGCCGCGTCGTCCATCGCCGCGATCGAGCCGCCCAGGCCACCGGGGACGAACAGCACGTCCGGCGCGGCCGGGGCGGAGGCGAAATCGTCCCGCGGTGCCACGGGAATGCCGATATCGGTGGGCACGGCCGCGCGGTCGCGGGCGGTGAGATGGATGTCCGCGCCGAGCAGGGCGAACACGGTCAGCGGCCCGGCGAGGTCGAGCAGGATCATGCCGGGATGGATCAGCATCACCACCACCGGCCCGCCGCCGCCCGGCGGGGCCGGCTGGGCGTTGGCGGTGCCGGACAGCACGGCCAGCCCGGCCGCGAGGGCAAGCAGGTCGCGCCGGCTGGCGCCATGATCGCTGGTCATCGCCTGGTCTCCCGGGTCATGCCGAGGGCGGCAGCCGCCCCACGGCCTTGCGCATCAGTACCGCCGGTCGCGCGGCCTTGGGCGGCACGCCGTCCGGCGCCGCGCGCCAGGCGGCGAGGAAGGCGAGGAACGGTTCCAGCTCGTCCTCCGCGCCCAGCCCCTCGAACAGCCAGCCCCAGCGGCCGGGGCCGGTGACGGCCAGGCGCACGCCCTTGCCGCACGGGCCGAAACAGGGCTGGCGGCCGAGGGCGATGACGGAGGAGTCCAGCCGCGCCGCGAGCGCCGTGAAGATATCGGCCTCGCCCAGACGGCCGGTGCAGCTGGCGCAGACATGCACGGTGCCGACGCCCGCCGTCATGGCCCGCGCGCCCGCAGCGGCAGCACCACCGGATGCCCGTCCGATCCGGCGTCCACCGCCACCTCCACGTGGAAGGCCGGCCCGATGGTCAGCGGCCGCAGGATGTCGGCGGGCTCGCCGATGCCGACCAGCCGCCCCTCGCTCATCAGCGCCACCCGGTCGGCGAAGCGGGCGGCGGCGTTGAGGTCGTGCAGCACCGCGAGCGTGGTCAGCCCGCGCGCCCGCGTCACCGTGCGCAGCAGCGCCAGAACGTGCAGCTGGTGGGCGATGTCGAGCGCGCTGGTGGGTTCGTCGAGCAGCAGGGCGCGCGGATTGGCGGCGAGCACCTGGGCGATCAGCACCATCTGCCGCTGCCCGCCGCTGAGCTCGCCGATGCGCCGGCCGGCGAGATGGGCCACGCCCAGCTCCGCCATCGCCGCCTCGGCCGCCGCCAGGTCCGCCGCGTCCACCCGCAGGGTGAGCGTGCCCATGCGGCCGAGCAGCACCACCTCGAAGGCCGTCAGCGCCACGCGGGTGTTGCCGTCCTGGGGCATGTAGCCGATGGCGCCGGGCGGGGGATGCCCGCCCTCCCAGGCGATCACCCCGCCATGGCGGTGCAGCCCGGCGAGGGCGCGCAGCAGCGAGGACTTGCCCGAGCCGTTGGCCCCCACCAGCGCCACGATCTGCCCCGGCGCGGCGGCGAGGCTGACCTCGCGCACCGCGACCCGCTGGCCGTATCGTACCGAGACGTTGTTTGCCTCCAGTCTCATGCCGCCCTCACCGCGCCGCGGATCAGCCAGCCGAAGAACGGCACGCCGATCAGCGCGGTGACGATGCCGATGGGGAACACCGTGCCGGGCATGATCAGCTTGCTCGCCACCGAGGCGCAGGACAGCAGCAGCGCGCCGAACACCGCCGAGGCCGGCAGCATGTGCCGCTGGTCCTCGCCCACCAGCATGCGCGCGACATGCGGCGCGACCAGCCCGACGAAGCCGATCGTGCCGACGAAGGCCACCGCCGCGCCGGTGAGCAGCGAGACGATGACGAAGGCGCGCAGCCGCAGCCGGTCCACCCGCACGCCCAGCGCCCGCGCCCGCTCATCGCCGAGCTTCAGCGCGGTCAGCCGCCAGGCATCGGCCATCAGCACCGGCAAGGTGAGGGCCAGCACCAGCGCCACCACGCCCACCTTGCCCAGCGAGGCGCGCAGCAGGCTGCCGAACAGCCAGAACACGATCTGCTGCAACGCCTCGGGCGAGGCGAGGAATTGCAGCAGCGACAGCAGCGCCTGGAACAGGAACAGGCAGGCGATGCCGGCGAGGATCAACAGCTCCGGCGTGGCGCCGCGCATCTGCCCCACCCCGGCGACCAGGGCGCAGGCCAGGCCCGCGAACAGGAAGGCGGCGAGCGGAATGGCCCAGGCATCGGGCAGCGGCAGGAGACCGCCGACCATGATCGCCAGCGCCGCGCCGAAGCCCGCGCCCGCGGAAATGCCCAGCGTGTAGCTGCTGGCCAGCGGGTTGTTCAGGATGGTCTGCATCACCGCCCCGGACACGCCCAGCGCCGCGCCCACCACCAGCGCCATCAGCCCGATGGGCAGGCGCAGGTTGCGCACGATGGCGTCGATCATCGGATCGGCCTGCAACCCGGCGAGCGCCCGGAGCACCGCGCCGATCGGCAGCAGCGCCGGGCCGGTGGCGAGGTCGGCGGCGAAGCTGATCGCGGCCAGCCCTGCCGCCGCCAGGCAGATCGCCCCGCGCCGCGCATTGGCCGCCCGCCAGCCGGCGATCGCGCCGACCGAGGATGGACCGGCGGAGGGCGGGCCGGAGGCCGCCGCGCTCATGCCTTGCCCGACCCCGCGCGGGCCATCCAGCTGCCCTCGAAGGCGATGGGCAGGAACCGCGCGTGGTAGCTGGCCAGCTCGGCCACCGGATCGCTGTCGGCGAACCGGTCGGGATGCAGCTGCTTGGCCATGTAGAGCGTGCCGATCCAGTCCCACAGGCTGCGCGCCAGGCTGGTCTCGATGGCGTGCAGCTCACCCGCGCGAATGGCGGGCAGCTCGCTCCATCCCGGCCGCCCGGCATAGGGCAGCAGGGTGCGCCGCGTCGTGGCGATGTCGTAATCATAGCCGGCGCGCACGGCGTTGGGCGCGTTGGCCCAGGACGAGGCGGTGATGAACACGTATTCCGGCGCCGCCGCCAGCACGTATTCCGGCGACATCGGCGCCCAGCCGGCGGGGATGCGGCCGGCGGCGATATTGGCGCCGCCGGCGAAGCCGATCATGCGGCCCCACATCGCGTCGTTGTAGGTGTTGCCCACCACGCCCGGCCCACCATAGCCCAGCTCCACATAGCAGCGCGGCTGGGCCAGCCCCTCGGTGCGCCGGCGGATCTCCTTCAGCTTGCCGGTGTAGAGGTCGGCGAGCGCGTGGGCGCGGTCCTCGTTGCCGGTGGCGCGGCCCAGCGCCAGCGTGCCGGCCACGTGCTTCTCCGGCACCTGCGCGTTGTAGTCCACCACCAGGATCGGCACGCCCGCCGCCTCGATCTGCTGCATCAGCGGCGCCCGCGCCGCGTAGCCGGCGGCGAGGGTGATGAGCAGGTCGGGCCGCAGGCTGAGCACGCGCTCGACGCTGAAGGTGCCGGTCTCGGTGTCGCCGATATCGGCCAGCGTCTGCAAGCGCGGGATGGCCGCGACGTAGCGCGTCCAGCTCGCGCGCCGGTTGTTCTCCCATTGCGCGCGGTCGATCCCCACCACCCGGTCCCAGCCCGAGGGGCCGGCGACGGCGGCGAACTCCTCGAAGTTGAAGCCGACCAGGATGCGCTGGGGCTGGCCGGGCAGCGTCACCGTCCGGCCCAGCGCGTCGGTGAAGCTGCGTGGCTGGGCGCGGGCACGGGCGGGCAAGGCAACGGCGAGCGGCAGGACCAGGGCGGCCCGGCGGCTGATCTTGGCCATGGCGGCTCTCCCTCACGCCGTCCGATCGGTCAGCCGGGTCATCCAGCTGCCCTCGAGCTTCACCGGCAGCCATTGCTCGTGGTAGCGGCGCAGCTCGTCCATCGGGTCGGTATCGGCGAACGGGGCGGGCCACAGCGATTTCGCCAGGAACATCATCGCGGTGTAGTCCCACAGCGCGCGGGACAGGCCGTGCTCGATGGCGAAGAGCTGACCGTTGCGGATCGCCGCCAGCCCGTCCCAGCCCGGCCGTTTCGCATAGGGCGCGAGGCGGGCACGGGTGGTGGCCACGTCCACGTCGAATCCCGTGAGCACCGCGTTCGGCCGGTTCACCCAGGAGGAGGCGGCGATGAAGATCGCATCCGGATTGGCGGCGATCACGTATTCCGGGTTGAGCGGCCCCCAATTGCCGGCGCCGGGCAGCCGGCCCGCGGCGATGTTGTCGGCGCCGATCAGGTCGAACATGCGGCCCCACATGGTCTTCCAGTAGGTGTTGCCGATCACGTCCGGCCCGCCCTGGCCGAGCTCGACATACACTTTGGGCCTGGCGGCGCCGGGAACCGCGGCCTGGGCGGCGCGGCGCTGGATGTCCGCCACCTTCTCCCCATAGAGCCGGGCGAGCGCCTCGCCCCGCTCGGGCTGGCCGGTGACGATGCCCAGCGCGCGGGTGCTCGCCATATGCTGGCCGGGCACCTGGGCGTTGTAGTCGATGATCACGTAGGGGATGCCGACCGCGTCGAGCTGGCCCATCTGGTCCTTCAGCGCCTCGTACCCCCATTGCGAGAGCAGCAGCACGTCCGGCCGCAGCGCGATCACCTTCTCCATGCTGAACGAGCCGTCCTCGGTCTGGCCGATATCGGTCAGCGTGGCGAGCTGCGGCAGCGGCTGCAGGTAGCGGCGGAACCAGCTCGGCCGCCAATCCGCCCACAAGGCGCGGGAGAACCCGACAACCTTCTGCCAGGCGGCGGTGCCGCCCACCGCGGTGAACTCCTCGAAGTTGAAGTTGACGACGATGCGCTCGGGCGGCGCCTTCAGCGTCACCACCCGGCCCAGCGCGTCGGTGACGGTCAGCGGCGCGGCCTTCGCGACATGCGGCATCGCCAGGGCAAGGGGCAGCGCCAGCGCGGCGCGGCGGGAGAGGCGCGGGGTCATGGCGCGGTCGCGCCCGGCCCGGCGATCTTCGCCTGCACCGTCACCGGGGCCGCATGGGCGAAGGTGAAGGTGATGGGGAAGCTCTCGCCCTGCTTCAGCGGCTGCTTCAGGTGCATCAGCATGACGTGATAGCCGCCGGGGCTCAGCACCAGCGGCTTGCCCGGCTCGATGGCCAGCGGCCCCGTCGGGCGCATCTGCATCACGCCGTTGGCCTGGATGGTCTGGTGCAGTTCCACCATGCCGGCCACCGGCGTGCTGGCGCCGGTGAGCGTGTCGGCGGTGCCGCTGGCCGAGAGCGTGGCATAGGCCGCGCCGTTCATGGCCGAGGCGGCGGTGGCGCGGGCCCAGGGCGCGGTGACGGAGACGTTGGCCGGCGTCTGGGCATGCAGGGTGGCGGGCGCTGCGGCGAGCAGGGCCAGGGTCAGGATCAGGCGGCGCATGGAATGCGGTCCTCGCTGCGGCCGGGGCGCGACGCGATCCCGATGGGGAAGCCGCGCGCTATCCGGCGGTGATGGGATGGCGAAAGCAGCAGGGGACGCCGGCCCGCCGTTCCGCCGCCCCAATGCGGGCGCGGGAACGCGGCGCGGCGTCAGGCCATCAGCGGGGGCGCGCGGGAGGTATAGGGTTCGAACCGGCGCAGACGCACCGGCGGGCCGATCGCCGGCTGGCCGGGGCGGACGAGGAACGCCCGCACCAGCAGCAGCGCGAAGAAGGCGATGACGGGCGCGAGCGGCAGGCCATGCGCGTGGCACAGCAGGCAGCGCTCATGTCCGTGGTCGGCGTCGGCGGGAAGCTGCTGATGCGCCGTTCCGCCATCGGAGAAGGCGCTGCAGATCGGCACGTCCCCAGCCAGCGGATCGGCGGCCAGCGCCATCCGCACGGCGAGCGGGAAGGCGAAGGCCATCTGCATCAGCAGCGCCACCGTGGCCAGCATCGCGGCCGCGCGCCGGACCGGGCTCGAATGCCCCCCGGTCATCGCCCCGCCATGCCGCCACATCTGCATGCGCCCATCATACACGGTGGCGCGCGCCGCGCCATGGCCGGCGCTGGCGCTTGCGCGGGGCCGGCCGGTATGATGATTCATACGAAACAGCTTACGGCGCAGCGCCGCGCGCCCGGCTGTCCCCGCGCCCTGACCCGGGGCGTGCATGACGATTTCTGGATGAGCGCGAGGCGGCCCGGCTGACCCGCCCGGCCCGGATGTGGAGAGGTCGCATGGGTTTGTTCCGCCTGCCGATGGCCCGAAGCGGCCTCGCCGCCCTCGCGCTGGCCGCCGGCCTCGCCGCCCCGGCCCGGGCGGAGGAACCGGCCCTGCGCATCGCCGCCCCTTGGGATGTCCGCGGCCTCGACCCCGCGCGCGGCGGCTTCGTCTTCCAGCGCCTGTCGGTCACCGAGAACCTGGTCGCGCCCGACCGCCAGGGGCGCCTGCTGCCCGCGCTGTCGGCGCCGTGGAGCGTCG
>CAMFLK010000005.1 GCA_945957135.1 uncultured Rhodospirillales bacterium
GCTCGGAGATGTGTATAAGAGACAGCCGCGGGGTCGAGTCCTTCCTGTTGGGCGAGGTCGCGCAGGCGCCAGATGGCGGAGATGCGGTCGCCATCCGCGCCGACGGGGTCGCCGAGCGCCATCAGCACCTGGCCCATGCGGCGGAACGGCACGCCGGCCCGGCCGGCCTCGCCGAGCACCAGCCCGTCGGCGGTGGCGGGCGGGCGCGCGCCGAGCGCGGCGCAGCGGGCGCGGCCTTCCGGCTCCCATTCCAGGTAGTCCACCCGGCGGGGACGGACGAGGCCCCAGATGGCGGCCAAAGCGAGGGCGACGGTGAGGGCGATGGCGGCGCGCAGCGCGTTGGGCACGTCGCGCGACATCACCACCTCCCACCACGAGTTGCGGTCGAGCCAGCGCAGGCCCGGTTCGAACATGGCCAGCGCCATCACGCAGCCCACCAGGGCGAGCAGCGGCAGCGCCGTCTCCACCTCCAGCTTGCCGGAGAGCAGCTTGGCGTCGCGGTAGAAGGCGCGGTGGAAGGGCGCGATCATGCAGGCGGTCAGCACGCACACCGCGGGGATCCAGAATTGCTGGGCGCGCGCCACGGTGAAGAAGGCGGCCAGCAGCAGCAGCACCAGCGTCGCGCTCCAGGCCAGCCGCACCCGCTGGGACATGGCGATGGCCATCACCAGCAGCGCCGCGCCGATCAGGCTAGGCACGAACTCGCTGGCCTGGGAGCCGAGCCCGGCGAAATCCGGGTCCATCCAGGCGAAATCGGCGTTGGATTGCAGCACGCCGAGCGTGAGCAGCATCACCCCGCACAGCACCACCGCGCCGGCGGTGGCGGCGATGATGAAGTCGGGCTCGCTCCACCGTCCGATGGCCTGCACGCTGGGCCGCTGGCCCATGGCGCCGAGCAGGCCGCGCCCGCGCAGCAGGATCTCGTTGCCGGCGAACAGGGTGCCGGCCAGGAACAGCGGGATGATGTAGTAGTAGAGCCGGAACACCACGATGGCGCCGACGATCTGCGGCGCCTCCACATAGGGTTCCAGCCCCAGCAGCATCGCCGTGTCGAACACCCCGATGCCGCCGGGCAGGTTGGCGGCGAGGCCGGCGGTGTAGGAGGCGACGTACACGCCGAGGAAGCGCACGTAGTTCAGCCCGGGGGCGGCGGGCAGCAGGGCGTAGAAGATCGCCGCGGTCACCGCGACATCGACCGTGGCCAGCAGCACCTGCAGGATGGCCATGCGCCAGCTCGGCAGTTCCACCTCGTGCCCGCGCACCCGGATGCGGCCGAACAGGGTGGAGAGGGTGATGTAGGTCGCCACGATCAGCCACAGCAGGCTGGCGATGGCGTACATGCCCCAGGTCGGGATGACCTTGCCGAAGAACGGCACCGATTCCGGCTCCAGGAACAGGATGATGCCGCCCAGCACCATGCCGCCGAGCCCGAAGGTGAGGCTGCAGAACGCCACCACCTTGCCGATCTGCAGCGGCGTCAGCCCCCAATGGGCGTAGAGCCGGTAGCGCACCGCCGCCCCGGAGACCGCGGCGAAGCCCAGGTTGTGGGCCAGCGAATAGGCGCAGAACGAGGCGAAGGCGACCTTGCCGTAGCTCACCTTGCGCCCGGCATAGATGGTGCCGAGCCGGTCGTAGAAGGTGAGGATGCCGTAGGAGAGCAGGTTCCAGACGAAGCTGATCACCAGCGCCGAGACCGGAATGGCCGCCAGGGCGGCGGAGATGTCGGCGAGCTTGAGGCTGCGGAACTCGCGCTGCACCACGTAGATCGCGCCGACCAGCAGGGCCACGCCGAGCAGCGCGGGCAAATGGCGGGCGAGGCGCTTGGCGCGGGCCATCGGCATGTCAGGCCGGCTCGCGCGCCAGGGCCGCGTCGATCAGCGCCACCGTCTCGGCCACGCCGTAGAGGGCGATGAACTGGCCGAAGCGCGGCCCCTCCTCCTGGCCCAGCAACACCTGGTACAGGCAGCCGAACCAGGCGCGCAGCTCGGCGAACGGGTGGCGCTTGCCCACCTCGTAGAGCAGGTTCTGGATATCCTCGGCCGGGCTGTCGGCGGGCAGGGCGCGCAGGCCGGCGGCGAGGTCGGAAAGCGCCGCGCGCTCGGTGGCGTCGGGCGCGCGGAAGCGCTTCGCCGGGCGGACGAAATCGGCGTAGTAGGCCAGCGCGTATTCCACCAGCCGGGCGAGGAAGGGCATGTCCTCGGGGCTCGCGCCGGGGATGTAGCGGCGGATGAAGCCCCAGAGGATGTCCGGCGTGTCCGCGTTCACCACGCTGGCGAGGTTGAGCAGCATGGCGAAGGAGAGCGGCGACGCCGCCTGCTGCGGCACGCTGCCGGCATGGGCGTGCCAGGCGGGGTTGGTGGCGCGCTCGCCCTCCGCCTGGGCGTGGGCCTTGGCGGCGTTGGCGAGGTATTCGTCCACCGCGCGGGGGATCACGTCGAAATGCAGCCGCTTGGCCCGCTGCGGGGCGTTGAACATGAACTGGGCCAGGCTCTCGGGCGGGGCGTAGCGCAGCCATTCCTCGACGGAGATGCCGTTGCCCTTGCTCTTGCTGATCTTCTGGGCGCGCTCGTCGAGGAACAGCTCGTAGGTGAAGCCGGTGGGCGGCTCCGCGCCGAGGATGCGGCAGATGCGGCCGGAGAGGCGGACGGAGTCGATCAGGTCCTTGCCGGACATTTCGTAATCGACGCCGAGGGCATACCAGCGCATCGCCCAGTCGGCCTTCCACTGGCACTTCACCGCCCCGCCGGTGACCGGCGTCTCGAAGCGCTCGCCGCTGGCCGGGTCGGTCCAGACGATGGTGCCGGCGGCCGGGCGCAGCTCGTCGATCGCCACCTGCATCACCACGCCGGTGCGGGGATGGACGGGCAGGAAGGGCGAGTAGGTGGCCGCGCGCTCCGGCCCCAGCGTGGGGCGGATGACCGCGACGATCTCGTCATGGGTTTCCAGGATGCGGCGCAGCGCCGCGTCGAACCGGCCGGAGGCGTAGTAGGCGGAGGAGGAGGCGAACTCGTAGTCGAAGCCGAAGGAATCGAGGAAGGCGCGCAGCCGGGCGTTGTTGTGGGCGCCGAAGCTGTCATGGGTGCCGAACGGGTCGGGGATGCGGGTGAGCGGCTTGCCGAGATGGCCGGCCAGCATCTCGCGGTTGGGCACGTTGTCCGGCACCTTGCGCAGCCCGTCCATGTCGTCGCTGAAGGCGAGCAGGCGGCTGGGCAGGCCGGTGAGCCGGGTGAAGGCGTTGCGCACCCAGGAGGTGCGGGCCACCTCGCCGAACGTGCCGATATGCGGCAGGCCGGAGGGGCCGTAGCCGGTCTCGAACAGCGCGGCGCCCTTTCCCGCCTTGGCGAGGCGCTCGGCAACCTTCTGCGCCTCCTGGAACGGCCAGGCATTGGGAAGGACGGGGGGGGATTCTGTGTCGGACATGGCCGGCGCAAGCTAGGTACGGGGGGTGCCTTGGTCAATGCGCACGGCACCTTATACTGTGTCCATGTCCTCGCCCGCGCGGCCGCGCCTGCTGCTTCCGACCGCTCCGTCCGTCGCCGCCGGGGTGGGGCGCGCGGCCATCCTGACCGAGGACGGCGAGATGCTCGACCTGCCGGCCGCCGAGGCGGCGCGGGCGCTGGTCGGCATGGCGCCGCCGCTGCTGGTGCATGCCCCGGCCACGCTGCGCCGGCTCGGCCTCGGCGCGATGCCGGCACTCGATCTGCTGGAGCTGTTCGCCTTCGTGCTGCCCGCCCGCGCCGCCGCCCCCACCCCGCGGGGGCTGGCGCTCGCGCTGGACATGGCGGTGCCGGGAGGGGGGAACGAGGCGGCCGCCGTGCTGCTGCCGGACATCGCCCAGGCGCTGCTCGCCCGGCTCGCCGGAGGGGTCAATCTCGCGATGAACCGTGACGCCGCCGGGCTCGCCGCGCGCATGGGCCAGGCCGGCTGGGGCTGGACGCCCTATGTGCTCGCGGCACTCGGCAAGCCGGATGCCGCGCCGTCGAATGACGGGCTGCGGGTGTGGAAGCGCCTGCCGGAATGGGAGGATGCCGCCCCCCCGCCGCCGCCCGCCGCCTGGCCGGTGCCGCCGGAGGAGGCGCGAACCCGCCTCGCCGCCATGCTCGGCCCCCATGCCGAACAGCGGCCGGGCCAGTCCGATTTCGCCGCGGCCGTGTCCGCCGCCTTCGCGCCCGGCGAGCGGCGGGGCGACCCGCATCTGGTGCTGGCCGAGGCCGGCACCGGCACCGGCAAGACGCTGGGCTACGTCGCGCCCGCCAGCCTGTGGGCGGAGCGCAACAAGGGCGCGGTGTGGATCAGCACCTTCACCCGCCACCTGCAACGCCAGGTGGAGAGCGAGCTGCACCGGCTGGTGCCGGACCCGGTGGAGCGCCGGCGCCGCGTGGTGGTGCGCAAGGGGCGCGAGAACTATCTGTGCCTGCTCAACCTGCAGGATGCGATGGGCGCGCTGCTCGGCGGCGGTGCCCCGGCCACGGCCATCCCGCTCGGCCTGGTCGCGCGCTGGGCGCTGGCCACGTCGGACGGCGACATCCAGGGCGGCGACCTGCCCGGCTGGTTCGCCGAGCTGTTCGGCGGTGCCTTGATAAGCGCGCTGGCCGACCGGCGCGGCGAGTGCATCCACGCGGCCTGCGAGCACTACCGCCGCTGCTTCGTGGAGCACACCATCCGCCGGGCGCGCGGGGCGGAGCTGGTGGTGGCCAACCATGCGCTGGTGATGGCCCAGGCGGTATGGGGCGGACTCGACGACAACGCCGTGCCCACCCGCTACGTGTTCGACGAGGGGCATCACGTGTTCGACGCGGCGGACGGCGCCTTCGCCGCCACGCTCTCGGGCATGGAGACGGCCGAGCTGCGCCGCTGGCTGCTGGGGGCGGAGGGTGGCCGCTCCCGCGCGCGGGGGCTGCGCCGGCGGCTGGAGGATCTGGTCGCCGGGCGGCCGGAGCTGGAAACCCCGCTCGACGCCGCCTTGCAGGCCGCCCGCGCCCTGCCCGCCGGCGGCTGGCAGGCGCGGCTGGCCGAGCCGGCGCCGGTGCTGGAAGCCGCCGACCCCGGCCCGGCCAACCCCACCGAAGCCTTCCTGCACGCCGCCTTCCGCCAGGTGCTGGCCCGCACGGTGGAGACCGATCCGGGCTTCGCCGGCAGCGCGGAATGCGACCTCTACCCCGTCGCCGAGGACCTCGTGCCGCCCGCCGCCGCCCTCGCCCGCGCCCTGCAACGCCTGGCCGAGCCGCTCGCCACCCTGCGCGAGCGCCTCACCGCCCGGCTGGAGGACGAGGCCGAGGAGCTCGACGAGGCCAGCCGCAACCGCATCGAGGCGCTGCTGCGCTCGCTGCGCCGCCGGGCGCTCGACCCGCTCAGCGCCTGGCAGGCGATGCTCGCCGCCATCGCCGCGCCGATGCCGGAACCGGGCGAGCGGCCGGACCACGTGCATTTCCTGCGGCTCGACCGGCGCGACGGGCTGGCGCGCGACGTGGGGCTGCACCGCCACTGGCTGGACCCCACCGTGCCCTTCTCCGCCACCCTCGCCCGCCCCGCCCACGGGCTGCTGGTCACCTCCGCCACGTTACGGGATCGCCTTGGCGACGAAGGCGACGCCGAGGCGGAGTGGCACGAGGCGGAGGCACGGGTGGGCGCGGCGCACCTGCCCTCCCCGGCCATCCGCGTCGCCGTCTCCTCGCCCTTCGACTATGCGGCGCAGACCCGCGCCTTCATCGCGACGGATGTGAACACGCGCGACATCGCCGCGCTCTCGGGTGCGTATCGCGCCCTGTTCCTGGCCGCCGGCGGCGGCGGGCTCGGCCTGTTCACCGCCATCAGCCGCCTGCGTGCGGTGCACAAACGCATCGCCCCGGAGCTGGAGGCGGCCGGCCTGCCGCTGTTCGCCCAGCATGTCGATGCGATGGACAACGCCACCCTGGTCGATGTCTTCCGCACCGAGGAGGAAAGCTGCCTGCTCGGCACGGATGCGATGCGCGACGGGGTGGACGTGCCCGGCCGTGCCCTGCGGCTGGTGGTGTTCGAGCGGGTGCCCTGGCCGCGCCCGGACATATTGCACCGCGAACGGCGCATCCATCTGTCGGGCGGCGACACGCTCGGCTTCGACGACCGGGTGGCCCGGCTGCGCCTGCGCCAGGCCTTCGGCCGGCTGATCCGCGCCGCCGGCGATCGCGGCGTGTTCGTGCTGCTCGATCGCCAGACCCCGAGCCGCCTGCTCGGCGCCTTCCCGCCGGGGGTGGAACCGCGCCGCCGGGGTCTTTCCGACATCGTATCCGAAATACGCCTCTTTCTGGGCTGATTTGTTCGGTCTATACAACGACGTGCCCATTCGTCCGACCTCGCTCGCCTTCAGCCTGATGCTCGGTGCCTTCGCGGCGCTGCCGCCGCTGTCGATCGACATGGGGCTGCCCGCCTCGCCCCTGCTGCAAAGCACGCTGGGCGCGAGTTCGGCCCAGGCGGCGCTCACCTTCAGCCTGTTCGTGGCCGGGTTCGGCCTGTCGCAGCTGCTGATGGGCCCGCTGTCGGACCGGTTCGGGCGGCGGCCGATCATGCTGGCCGGCCTCGCGCTCTACACGCTGGGCGGCCTGGGCTGCGCCACGGCGCCGGGCATCGAGACGCTGCTCGCCTGCCGCTTCGTCCAGGGCGTGGGCGCGGCCGGGGCGGCGACCCTGGCCTTCGCCATCGTGCGCGACGTGTTCAGCGGCGCGGACGCCCGGGTGAAGATCGCCGGCATCACCTCGGTGATGTCCATCGCGCCGATCATCGCGCCGACGCTGGGCGGCTGGATGCTGCTGCTCGGCGGCTGGCGGACCATCTACCTGCTGCTGGCGTTCACCGGCGGCGTGCTGCTGGTCGCCGCCGGGCTGGGGCTCGAGGAAACGCGGCCGCCCAGCCGGGCGCGCTTCAACCTGCTGCAACGCTACGCCACCGTGCTGCGCCAGAAGCGGGTGGTGGGCTACGCCTTCGTCAACGCGCTGAGCTTCGGCAGCCTGTTCGCCTTCATCATCGCCTCGCCGCTGGTGCTGATGCACGACATGGGGGTGACGGTGACCTGCTTCGGCATGCTGTTCGCCATGACCGCCTTCGGCATCCTGATGGGCACCTGGGTGAACGCCCGGCTTGCCCGCCGCCACGTCGCCGCCGCCCTGCCGCTGGCGGCGGGGCTGGTGATCGAGCTGCTCGCGGTGGTGGCCGCCTCCGTCTTCCTGCTGTTCGGGGTGACCGGGGTGGAGACGCTGATGCCGTTCATGGCGATGGTGGGATTCTGCCGGGGCCTGATCAACCCCACCGCCGCGCATCTCGCGCTGGAATGCCTGCCGGGCCATTCGGGGATGATCTCCGCCGTGCTCGGCGCGTTGCAGATGCTGACCGCCTCGCTGGCCGGGGCCGCGGTGGCCGCCCTCTACACCACGCACGGGCCGTTCGGCATGACGCTGTGCATGGCCGGCTTCGCGCTCGCCGCCTTCCTGGCCTGGGCCGCGACGGAGCGCGCGGCGCCGCAGCCGGTGGACTCGCAGGAGCCCGCTTCCTAAGCTCCCCTCCCTTTTCCTGAGACTCCCTCTCCAAGGATGCGAGGCGCCGATGAAGCTGGTCCGATGGCTGCTGGCCGTTCCCCTCGTGCTGGCCTGTGCCGGCGCGCGGGCCGAGACGGTGCTGAAGGTGGTGCCCAGCGCCGACCTCGCCGAGCTCGACCCCACCCGGGCCGCCAACCAGATCGGCCGCATCTATTCGCAGATGGTGTTCGACTCGCTGTTCGCGCTCGACCACACGCTGTCGCCCAAGCCGATGATGGTGGAGAGCGAGGAGGTCAGCCCCGACCGGCTGACCTACACCTTCACCCTGCGCCCCGGCCTGAAATTCACCGATGGCAGCCCGGTGACCACGCGCGACGTGATCGCCTCGCTGCAGCGCTTCATGGCCGGCGGATCGGTGGGCGGGCAGCTCAAGGCGCGGCTCGGCGCGCTGGAGGCGGTGAACGACCGCACCTTCCGGATGACGCTGACCAAGCCGTTCGGCCTGGTGGAATTCGTGCTCGGCGGCGCCGGCGCGCCGATGGCCGGCATCATGCGCGAGCAGGACGCCAACCGCCCGGCGACCACGCCCCTGACCAACCCGATCGGCTCCGGCCCGTTCATCTACAACGCCGCCCGGCGGGTCAGCGGCCAGCGCGTCGTGTTCGACCGCAACCCCGACTACCCCGCGCGGGCGGAGCCGCCGGACGGCGCGGCCGGCGGGCGGGTGGTGAAGGTCGATCGCGTGGAGTGGACCATCCTGCCCGACCCCACCACCGCGGCGAACGCGCTGGTGCGCGGCGAGGTGGATTTCTGGGACACCGCGAGCCCCGACCTCGTGCCCTTCCTCAAGCAGAACGGCATCGTCGCGCGGCGCACCACCTCCCTGCCCTCCACCGTGTGGATCCGCCCGAATTTCGAACTGCCGCCCTTCGACAACGTGAAGGCACGGCAGGCGCTGGCCCTGCTGTTCGACCAGAAGGACTTCATGGAGGCCGTGGCCGGCCCCACCGGCTGGTCCACCTGCTTCAGCTTCAGCATCTGCGGCTCGGTGCTCGGCACGGAGGTGGGGTCGGAGCCGTTCCGCAAGCCCGACCTGGCGCGGGCGAAGCAGCTGCTGGCCGAGTCGGGCTACAAGGGTGAGCCGATCGTGGTGGTCGGCACGCCGCAGCTGCCGGTGATCAACATCGTCTCGCAGATCATGGCGCAGCGGCTGCGCGATATCGGCGCCAATGTCGATCTGCAGATGGGCGACTGGGCCGACGTGTTCAAACGGGTGAACACGCCCCGGCAGCCGACCGACCGCACCGGCTGGAACCTGGTGGGCACCTATTCGCTGGGCGGCACCTGGTTCAACCCGCTGACCAATGTGGCGCTCGATTCCACCTGCGGCGCCGGCGCCACCAGCTCGATGGGCCGGCCCTGCGACCTCGAGGGCGAGGCGCTGCGCCAGGCGGTGCTGGCGGCACCGGACGCCGAGGCGCGCAAGGCGGCGTTCGAGACCTTCCAGAAACACGCCTGGCAGTTCATTCCCTACGTGCCCGGTGGCCAGTTCGACATCAACAACGCCTATCGCGCGAACATCTCCGGCGTGCTGGACGGCTACGTGATTTCGTACTGGAACATCAGCAAGAACTGAGAGAGGGCTCCCTTCTCGCCCTGGTTTCACCCGGTGCGAAACCGGCCTATGCAGCCGCGATGATGTTTCCCTTCGACGCGCTCGCCGCCGCCATCGCACTGATCGTCCTGGTCGTGGTGCTGCTCTGGGGCGCGCGGCTGCACCGGCTGCGCATCCTCGCCGAGCAGGCGCTGGCCGCCCAGCGCGGCGAGACGGAGATGCTGCGCGCGGCCATCGCCGACACCGAGCGCGGCCTGGGCGCAGGGCTGGACGCCGCCCTGTCGCGCACCCGCCAGGAAACCGCCGCGGCGATCGGCGAGATGCGCGCCAGCCTGGACACCAAGCTGCGTGAGCTGCGCGAGAACAACGACCTGATGATCGACCAGCTGCGCCGCAGCGTGAACGAGCAGCTGCACGGCGCCATCGAGCAGCAATTCGCCGCCAGCTTCGCCCGCGTCGGCGACCAGATGACCGCGCTGCAACGCGCCATGGGCGACGTGCAGGCCGTCACCGGCCAGATCGGCGACCTGCGCCGCCTGTTCTCCAACGTGAAGAGCCGGGGCATCTGGGGCGAGACGCAGCTGCGCGCATTGCTGGACGACGCGCTGCCGGCCGGCGCCTATGTCGAGAACTGGCGGCCGCGCGCGGACTCCGCGGAGGTGGTGGAGTTCGCGCTGGCCATGCCGGTGCGCGGCGAGCATCGGCCGTACCTGCCGATCGACGCGAAATTCCCGGTGGAGGACTACGAACGCCTGCTGCTCGCCGCCGAGGCGGGCGACGCGGAGGCCGAGAAATCGGCGCGCGCCGCGCTGGATCGCGCGGTGCGCGCCCAGGCCAGGCGCATCGCCGAGAAATACATCGCGCCCCCGGCCACCGCCGATTTCGCGGTGATGTACCTGCCCACCGACGGGCTCTACACCGAGGTGGCCCGCATCCCCGGCCTGCTCGACGATCTCGGCCGCGGCCAGCAACGCATCCTGGTGCTCGGCCCCAGCCTGTTCCCGGCGCTGCTGCACACCATCCATCTCGGCCATGTCACCCTCACGCTGGAGGTGAAGGCGGAGCAGGTGCGCGGCCTGCTCGGCGCCACGCGGCACGAGATGCAGAAGATGCTCGATGCGCTCGGCGCGCTGGACAAGCAGGTGGGCACGGTGGCCAATTCCGTGCGCAAGGCGATGACCCGCGCCCGCGCCGTGGATCGCAAGCTGCGCGACGTGACCACGCTGGACGCCGAAGCCGCCGCCGGGCTGCTCGGCGCGCCGGAAGACGACGAGGAAACCCCGGAACCATGACCGACGCCGCCGGCTACACGCAGAATTACCTTGCCGCCACCAACGCGGCGATCGCGGCCTTCACCGCCGATCCTGAGTTTCAGCAGGTGATGATCGATATGGCCGAGACCATCACCGCCGCCATGCGCGCCGGGCGCAAGCTGATGGTGGCCGGCAATGGCGGCAGCGCCGCGGATGCCCAGCACATCGCCGGCGAGTTCGTCTCCCGGCTGATGTTCGACCATCCGCCGCTGCCCGCCATCGCGCTCACCACCGACACCTCCGCGCTGACCGCGACGGCCAACGATTACGGCTACGAGCACATCTTCTCCCGCCAGGTGCTGGCGCTCGGACAGGAGGGCGACGTGCTGCTGGCCATCTCCACCTCCGGCAACTCGCCCAACGTGCTCGCCGCCCTGCAAGGCGCGCGCGCCCAGGGCATCACCACGCTGGGCTTCACCGGCGAGGGGGGCGGCGAGATGGCGCATCTGTGCGACCAGGTGCTGCGCGCGCCCTCGAGCTGGACGCCGGTGATCCAGCAGATCCATCTGGTGGCGATCCACATCGTCTGCGCGCTGGTGGAGCGGGCGATGTTCCCGGAGCTGGCGCCCAAAGCGTGATGACGTTTGGCGGAATCGCCAAAAAGTCTGAATCACGCGCCCGCTCTAACGCGCCCTGACCAGCAGCGTGCCGTCCGGGCCGGCTTCCATCGCCAGCTCGCCCCGCGCCACCATGCGGTTCACATGGGCCAGCGTCTCGCCGAAGGCGAAGCCGGTCTGATGCGCGTCGAGCGGGCGGGGAAACAGCACCGGCACGAGCTCCGCGACGCTGTGCGGCCCGCGCGCGCAGGCGGCGGCGATGTCGTCGCAGCGCGCGTCGTGGTGGCGCTGCAGCTCCTCGATGCGGGTGGGCAGGCCGTGGAAGGGCAGGTTGTGCGCGGCGAGCACCAGCGCGTCCGGCGGCACGGCGGCGCGAAGCTCCGCGAGGGAGCGGAGATAGTCGCCCAGCGGGTCGGCCAGCGGCTCCCACGGCCAGACGCCGATATTGGGGGAAATCTTGGCGAGCACCTGGTCGGCGGCGAAGAACAGCCCGTCCTCGCGGCTGAGCAGCATCACCTGCTCGGGCGCGTGGCCGGCGCCGGTCAGAATCGCGAAGCGCCGGCCGCCGATATCGATCGTCTCGCCGGCGCGCAGGCGGATGTAGCTGGGCGGCAGATCGACGGTCATGCGCAGATAGGCATGGCCGCGGCCGAGCAGCGCCTCCACCGCCGCGTCGCGCAGCCCGTGGCGGGTGAAGAAGTCGCGATGCGGCGCCGCGCCGGCGGCCGGGTCGTGGCGCAGGGTCTGGGCCATCAGGTAGTCCGTCTGGCTCATGAACAGCGGAAGGCCGTGGCGCGCCGCGAACCAGCCGGCCAGGCCGACATGGTCGGGGTGGCAATGCGTCACGATCAGCCGGGTCGGCCGCCGCCCGCCCAAGCGGCGGTCCAGCACCTCGGCCCACACCGCGCGGGTGCGGTCGTCGGCCAGGCCGGTGTCGATGATCGCCCAGCCACCGTCGTCCTCGATCAGGTAGATGTTCACGTGATCGAGCTGGAAAGGCAGCGCGAGGCGCAGCCACAGCACGCCCGGCGCGATTTCCACCATCCCGCCCGGCTCGGGCGGTACGGCATGGGGGAAGCGCAGCGGCGCGGCGGCGGACAGGACGGACATGGCCGGCGAGGCTAGAAGCCGCCCGCCACCCGCACAACCAATCCGCGA
Organism: uncultured Rhodospirillales bacterium; assembly: GCA_945957135.1. Classification (GTDB taxonomy): domain Bacteria; phylum Pseudomonadota; class Alphaproteobacteria; order Acetobacterales; family Acetobacteraceae; genus CAMFLK01. Next base: position 12,152 of record CAMFLK010000005.1, read on the forward strand.
GCGGGGCTGGTGCCCGTTGCGGGAAACCGGCCCCCTGCCCGCCCCCCCTTTCGCGCTGGACCGCGCCGCCGCACACTGGCGGCAGGATCGGGGGAAACGCTCATGAAACTCGCCACCTTCAACGGCGGCCGGCTCGGCCTCGTGACCGGCGCCGACAGCATCGTCGATATCTCGTCGGTCGCGCCGAGCATGCCCGCGCTGATCGCCGGCTTCGCCGGGCATCGCGCGGCGCTGGAGCAGGCGGCGAAGGGGCCGGCGCTGGCGCTGTCCTCGGTGAAGCTCGGCCCGCCCATCCCCGCCCCGCGGAACATCGTGTGCATGGCGGTGAACTACATGGAGGACGGCACGCTGACCGAGCCGCCCCCCATCAACGCCTTCCACAAATCGGCCAGCGCGATCATCGGCCCCGGCGACACGATGATGTTGCCCGACCTCGCCGCCACCATCTTCGAGGGCGAGGCGGAGATGGCCGTGGTGATCGGCAAGCGCGCCACCCGGGTGTCCGCCGCCGAGGCGATGGGCCATGTGTTCGGCTACATGAACTTCATCGACGGCTCGGCGCGCGGCATGGTGCCGGCCAGCCAGTCCTTCTTCCAGATGAAGTCGCGCGACACCTTCGCGCCGACCGGCCCGTGGATCATCACCGCCGACGAGATCGCCGATCCGCAGAAGCTGCAGATCAAGCTGTGGGTGAACGGCGCGCTGAAGCAGGATTTCAACACCTCCGACATGGCGCACAAGATCGCCCGCTGCATCGAATGGGCGAGTTCCATCCACACGCTGGAGCCGGGCGACATCCTGGCCACCGGCACCAACCATCGCGGCCTGTCCAGCTTCCAGGACGGCGACAAGGTGGAGCTGGAAACCCAGGGGCTCGGCCGGCTGGTCTTCCACGTGCGCGACGACCTCAAGCGGAGCTGGGGGCGCGAGACGCGGCTCGAGTGGCAGATGCAGGGCAAGGACGGGCACACGCCGCAGCTCACCGGCAAATACGCGGCGGGAGCGGGAGCATGACCTATCGCGGCGTTTTCCCGGTCGTGCCCACCATCTTCCACGATGACGGCACGCTCGACCTCGAAGGCCAGAAGCGGGCGGTCGATTGCATGATCGACGCGCGGTCCGAAGGCCTGTGCATTCTGGCCAATTTCTCCGAGCAATTCGTGCTAACCGACGCCGAGCGCGACCAGGTGCTGGATTGCGTGATGGCGCATGTCGCCGGCCGCGTGCCGGTGATCGTGACCACCACGCATTTCGCCTCGCATATCTGCGCCGAGCGCTCCGCCCGCGCGCAGCAGGCGGGGGCGGCGATGGTGATGGTGATGCCGCCCTATCACGGCGCCACCTTCCGCGTGCCGGAGCCGGCGATCCACGAGTTCTTCCGCACCGTGTCGGACGCCATCACCATCCCGATCATGATCCAGGACGCGCCGGTGGCGGGCACGCCGCTCTCCGCCGCGTTCCTGGCCCGGATGGCACGCGAGATCGCCAACATCGCCTATTTCAAGATCGAGGTGCCCTTCGCCGCGGCCAAGCTGCGCGACCTCATCGCCCAGGGCGGCGAGGCGATCGTCGGCCCGTGGGATGGCGAGGAGGCGATCACCCTGATGGCCGATCTCGACGCCGGCGCCACCGGGGCGATGACCGGCGGCGGCTACCCCGACGGCATCCGCCAGATCACCGACCCGTATTTCGCCGGCGACCGCGCCGCCGCCATGGCCGCCTGGACGCGCTGGCTGCCGCTGATCAACTACGAGAACCGGCAATGCGGCCTGGCCGCCTGCAAGGCGCTGATGAAGGAAGGCGGGGTGATACGCAGCGACCGGGTGCGCAAGCCGCTGCCGGAGATGCACCCGGAAACGCGCAAGGGGCTGCTGGAGATCGCCCGCGCGCTCGACCCGGTGGTGCTGCGGTGGGGCAAATGACGATCCGGCTCGCCATCGTCGGGCTGGGCAAGATCGCGCGCGACCAGCACCTCGCTTCCATCGCGGCCACACCCGGGATCACGCTGACGGCCATCGCGAGCCGCAACGCCTCCCTGCCCGGCCTGGCGAATTTCGCCACGCTCGACGCACTGCTGGCGGCGGGCGGGATCGACGCGGTGGCGCTGTGCACGCCGCCGCAGGTACGGGCCGGGCAGGCCGCCGCCGCGCTGGCCGCCGGGCTGCATGTGCTGCTGGAAAAGCCGCCGGCCGACACGGTCAGCGCGCTGCTGCCGCTGGAGGCCGCCGCGCGGCAGGCCGGGCGCACGCTGTTCGCCACCTGGCATTCCCGCTTCGCCCCCGCCGTCGCCCCGGCCCGCGCGCTGCTGGCCGGGCGGGCCATCCGCGCCGTGCGGGTGGCGTGGAAGGAGGATGTGCGCGTCTGGCACCCCGGTCAGGGCTGGATTTGGGAGCCGGGCGGGCTGGGGGTGTTCGACCCCGGCATCAACGCGCTGTCCATCCTCACCGCCATACTGCCGCGCCCCTTCCATCTGACGCGGGCGGAGCTGTCCTTTCCCGAGAACTGCGCCTCGCCCATCGCGGCCGAACTCGCCTTCGCCGATACGGCAGGCGTGCCGATCGAGGCGGAATTCGATTTCCGCCAGACCGGGCCGCAGAGCTGGGACATCGCGGTGGATACCGATGCGGGCGAGGTGCTGCTGCAAAAGGGCGGCCGCATCCTGACCGATGACGGCAAGCTGGTCTCCGGCGGGCCGGACGAGGAATACAACGCCATCTACCGCCGCTTCGTGGACCTCGTTTCGCGCGGCGAGAGCGACATGGACCTGACACCCCTCCAGCACGTGGCCGACGCGTTCCTGCTCGGCCGCCGGCGCGTCGTCGCGCCGTTCATCGAATAGACCCCTCACGGAGCCTCGCCATGATCCACGTCCTCGCCATGATCACCACCAAGCCCGGCAAGCGGGAGGAGGTGCTGACCCATTTCCGCGCCAACGTGCCGAACGTGCACGCGGAGAAGGGCTGCATCGAATACCGCCCGGCCATCGACGCCGCGGATGCCGGCGCCAATCAGGCGAAGCTGGGGCCGGACAGCTTCGTGGTGATCGAGAAATGGGAGACGATGGAGGATCTGCGCGCCCATGGTGCCTCCGCCCATATGGCGGCCTACGCGGCGAAGACGCGCGAGATGATCGCGGCGCGGGCGATCCATATCCTGTCGGACGCATGAGCGGAGGGGCCAAGGCCCGATGACCCCACCGCCGGACGTGATCGTGATCGGCGCCGGCGTGGCCGGGCTGTGCACGGCGCTGCATCTCCAGCGGGGCGGGCGGCAGGTGGCGGTGATCGATCCGCTGCCGCCGGCCGGGGGCGCGTCGTTCGGCAATGCCGGCATGATCAGCGCGGACACCGCGACGCCGATCGCCATGCCCGGTATGCTGCGCCGGGTGCCCGGCTGGCTGTCCGATCCGATGGGGCCGCTGGCCGTGCGCCCCGCCTATTTCCCGCGCGCCCTGCCCTGGCTGCTGCGCTGGGTGCGGGCCGGGCGGCGGGACCGGGTGATGGCGATCGCCGCGGCGATGCGCGCGCTGCACCGGCCGGCCTTCGCCGGCTGGCGGGAACTGCTCGGACCTGACCTCTACGCCGACCTCATCCGCCCCGTGGGTCAGATCAGCCTGTGGGACGATGCCGAGGAATCGCCGGGTGCCGCGCTGGAACGGGAGATCCGCGAACGCCACGGCATCGCCGCCCAGGTGCTGGCGCCGGAAGAACTGCGCCAGATGGTGCCGGGCATCGCGCCCGGCGTGAAACGCGCGCTGTTCGTGCCCGGCAACGGCTTCACCGTCAGCCCCGCCCGGCTGGTGCGCACGCTCGGCGCGCTGTTCCAGCAGGAGGGCGGCATGCTGCTGGCGGAGCGGGCGATGAAGCTGATCCCGCGCGAGGGTGGCGGCTTCACGGTGATGACCAACGCCGCCAACCACCCCGCCCAAGCCGTGGTGGTGGCGGCCGGGGCGTGGTCGAACACGCTGCTCGCCCCGCTCGGCCTGCGCCTGCCGCTGGAGACCGAGCGCGGCTACCACGCCATGCTGCCGGAGCCGAGCGTTCTGCCGCGCCACACGCTGAGCTACAAATCGCGCGGCTTCGGCCTCACGCCCATGGAGGGCGGGCTGCGCGTGGCCGGCACGGTGGAATTCGCCGGGCTGGACGCACCGCCGGACGAGCGCCGCGCCGAGTTGCTCGCCGCCCAGGCGCGGCGCCTGTTCCCCGGCCTGACCCACGGCACGCCCAGCCTGTGGATGGGCTTCCGCCCCTCCACCCCCGACAGCCTGCCCATCCTCGGCACGGCACCCGGCCGCCCCGGCCTGTTCCTCGCCTTCGGCCATGGCCATTACGGCATGACCGGCGGGCCGGCCAGCGGGCGGATCGTCGCGCGGATGGTCCTCGGCGAGCGGCCCGACACGCCGGACGGGCCGATCGACGCGGCGCCCTACGCCGCCGCGCGGTTCCGCGGAATGTGATGCGGTCGGTCCGGCACGGGTTCGTGAAAAATCTTTCGCCCGGCCGGGCGGGCTGCCAGCATGCGGGCATTGAACGCGCTTCGCATTGGAAGGCCCTTCATGACCGGTGCATTGAACAAGGCGGCCATCGCCTGTGCCCTGCTGACCCTCGCGGCCCCGGCCGCTCGTGCCGCCCCCTTCTTGTTCAACACCGGTACCACCGATGGGCAGGCCGCGTTGGTGACCGGGGGCCAGACCCGGCACAACGACGTCGCGGACGATTTCGTCCTGTCCAGCCAGACCACGCTGACCGGCGGAACGCTGACGGCGCTGATCAACGGCACCTCGGCGGCGACCGCCACCATCCGGTCGGTCGAGGTGGAGATCTACCGGGTCTATCCTGAGGATTCGAATACCGGCGCCACCCATGTGGTGCCCACGCGGGTGAATTCGCCCTCCGATGTCGCGGCGGCCTCGCTGTCCTCGGCCCTGTCGCAGATCAGCTTCACCACGACCACCCTCTCCCCCAATTTCACCGCCGCCAATTCCCTGTTCCTTGGCGGCATCAATGCCAGCCCCAACCAGGCGACCGGCGGCGACGGGCCGTTGAGCGGCGTCGAGGTATCGCTCTCCTTCACTTTCACAACCCCGCTGACGCTGGATGCGGACCATTATTTCTTCGTGCCGATCGTGACGCTGGACACCGGCAACTATTTCTACTGGCTGTCCGCCGCCCGCCCGATCACCGGCGCTGGCACCACCCCCTTCACGCCGGACCTGCAGACATGGGCCCGCAACCAGGACATCGACCCGGACTGGCTGCGGGTGGGCACCGACATATTCGTCTCCACGCCGTTCAACATGAGCTTCTCGCTGGCCGGCGAGATCGGAACCACCTCGGCGGTTCCCGAGCCGGCATCCTGGGCGGCGATGCTCGGCGCCCTTTTCCTGCTCGCCGGGGCGACCCGCTTCCGGCGCGGCTGATCCCTACCAGCGGAACTGCGTGCCGATCTGAATGCCCTGCGCCAGCACGTTGTTGTGCGTCACCACACGCGCACCGGCGGAAGACACCGCGCCCGAAAGGAAATCGAACCCGCCCTGCGCGCGGGTGCCGTAGAGATAGCTGAGGAACACGTTCATCCCCGGCGCGAAAGTATAGGTGCCGCCGGCGGAGATGCCCTGCTCGCGGCGGTTGCCCACCGTTGGGTCGGACAGCGCGCCCTTCACGCCCGCGCTGGCATAGTCGAAGTAGCTGGCACCGATAATGAACGGCCCGAACGCGTAGGACCCGCCGGCCAGCCAGGCGAAGGAATTGCGCTGGCCGCTCTGCTTGAGGTTGAAGCTGCCATTGGCCTGGCCGGTGGTGATGTGCCCGCCCAGCGCGAGGCCGCCATAGGTGAAGACCAGCCCGGTGTCGAACACCGAGAGATTGGTGAACTGGGTGGCGGCGGCCGGGGTGGAATTGTCCAGCACCCGCCCGCCCACCATACCGCCCACCGTCGCCGCGATGCCCACCGGTCCCAGCACGCCACGCCAGCGCAGGGCCCCATCGACCATGTTGCGCCGGCGCGCGGCATCACCGGTGGCGGTGGCGCTCGCCGCGTCGCACCCCGTGCCGTTGCCCTGGTTCAGCGGCCCGTTGACACCCACGGGTGAGGGAGAGGTGTAGTTGTACGGGCAATTGCCCGGCCCGCCATTCATCACGCCGGTGTTCGGCTCGAACGACAGGCCGAAATCGAAGCCCTGGTACTGCGGCGAGAGATAGACGATTTTTTCCGTCACCCCGAGGATCGCCTGGCCGGGGAACGGCCAGGTGAGGGTGGTGCCGTTGGTGAAATAGCTCGGCTTGTCGCCGTTCCAGCCGCCATCGTTGAAGTTCTCGAACGTACCGGTCAGCAGCAGGCCGGTGGCCTGGTCGGTGGCGCCGTAGCGCAGCGTGCCGTACTGGTCGGCACCGACATAGGCGAATTGCCGCCGGTAGAACAGCGCCGCGCGCGAGCGGTTGGAGGCGGAGATGCTGCCGTTCACGCCGCCCCCGGGCGGCGCGCCCTGATCCTGCCGGATTTCCAGGAAGGCGCCGTATTTCAGCCCATTGCCGGCAATGCCATCGAAGGCAGGGAACAGCCTTGCGTAGCTGCCGAAGGCGTAGTTCGCGAGCTTGGTGTTGGGCTGGCCGTTGGCGCCGTTGGGGGTGACGACGGTGGCGTTACGCCCGCTGTCGCTGCCCACGTTGAAATAGCTGTTGATGCGCGCATCCAGCCGCACCGTGATGGATCCGGGCCCCGGCGTCTGTGCCGGGATGGCGGTGAAGGGGGGTGGTGGCGGCGATACCGCGCTGGGATTGACGTTGGCGAGCTGCGCATGGGCGCCGCCCGGTGCCGCGGCCAGCGCCGCCGCCAACAACAGGCGCCGGTACGGCCGGCGCGATGCGATCACGTTCGAAAGCGTCATGTTTCCATCCCGCCCGCGCATCGGCGGGCCGCGTGGAAAACTCTAAGATCCGTCCCCCCGCGCCGGATCGGCCCCGCGTCCGTCGCGCGTGCGCTGCGTCCCATTTCGAGTCCGCGCCACGAGGAACGGCACGACGCCACGTTCGGTGGCGCGGAGATGCTCGTCCATCAGCGCCACCGCGCGCTCCGTGTCCCGGTCGAGCACCGCCTGCATGATGGTGCGGTGCTCCGCCTCCAGGTCGCGCACCAGCGCCTGCGGATCGGCGCGGTGCAGCAGGCGGATCTTGCGATAGCGCTCGGAATGGTCGGCGAGCGTGGTCCAGAACCGCTTCAGCCAGGCGGAGGGGCAGGCGGCGATCAGCGCGAAATGGAAGCGGCGATGCTCGCGTTCCCAATGCAGGGCGGCGGCGCGATCGGACTTGCCGTCCGGCAGCCTGGCGCGGGAGAGCATGTGCATGGCGGCGACGATCTCCGCCTCCCACGCGGCATCGCCGGCGGCGATCGCCTGGGTGAGGCACAGCCGCTCGATGTCCCGCCGCGTGGCCATCAGGTCGGCGAGGTCGCCGGCCGAGGCGTCGGCCACCCGGGCACCGCGATGCGTCTCCGCCACCACCAGCCCCTCGCTGGACAGGCGCATCAGCGCCTCGCGGATCGGCGTCAGGCCGAGCTGGTAGCGGTCGTGCAACTCGGCGGCGCGCAGCCGTTCGGCCGGCATCAGCGCACCGTGCAGGATCTCCTCGCGCAGCCTTCCATAGGCACGCTCGGTCTGCGATTCGCCGTCGTCTTGCGGAAGGGCGGATTGGCTGCTCATAGCTGACGGCGAAGTTTATAGAATCCGCATCGACCGGCAAAGCCCGCCCTTCCGTCGCACGCGGACGCCTGCAATCATGCCGGCCCATGATCGACGCCATCACCGCCGAGCTGTTCCGCAACGCCGTCATCGCCATCGGCGACGAGATGGCGCTCACCATCTACCGCGCCGCCTATTCCGGCGTGCTGAAGAACATCATGGACTACAGCACGGCGGTGTGCGACGCGCGCGGCCGTCTGGTGGCGCAGGGGCTGAGCCTGCCCGGCCATCTCTGTTCCATCCCCATCGCCCTGCAATCCTGCCTGCGCCATTTCGGCGACGACATCCACGACGGCGACGTGCTGACCATGAACGACCCCTATGACGGGGGCATGCACCTGCCGGACATCTTCGTCTTCCGCCCGATCTTCGCGGACGGCGTGGTGGTGGCCTGGGCGGCGACGATCTGCCACCACACCGATGTCGGCGGCCGGGTGCCCGGCTCCAACGCCTCCGACAGCACGGAAATCTATGCCGAGGGGCTGCGCATCCCGCCGCTGAAGCTGCACGAGCGCGGCGTGCCCAACGCCACGCTGCTGCGCATGATCGAGCGCAACGTGCGCCTGCCCGGCCGGGTGATGGGCGACCTGCGCGCCCAGCTCGCCGCCTGCGAGATCGCCGCGCGCGGCATGGGCGATCTCGTCTCCCGCCACGGCGTGGACGGCGTGCGCGCGCTGATGGACGAGACGATGGACCACAGCGAGCGCCTCGCCCGCCACTGCCTGGCCGAACTGCCGGATGGCGAGGCCAGCTTCACCGACTGGATCGACGACGACCAGATCGATGCCGGCGTGCCGATCAAGCTGGTCTGCACCGTGCGCAAGCAGGGCAGCCACATGGTGCTGGACTGGACCGGCTCCGCCCCGCAGGTGAAGGGGGCGATCAACAACACGTTCAGCTACACCGCCGCCGCCAGCTTCACCGCGGCGAAATGCGTGATGTCCATCAACATGCCGAACAACGACGGCGTGTTCCGCTGCATCGAGGTGATCGCCCCGCCCGGCACCATCACCAACGGCGTGCTGCCCGCCGCCTGCGCCGCGCGCGGGCTGACCGGGTTCCGGGTGGCGGACTGCGCCTTCGGCGCATTGGCGAAGCTGTATCCGGACCGGGTGTTCGCCGCCTCCGACGGGGGCAACACCGGCATCACCATCGGCGGCTACGACAGCGAGCGTCGGCCATTCATCTATGTCGATTTCCTCTCGGGTGCCTGGGGCGCGCGGCCCTGGGCGGACGGGCTGGACGGCAACACCAACATGTTCGCCAACATGGCCAGCTTCAGCGTGGAAGTGATCGAGGCGGAGAACCCGCTGGAGGTGCTGGACTACGAAATGCTGCCGGACACCGGCGGGCCGGGAAAGTTTCGTGGCGGCGTCTCGCTGCGTCGTACCTGGCGCATGCTGGCCGAGGAGGGCGTGCTGCAGGTGCGCGCCGACCGGCGCACCCACTTACCCTACGGCTTGCAGGGCGGCGGGCCGGGCACGCCCAGCCGCAATTTGCTCGGCCGCGAGGGCGAGGAGGAACTGGTGCCGGCCAAGCTGACGATGACGCTACGTGCCGGCGAAATGTTCCGCCACGAACTGCCCGGCGCCGGCGGCTGGGGCAGCCCGCTCGATCGCGATCCCATAGCCGTGGCCAAGGATATTCGCGACGGGCTGGTGACGATCGCGGGCGCCGCGCGCGATTATGGCGTGGTCGCCACCGGCGGGACGATCGACGAAGGCGCCACGCGGGAATTGCGCGACAGGCTGCGCGCCGAGCGGGGGCCGGCGCCGGACGTCGCGTGGCGGCCGCTGCATGAGGCCACGCCGTGAGCCTGCGCATCGGCATCGATATCGGCGGCACCTTCACCGATCTCGTGGCCATTGCCGCCGACGGATCGCTGCGCACCCACAAGACCCCGTCCACCCCGGCCGACTACAGCATCGGCATCGACACCGGGCTGCGCGCCCTGCTGCACGGCGACGAGGTGGCGGCGGTGCTGCACGCCACCACCGTCGGCTCCAACACCATCCTCCAGGGTGTCGGCGCGCGCACCGCGCTGATCACCACGCGCGGCTTCCGCGACGTTCTGGAAATTCGCGACCTGCGCATGCCGCGCCTGTACGACATGGGCTGGACCAAGCCGCCGCCTTTGGTGGAGCGCGCGCTGCGGCTGGAGGTCGCGGAAAAGACGCGGCCGGACGGCGGCATCGCCGCGGCGCTCGACCCGGCCAGCGTCGCCGCCGCCATACGCCGGCTGATCGCCGAACGCGTGGAGAGCGTCGCCATCTGCCTGCTGCACAGCTACGCCAATCCGCGCCACGAGCAGGTGGTGGCCGCCGCCCTGCGCGCGGCGCTGCCGGGCGTCGCGATTTCCGTCAGCCACGAAATCCTGCCGGAGATCAAGGAATACCCGCGCACCAGTACCACCGTGGTGAACGCCTATATCCAGCCGGCCTTGCGCGCCTATCTCACGGCGCTGAACGCGCGGCTGAAGGACAACGGCATCTTCGCCGGGCTGCAGCTGATGCAGTCGAATGGCGGCCTGACCTCCGCCCCTCTCGCCGCCGAATTTCCCGCGCGCATCGTGGAGAGCGGCCCGGCCGCCGGCGTGGTGGGCGGGGCGGTGCTGGCGCGGCGGCTCGATCTGAAGCGGCTGGTCACGCTGGACATGGGCGGCACCACCGCCAAGGCCGGGCTGGTGGAGAACGGCGAGGTGCTGCGCGCGGAGGCGATGGAAGTCGGCGCCGGGGTGATGGCCGGGGCACGGTTGCTGGTGGGCGCCGGCTACATGCTGAAGCTGCCGGCCATCGACCTCGCCGAGGTCGGCGCCGGCGGCGGCTCGATCTGCGCGCTGGACGCGGCCGGCGCGCCGAAGGTGGGGCCGGCCTCGGCCGGCGCCGATCCAGGCCCGGTCTGCTACCAGCGCGGCGGTACCGCGTCGACCATCACGGACTGCAACCTCGCCCTCGGTTATCTCGACCCCGCGGGCCTGGCCGGCGGCACGCTGGCGCTGGATCGCGACGCGGCCTGGGCGGCGATCGAGACGCAGCTCGCACGCCCCTTGAATCTCGGCGTCGAGCAGGCGGCGCACGGCATGTTGCAGTTGGCGTCGGCGACGATGATGCGCGCGATCCGCGCCGTGTCCGTGGAGCGCGGGCGGGACGTGCGCGAGTTCACCATGCTCGCCTTCGGTGGCAACGGCCCGCTCTTCGCGGCGGGCATCGCCGCCGAACTCGGCATCGCCGAGGTGATCGTGCCGCCGATGCCCGGCCTGTTCTCCGCCTTCGGCCTGCTGCTGGCGGATACCGAGCACCACGCCACGCGCTCGCTGCGCATGCGGCTCGACGCGCCGGATCGCGGCCTGCTCGACGGCGCCATCGTCTCCCTGCGCGACAGCGCGGAGAACCGGCTGGAGCAGGAGGGCTTCCCGCCCGACCGACGCGCCTTCGCGCTATCCGCCCTTGCCCGCTATGTCGGCCAGTCCAGCGAATTGTCCGTGAGTCTGCCGGAGGGCTTGGATGTCGCCGCCGCCCTGCCCGAAGCGTTCGCGGAAGAGCATGCGCGCACTTACGGGTTCCGCGCGCCAACGGGCGAGCCGGTGGAGCTGATCGCGCTCTCCATTATCGGCCGCGGCCTGCCGGACACCCCACGCCTGCCGGATCGCATCCCGCCGGTCGCGGCACCGGTGCCGGAGGGACGGCACGCCTGGTTCCCCGGCACGGGTTGGACCTACACGCCGGTGCTGGACCGCGCGGCGCTGGCGCGCGGACCGTGGGTGGGGCCGGTGATCGTGCAGGAATACGACGCGACCTGCCTGGTGCCGCCGGGCGCCGGGGTGCGGCTCGACGGGTTCGGAAACATCGTGATCAGCCGCTGATCTTCTACTCCTGAAGCACCAGCGACGCGCCGCGATCCACGTAGGTCTGCAGGAATTGCGCGAGGCGCGGGTGGCGCGGTGCCTGGAACACCTCGGCGGCGCGGCCTTCGAGCAGGATGCGGCCCTGGTCGAGAAACACGATATGCTCGCCCACCTGTGCCGCGAAGCCGATTTCGTGGGTCACCACCACCATCGTCATGCCTTCCTGCGCCAGCCCGCGCATGACCGACAGCACCTCGCCGGTCAGTTCGGGATCGAGCGAGGAGGTTGGTTCGTCGAACAGCACGATCTTCGGCTCCATCGCCAGCGCGCGGGCGATGGCGACGCGCTGCTGCTGGCCACCGGAGAGTTCGGACGGGTAGTGGCCGGCGCGATGGGCGAGGCCGACATGTTCGAGCTGGGCCAGCGCGCGGGCCTCGGCGGTGGCGCGGTCCATCCGCCGCACCAGGCGCAGGGCCTCGGCGACGTTGCCGAGTGCGGTCATGTGCGGCCACAGGTTGAACTGCTGGAACACCATGCCGAGATTGCGCCGCACCCGGCCGATCGCCGCGTCCGGCAGGCGCTTGCGCCCGCCATCGGCGGCGGGCGCGAAACCCATCGGCTCGCCGGCGATGCGGATGATCCCCTCCGTATGCTCCTCGAGAAAGGCGAGGCAGCGCAGCAGCGTGCTCTTGCCGGAGCCGGAGGGGCCGAGCAGGCAGGTGACCTCGCCATGGCGGATGGTGAGATCGATGCCCGTCAGCACCCGGTTGTCGCCGAAGCTCTTGCCCACGCCTTCGAGCGTGATGGCCGCCGCGTGTTCGCTCATACCAGCCGGTAGCGGCCCAGCCGCCCCTCGATGAACCGGCCGATCAGGCCGGTGATTTCCACGATCGCCCAGTAGCTCACCGCCAGCAGGAAGGTGGCCTCGGCGAAGGCGAAATTGGCCGAGCCGATGGCGGTGATCACCATCGTCAGCTCCGGCACCGTGATGATCGACAGCACCGCGGTCTCCTTCACCAGCAGGGTGAACATGTTGATCAGGCTGGGCAGCACCAGCAGCGTCATTTCCGGCAGCAGGATGCGGCGGATGATCTGCGCCTGGGTCAGCCCGACGCAGACCGCCGCCTCCACATGCCCGCGCGGGATCGCCTCGAATCCCCCGCGGAAGATTTCGGCGAAATAGGCGGCGCTGTACAGCGTCAGCCCCAGCAGCCCGGCCTGCACCGGCTCCAGATCGAGCCCGGCATAGGGGCCGCCGTAGTAGAGCAGGAACAGCTGCACCAGGAACGGCGTGCCGCGCATCAGCCCGACATAGGCGTCGAGCACCAGCCGCGCCCATCGCCCGCCCCAGCGCCGCGCGATGGAAACGGCGAGGCCGAGGGCGAGGCCCATGAAGCTGCCGCCCAGCCACATCAGGATGGTGATCGCCATGCCCGTGGCGACGTCGGGCAGCGAGGCGAGGATGAGAGCGGGATCGAAATTCATGCGCGGTGCCGCCCGAGCATGCGCGACAGGCTGGACCCGCCACCCGACAGCACGATGTTCAGCAGCAGGTAGTAGGCGCCGGCGATGGTGAAGGCCTCGATCGGCCGGTAGGTGCTGGAGGCGAGGTTCTGCGCGTCGCGCGTGATATCCGCGACACCCACCACCGAGACCAGCGAGGAGGCCTTCAGCAGCATGATCGCCTCGTTGACCACGGCGGGAAACACCAGCCGCAGCGCGATGGGCAGGCGGATGCGCAGCAGGATCTGCCGCGCGTTCAGCCCCACCATGCGCGCCGCCTCCACCAGGCCGGTGCCGACATTGAGGAAGCCGCCACGCAGATTCTCGGCCTGGTAGGCCGCGGTGCTCAGCGTCAGGCCGATGATGGCGGCGACCACGCCGGGCACGTCGATGCCGATGGCCGGCAGCAAATGGTAGATCAGCAGCAGCATCACCAGCAGCGGCACGCCGCGGAAGAAGCTGACATAGGCGGCGCCGAGGCCGCGCAGTCCCGCCACGGGCGACAGCCGTGCCGCGCAGACCAGCACGCCCAGCGCGAAGCCGACGGTGATGGCGACCGCGCTGATCGCCACGGTCATGATGGCGCCCTGGCCGAGGAGGATTATGTGCGTCCAGAGCATCGGCGGCCGATGTGTCGAGAGTCCTTCCCAGCTTTCCTGTTCGGCTGAAAAGGGCCGCTTTCCTGCCCCGGCCTGCCACCCGCGAGGCGTCGCGCGCAGATGCCGTCAAGGGTTCTTAAGCGAAGCGCCCCTTGACGGCATCGAGCACGGCGCCACCCTCGAACAGGTCGGGCCGAAATCCGCATGCGGATTCAGACGGCGGGTGTCGGCGCCTTGTCCGGCGTGTCGAAGCTCTGGCCGAACCATTTCTGTTGCAGCTTGGCCAGCCGCCCATCCGCCTTCACCTTCAGGAACGCGGCGTCGAACGCGTCCATCAGCGCGGCGTATTCCGGGTCCTTGCGGCCGATATAGCCGAAATAGGATTTCTCCCCGAACGGCGGCAGCACCACCGCGAACACGTCCTTCTGCTTGGCCGCGGCATCGGCGATGTTGGGCAGCGAATTCGCCACCGCGACGATGCGCCCGGCCGCGAGGTCGGCATAGGCCTGGCTGAAATCGACATACTCGCGCACCGTGGGCGGCGGGCTCAGGGTCGCCCCGTATTTCTGCAACTGCGCCAGCTGCGCCGTCGCCTTGCCCGACCCCACCGCCTTGCCCGCGATATCCGCAGGCTTGGTGAGGGACTTGTCCGAGGCGCGCTTCATCAGCGCCACCGTCGCCTCCGCCACCGGCGGCGAGAAGCGGTAGCGCTCCGACCGCGCCTTGGTGATGGTCGCGGGTCCCGCCACCATGTCGAACTTGCCGGCATCGAGGCCGGGCAGCACGCTCTCCCAAGGCAGCGCCACCCAGTTGATCTTCACCCCCATTTCCTTGCCGATCTCGGCGAACACGTCGTAGTTCAGGCCGACGGCCTTGCCGTTCTCCAGGAAGTCGAACGGCGCGAACTGCGTCTCCGTGCCCACCTTCAGCTCGCCCGACTTCTTCACCCGCGCCAGCGCGTCCTCCGCCGCCCGCGCCCGCCCTGCCGCCAGCGTGGTGGCCATCGCCGCGGAAACGATCACGCGCCGCCGGGAAAATTCTGTCATGTCGCCGTCCAACTCTGTTGCTGAAGTGTGTCCGAAGATGCGATCGAAGCGCATCGGCCATGCCGATGTTGCATCACTGACCCACGACTGTAAACTTCCGTCCCATCAGCAGGGACAGGAAAGCCGGTGCTACCGATCATCGATCTCACCGCCGCGCGCGCGGGCACGCCGGGCGCGATGGCGCAAACCGCCGCCGCCATCCGCGAGGCCTGCGAAGGCCCCGGGTTCTTCTACATCACCGGCCACGGTCTGAAGCAGGCGCTGATCGAGGCCACCGTGACGCAGGCCAAGCTGTTCTTCCGCCAGCCGTTGGAAGACAAGCGCAAGGTGGCGGTGAATGCCCAGCACCGCGGCTTCAACGCGCTGGGCGACGCGCTGATGTACCAGGCGAACAAGCCGGACTACAAGGAATTCTACAGCATCGGCCTTGAACTTCCCGAAGACGACCCAGACGTTCTGGCCGGCGAGAAACTGCGCGGCCCGAACAACTGGCCCGCGGACATGCCGGAATTCCGCAGCACGCTGTCGGACTACTACGAGGCCATCGGCGCCAGCGGCGCCGAGCTGATGCGCTGCGTCGCCGTGTCGCTCGGCCTCGCGGAGGATTTCTTCATCGACAAATACCGCAAGCGGCTGCAACGCACCCAGATCATCTACTACCCGCCGCAGCCCGCGCTGGACGATGCCGAGCAGTTCGGCGTGGCGCCGCACACCGATTTCGGCTGCATTACTCTGCTGTGGCAGGACGACAATGGCGGGCTGGAAGTGCTGGAACGCTCCAGCCAGAGCTGGATCCCCGCCCCGCCGATCCCCGGCACGCTGGTGGTCAATGTCGGCGACCTGCTGGGCCGCTGGACCAACGATCGCTACGCCTCCACGCCCCACCGCGTGGTCAACCGCTCGGGTCGCGAGCGCTTCTCCATCGCCACCTTCTACGACCCCGATTTCAAGGCGATGGTCGATCCCCGCCAGCTCGGCACGCCGGAAGCGGACTCCCACTACGAGCCCACCACCGCCGGCGACCACATCCTCGGCCGCATCGAGCGCAGCTTCGGCTACCGCAAGAAACTTCCAGCAACCGCCTAGCTAAATCGCCGGCGGCCGCCGCGCCTGGGTGGCCTGCTCGAAGGCAAAGGCCATGCGCAGCAGGTCGGCCTCGCTCCAGGCCGGGCCGCAGAACGTCGCGCCCATCGGGTAATCCGGCGTGGTGTCGGCGCCGATGAACCCGGCCGGCACCTGCACGCTGGGATAGCCCGCCTTGGCCGCGATCGCCGCCCCGGCATTGCCGGGGAACAGCACCGCATCGAGCTTGTGGGTGCGGAAATACGTGTCCAGCCCCAGCGCGCGCGCGGCGCGCAGGTCGCTTCGCCGCGCGGCGCGGTATTCCAGATCTTTCAGCGTGCCGCTGGTGGCCTCGGCGGCGAGGAACAGGTCCTGGCCGAAGCGCAGGGCGCGCTCCGGGTTCGCCGCGTTGAAGGCGATGATGTCGGCCATGTCGCGCATCGACGTGCCGCGCATCCAGTCGGCCAGGAAGGCGTTGAGGTCGTGCTTCAACTCATACAGGAACACGGTGGACACCCGCGCCACGCTGTGCCGCGCGGGGCTGAGCGGATTGCGGTTCAGCACCGCCATTTCCGTGCCGGGGCCGCCGATCCAGCCGGCGGTGGGCATGTTCGCCACCACCGGCACCGCGCCGCAATCGGCCAGCGCGGTGATCACCTGCGCCATCAGCGCCTTGGCGCGCGGCGGCAGCGGGCCGAAATACACGTCGTTGCCGGGATCGTCGGGGTCGCTGGGAATGCCGATGCGCATGCCGCGCAGCCCGTCCGCGCGCAAATCGGCGGTGTAGTCGGGGGCGCGGCGCAGCCTGGCGGTGGCGGGGTCGTCGGCATCGGCGGCGGCAAGCACGTTCAGCAGCAGGGCGGAATCCAGCACCGTGCGGGTCATCGGCCCGGCGGTGTCCTGGCTGGCGGCGATCGGCAGGATGCCCGCGCGGCTGACCAGGCCAACCGTCGGCTTCACCGTCACCAGCCCGTTCATGTTGGCCGGCGACAGCAGCGAGCCCGACGTCTCCGTGCCGATCGACGCCGCGCACAGCCCGGCCGCCACCGCCACGGCCGATCCGGCGCTCGACCCGCCCGGCATCACCAGGGGAATGCCATTGGCATCGAGTTCCGTGGCGTAGGGGTTGCGCACCTGCCCGCCCAGCGAGGAGTAGCCGGAGGGCATGCCCACCGCGAGGATGTTGGCGAACTCGGTCAGGTTGGCCTTGCCCAGCACCACCGCCCCGGCGCGGCGCAGCAGCGCGGTCACCGTCGCGTCGCGCCTGGCCTGCGCCCCCTCCAGCGCCAGCGACCCGGCGGTGAGGTGCTGCTTGTCGCGGGTGGCGATGTTGTCCTTCAGCAGGATCGGCAGGCCTTCCAGCGGACGGCGCTTGCGCCGCGCATCACTGGCGCGCGCGAGGTCCAGCGCCTCCGGATTCAGCTCGCGCACCGAGAACAGCTTCGCGTCCACCGTGGCGATGCGTTCGAGATAGAAGCGGGTCAGCGCCTCCGAGGTGAGGCGGCCGGCGGCCAGATCGTCGCGCAGCTCGGCGAGCGTCGCGTTCGCGGAAACGGTCATTCCACGAGGCTCCTGTAGAGGACGGGATCGGTGGCGCCCTCCGTGCTGAACAGCAGCACGCGGCTGTCGGGCCCGAGGGCGAGGGTCTCGCACGCGGCGGGGTCGCCGAGGGCGCGCAGCAGGGCGGCGAGCCCGGCGGTGGCGGATTCGCCGGCGACGATGCCTTCGGCGGCGAGCAGGCGCATCGCCGCCACCGCCGCCTCGTCGGGAATGGCCATGAAGGCGGCGGCGGCGCGGGACAGCTCCTGCCAGGCGAGCAGGCTTGGCTCGCCGCAGGCCAGGCCCGCCATCAGCGTATCGAGCTCGCCGCCGATGGCGGTGCGCTCGCCGAGTTCCGCGCTGGCCAGCAGGCAGGCGGCATGGTCCGGCTCCACCACGATCAGCCGCGGCGCCGGACGCAGATTGAGGCGCAGATGCACGGAAACCGCGGCCGCCAGCCCACCCACGCCGGCCTGCACGAACACATGGCTGGGCGGCGCCCCCTCCCACTGCGCCAGCACCTCCGCCACCATCACGCGGTAGCCCTGCATCACATCCGCCGGCACCTGGGTGTAGCCGGGCCAGGACGTGTCGGAGACCACGTGCCAGCCCTCGGCCGCGGCCGTTTCGCTGGCGATGCGCACGGCGTCGTCATAGGTGCCGGGCACGCGCCGCACCTCGGCGCCATAGGCGGCGATGGCGTCCGCCCGCCCCTGGCTGACGGTCTCGTGGACGAAGATCACGCAGCGGCAGCCCTGGCGCTGCGCCCCCCAGGCCACCGCGCGGCCGTGGTTGCCGTCGGTGGCGCAGGTGACGGTGATGGTCTCGGGGCCGCTGCCGGGATGGCGCGCCAGCTCGGCCCGCACCAGCTGCGCCACCGCGTAGGCCCCGCCCAGCGCCTTGAAGCTGCCCAGGCCGAACCGCGCGGATTCGTCCTTCAGCCGGATCACCGCGAGCCCGTGCGAATCCGCCAGCGTGCGCAGGGGCGTGGGCGCGTAGCCCGGCCAGGCGGTGATCTCCGCCCAGGCCCGGCGGAACCCGCCCTCCGGCAGCACGACGGTGCCGGGCGTGCCGGCATTGGGGTTGGCGAACAGGGTGAAGGGCAGCGGCGGCATGCGCCCACTCTATCTCGAAGAAGCATGCTCACAAGCCGGAGAGCGTCGTGCGCACGCCTCGTTGAACGGGCGATACGGCGCTATACTCGCGGTCGCCGTCACGATTGGGGAGCCGACATGGCCGTTCGCATCCTGGCC
Organism: uncultured Rhodospirillales bacterium; assembly: GCA_945957135.1. Lineage (GTDB taxonomy): Bacteria > Pseudomonadota > Alphaproteobacteria > Acetobacterales > Acetobacteraceae > CAMFLK01. Next base: position 30,733 of record CAMFLK010000005.1, read on the forward strand.
CTTCTGCTGGGCCTGCTGTGCTGGATGCCCAGCCCGCGCGCCGCCGATCTCGAACTGCCCGGCCTGGCGCGCGACGCGCACAACTACGTCACCGCCCTCACCAAGCGCTTCCCCGCCGGCGGCACCCCGGCCGCGCGGCGCACCGCCGAGCAGCAGGCCGCCGCCGCCACCCAGAAGAAGGACTGGACGGCCGCCGCCAACGCGCTGGAACAGCGCGTCGCGCTCGGCGACCCCACGCCGGCGCAGCTTCTCGACCTCGCCCGCGCCCAGCTCGCCCGCACGCCCCCCGATCCGCAGAAAGCGCTTTACGCCGCCTGGATGAATTTCGACGCGTCGGATCAGGGCGAGGCCGAGATTCCCGCCTTGCTGGTGATGGCCGACGCGCTGCGCCAGCTCGATCGCGCCGGCCAGGCGGTGGACGTGCTCGCCGCCGTGGTGGAGCGCGCGCCGGACAACGCCGCCTACAAGCGCCTGCTGGCCGATGCCCAGCGCGCCGTGGGCGTGCTGGTCCGCCGCGTGCGCACGGAGGCGGAGGCCGATCCGCCGCGCGCCTGCATCGACTTCACCGTGCCGCCGGCCAAGCGCGACTTCACCCCCGGCGACTGGGTGCGGCTCGACCCGCCGGTGCCCGGTGCCGCCGTCACCCGCGAGGGCGACCAGATCTGCCTCTCCGGCCTGCCCTCCGGCCAGACCAGCCGCGTGGTGCTGCGCGCCGGCCTGCCCGGCGAGATGGGCCTCGCGCTGGTGAAGGAAACCCGCCTGTCCATCGCCATGCCCAACCGCGCGCCGCGCATCCTGTTCGACACGCGGATGTTCGTGCTGCCGCGCGGCCAGACGCCCGCCGTCAACCTCACCACCGTCAACCTCTCCGCCGTCTCGCTCAAGCTGATCCGCATGACCGAGCGCAACATCGCCGCCCTGCTGCGCGAGAACCGGCTCGGTGAGGCGATCGAGACCTGGACCGCCAATTCCATCAGCGAGAACGACGGCAGCGTGGTGTGGGAGGGCAAGGCACCGGTCCCGAAATTCGAGCCGAACAAGGCGCTGCGCACCGCCCTGCCCTTCCCGGACGCGCTGCGCAACGCCGGGCCGGGCCTGTACGTGCTGCTGGTCCAGGCCGGCGACGGCACGCCGGGCGACGCCGCCGCCGTGCAGATGATCCTGCGCACCGACCTGGCACCCACCATCTGGCGTGGCTCGGACGGGCTGACCGTGCAGCTGCGCGGCTATGACGACGCCAAGCCCCGCGCCGACGTGCGGCTGGTGCTGCTCGCCCGCAACAACGACATCCTCGCCGAGGCGCGCACCGACGCGCAGGGCGTCGCCCGCTTCCCCGCGCCGCTGCTGCACGGCGAGGGACCGATGGCGCCCGCCGCCCTGCAAGCCTTCGCCGGCGAGGATTTCGCGACCCTCGACCTCAATGCCGCCGCCTTCGACCTGTCCGATCGCGGCGTGGAGGGCGCGCCCGCCCCGGGCCCGCTCGACGCCTTCGTCTGGTTCGACCGCGGCATCTACCGGCCGGGCGAGACCGTGCAGGTGATGGCGCTGCTGCGCGACGCCGCCGGCCTGCCCGCCGACCTGCCCGCCCAGGTCACCATCCGCCGGCCCAACGGCCAGGTGTTCCAGCGCGCCACCCCGCCGCGCACCGGCGATGCCTCGCTCTACCTGCCCGTCACCCTCTCCGCCGGCGCCCCCGCCGGCACCTGGGTGGTGGAGCTGCGCGCCGACCCCGCCGCCGCGCCGATCGGCCGCGCCGAATTCCGCGTCGATGCCTTCGTGCCCGACCGCATGGCCGTGGAGGTCGGCCCCGCGCCGGCCGTGCTGATCCCCGGCCAGAAGGCCGAACTGCCGGTGGTCGCCAATTTCCTCTACGGCGCGCCCGGCGCGGAGCTTTCCGGCAAGGCCACGCTGCAGATCGTGCCCGACCCCGCCCCCTTCCCCGCGCTCGCCGGCTTCCGCATCGGCCTCGCCGGCGAAACCTACGCGCCCGACAGCATCGATATCGACCTGCCGGAGACCGACGCGCAGGGCCGCTCCAGCCTGCCCATCCTCATCCCCCGCGCGCCGGACACCACCCAGGCGCTGAAGGCGCTGATCTCGCTCGGCGTGAACGACCCCTCCGGCCACGCCTCCCGCGCCAGCGCCACCATTCCCATGCGCCCCGCCGGCCCGCTGATCGGCATCAAGCCCGCCTTCGCCGACAACGCGGTGGATGCCGGGGCCGAGGCCGGGTTCGACATCGCCGCCGTCGCGCCCGAGGGCAACCGCATCGCGCTCAAGGCCAGGCTGCGGCTGGTGCGCGAGCGGCCGGACTGGCGGATGGTCACGCGCGGCCGCCTCGCCCGCTACGAGACGGTGTGGCGCGACGAGCCGCTGGAAACCCAGGACATCGCCATTCCCGCCGACGCGCCCTTCCACTTCGCGAAGAAGCTCGATTTCGGCCGCTACCGCATCGAGGTGGCGCAGGACGGCGGCATGGCCGTCACCTCCTACCGCTTCCGCTCCGGCTGGGCCGGCAGCGACAGCCCGGACGTGCCGGACCGCGTGGACGTCTCCGCCGACCGCCGCGCCGTGCCGGCCGGCCAGAGCGTGCGCATCCATATCGCGCCCCCCTTCGCCGGCGAGGCCACGCTGCTGGTGCTGACCGACCGGGTGATCTCGCTGCGCACCATCCAGGTCGCGGCCGGGGGCACGGATGTCGATGTGCCCGTGGAGGAAAGCTGGGGGCCCGGCGCCTATGTCGCCGTCCACGCCTTCCGCGCCGGTGGCGGCAACCGGCCGGGCCGGGCGATCGGCCTCACCTGGGTCGGCGTCGATCCCGCGGCGCGCACCCTCGCCGTGTCGTTCGACGTGCCGGACAAGATCGTGCCGCGCGCCCGCTTCACCGTGCCGGTGAAGGCGCCGGCGGGAAGCTGGATCACCCTCGCCGCCGTGGACGAAGGCATCCTGCGCCTCACCCGCTTCCCCTCGCCCGACCCCGCGCCGCATTTCCTCGGCCGCCGCCGCCTGGGCCTGGATATCCGCGACGATTGGGGCCGCCTCATCGCCCCAGCCGACGGCGAAGCCACGCTGTTGCGCCAGGGCGGCGACGAGGGCAGCTTCGTGCTGCCGGACATCCCCCAGCGCACGGTGACGCTGTTCACCCCGCCCACCCAGGTCGGCGCCGGCGGGGTGGCCAACATCCCGCTCGATATCCCCGACTTCAACGGCCAGATCCGCCTCATGGCCGTGGCCTGGCAGGGCAGCCGCATCGGTGCCGTCAACACCGACGTCACCGTGCGCGACCCGATGATCGCCGAGGCGCTGCTGCCCCGCTTCCTCGCACCGGGAGACGAGGCGCGGCTCGCCGTGCTGCTGCACAATATCGACCTGCCGGCCGGCGAGGCCGCCGTGCGCATCACCACCGAAGGCCCGCTCGCGCTCGGTGGACCGGACCGGCTGGTCGCCAACCTCGCCACCGGGGAACGCGCCCTGCCCGCCACCACGCTGCGCGCCACCGGCGCGGGGCGCGGGGTGATCCACCTCGCCATCACCGGGCCGGGCGGCTTCGCGCTGACCCGCGACAGCGCCATCACCATCCGCCCCGCCCGGGCGCCGCAGACCGTGGCCACCGGCAGCGAGATCGCCCCGGGCGCGGAAGTGCCGCTCGACCCGCTGATTGCCCGATTCATCCCCGGCACCTGGCGTGCCTCCGCCACCTTCGGCGCCCCCGTCCGCTTCGACGCCGCCGGGCTGGTGCGCGCCCTGGCCGACTACCCGCTCGGCTGCCTGGAACAGACCACCAGCCGCGGCCTGCCCCTCACCCTGCTGCCCGACGGCCCCGTGGCCGGCGACCAGCGCATGGCCCGGCTGCAAACCACCGTCGCCTCGGTGCTCGACCGCCAGCGCTACGACGGCGGCTTCGCGCTGTGGACCGCCAATGGCGAGGCCGAACCCTGGCTCTCCCCCTACGCCATGGAGTTCCTGCTGCGCGCCCGCGCCGCCGGCGCCGCCGTGCCGGACGCGGCGATCCAGGACGGCCTGAAATTCCTCGCCGACGGCGCCGGCAGCGAAGATGACGGCCCCCCCGCCCTCGCCGCCCAGGCCTACCGGCTCTACGTGCTGGCCTACGCCGGCCAGGGAATGCCCGGCATGGCCCGCGTGCTGGCCCAGCATCTCGACCGCCTGCCCACCCCGCTCGCCCGCGCCCAGATCGCCGCCGCCCTGGCGCTGGCCCACGACACGCCCCGCGCCGAAGCCGCCTTCGCCGCCGCCCTCGATGCCCCCGCCCGCAACTGGTGGTACCAGGATTACGGCACCGCGCTGCGCGACCAGGCCGCCATCGCCGTGCTGCTGAAGGAAAGCGGCCTGCTGCCCGACCGGCTCAACCGGCTCGTCGCCACCCTGCCCGGCGCCGACCTCAAACCCGACTCCCTCAACACCCAGGAACAGGCCTGGACCGCCAGCGCCGCCGCCGTGCTCGGCCGCGGCGCGCCGCCCGCCCGCATCGCGCTGGACGGCACCGAACTCGTCTCCGCCCCCGCCCTGACCATCGCCCTCACCGGCCCGGCCCGCGCCCGCAACCTCGCCGACAAGCCCGTCTGGCAATCCGTCGCCGCCACCGGCGTGCCCACCGACCCGCTGCCCGCCCAGCGCGCGGGCATGCGCGTCACCCGCCAGTTCTTCGCGCTGGACGGCGGCAAGCTCGACCTCGACCATTTGCGCCAGAACACCGTCTTCATCCTGCTCCTCGAAGGCCGCAGCGAGGATGGCCAGCCCCACCGCGCCCAGCTTCTCCAGGGCCTGCCCGCCGGCTGGGAAATCGCCGGCCGCTTCGGCAGCGGCGCCGTGCCCGGCATGTCCTGGCTCGGCGAACTGACCGACACCGAAGCCCAACCCGCCGCCGACGACCGCTTCGCCGCCGTCCTGCCCCTCGGCGGCGACGCCAAGCCCGACTTCCGCCTCGCCGTCCGCCTCCGCGCGGTTACACCCGGCTCCTACGAATTGCCCGGCGCCGACCTGTCCGACATGTACCGGCCGGCCGTGTTCGCCCGCCAAGGGGCCAATCGGGTCGTGGTTCTGCCGGCGGAATAGCGCGTGGGGGAAGGGAAGGAAGGCGGGGGCTCCGCCCCTTGATCCTCTTTAGCCGAACGGACGAATAAGGCGAGAGGATCGAGGTTGGCGGCGGTCGCGCCTTCGGGCGTGGGCTGGCCGACGCCCGCGGCATGGAGCAGGGCCATAAGTTCGCCGATGATCTCGATGCCGGGGGGACCGCCGTCGGGGTCAGGCGGTGAGATGATGACCCGGTCGATCAAGGCGCGGGCGGCTTCCAGGGCTTCGGGGTTGTCGCCCTCGGCCAGAGCGGCGCGGAGGTGGGCGATCTTCCTGGCATAGATATTGGCAATGCCCGGGTGCAGGGCGGGCGGCAGGACGGCGGGTTCCGCCTGCGCCACCTGGGTCACCTGAGTGGCCAGAGTGGCCTGCTGGGCTTCGAGGGCGTGGAGTTTGGCGAGGATGCTGGGGCTGGCCCGGCCATCGCTGATGGCATCCACGAGATTGCCGATCCTGCGTTCGACGGCGGCGAGCTCGCGCTGATGGGCCGCTGCCTGCGCGGAGAGGGTGGCGGCCAGGGTCTGCCATTCGGCGTTGAAGGCGGTGATGAATTCAGCGAGCAGGTCGGGCTGCATGAGCTGCCGCCCCAGGGCTTCCAGCACATGTGCCTCCACCACGCTGCGGCGGATGGTTCCGCTGTTGCGGCAGGTGCCGTGCTTGGCGGCTTTGCAGCCGAGATAGTCCTGGCCGAGGATCGACAGGCCGCGCCCGCAGCAGCCGCAGAATGCCTTGCCAGTCAGGAGATGGGCGGGGCGCCGCTTTTCCCAGAAGGCGCCGGGCGAGCCCACCGGCGCACGCGTCGGGGCAGCCTCGGCGGCGAGACGGGCCTGCACCCGCTCCCATAGGTCGTCTTCGATGATCTTCAGGTGGGGCACATCCGAGGTCACGATGGCGTTCTGCGCGCTGTAGCGGCGCACGGGCTGACCGGTCTCGGGGTCTTTGAGGCTGAACTGGCGATTCCACACCAGGCGTCCGTGGTAGGTCTCGTTGCGGAGCAGGCCGTCCTTGCGCAGCGGCCTGCCGCGGATGGAGGAGTCGTACCAAATCCCGCCACCCGGCCCAGGGATGCCCTCCTCGTTCAAGGAACGAGCGATACGGCGTGGGCTCTCACCATTCGCATAGGCATTGAAAATCCGGCGCACGACAATCGCCTTGTCCGGGTCGATGGCGCGCAGGCCGCGGTCCATCTCGCCGCTGTCCGAGACCCGGCGGACGGTGACATAGCCATAAGGCGGCAGGCCGATGCTGCGCCCCTTGCGGACCCTACCCTCCAGACCGCGGCGGGTCTTCTCGGCCAGTTCCTTAAGATACAGCGCGCCCATGGTACCTTTGAGGCCGACATGGAGCTGGCCGATCTCACCCTCCGCGAGGGTGACGATGCGGACGCCATGGAAGACGCAGTGTTTATGAAACGAGGCAGTTTCTTCGAGGTCCCGGGAGAACCGATCGAGGCTTTCGGCCAGGATGATGTCGAAGCGGCCCGCACGGAGGCCCTGGAGGAGGGCCTGATAGCCCGGGCGCTGGCTGGTGGCGCCGGAGATGGCGTGATCGGTGAAGGTTTCCGCCACGGTCCAGCCTTCAGTGGCAGCCCGCGCCTGGCCAACCCGCAGTTGGTCCTCAATGGACGCGTCGCTCTGACGGTCCGAGGAATAGCGGGCATAGAGGGCAACGCGGAAGGTCATGCGGACACCCGTTCACAGCAGGGATTGGAGGGAGAAGATTTCGTGTTCGCCGCCACCGAGGCAATGACATCGATATGTGCTGCGCGCTGCGGCACGGGACGAGGACGGATAATGGGGGTGGAGCGCCCCAAGGCTACACTCCGCCCTGCCCGAACAGCCGTGTGGCCAGCAGGCGGGTGCGCTCACGGTCATCGGCGACGCTCTGGTTGATCCGCCGTGCCGCGAGATCATTCCGTGGCTGAGTGTACGCACGCTCGGCGACGGCGGGCGAGATGCCCAGAACGGCGGCCGAGAGCCCCGGGTTATCGGGCGCGTCATAGGCAAGAGCGGTGGCCAGTTCGTGCCGAAAGCGGTGCGACCCGAAGGCCTCACCGAAGGCCGTCCGGGACCGGCGGCGCATCATCGCCATGATGGCGGATGCCTGCATGGACCGTCCTCCAGGAACAACCCACAACGCGTCGTGATGGGCTCCGGCCAGCAGTTCCTGGCGCTCGACCGCCAGGTAGCGCCGCAGCCACGGAGCCAGTTCCGGGGGCAGGGGGTATTCCAGCCGACGCCGGGTCTTGATATCGGCCGCGTCGAAGGACAGCCAGCAGTCGTCATTATCCGGCCCCAGCTTCAACTGCCGGCCGATGCGGATGGCGGCGAGACTGCGCAGGCGGGGCGCCCGAGATGCCAGGATCGCCACGATGAGCCCATCACGCAGCATCTGGCACCGCCGCTGGGCCGAGGCGTGCGCCTGGGACGCCTCCATCAACTTCACCGCCCACGTGTAAAGCGCCTGTATGCCGATCAGGCCTCGCGGCTTCGGGCTGGCGGGCAGCAGTTCGTGCAGGCTCCACTCGCCCGGCCGGGTGAGCCAGCCCGTGTCGGCATCGGGCTGCATGATCCGGATCGCGCAAACGAGTTCCCAGAAACGTGCCCTGATGGTGTTGTTGGTATTCCCCGTCGCCCGCAGTTCGATCAGGAACAGGTCGGCGGCTTCCCGGTCGAGGCGGTCGGCCGGCGGGATGTTCGGGTCGAGCCGGTCGTGCTCGGCCAGAACCGCGAGCAGCCGGCCCCAGCCCCGCGCAGCGTTCCGCAGACTGACGGCGGCGAGCTTGGCTGCATGCGGGCGCCGGAAGCTGTCCGGGTCCCAAGTCGTGGCGCGCATCCACAACTCCCGGTCGATGGTGGGCCAATCCTCGAATTTGGTCACTATGGGTGTGGCGGCGGCCAACAGCTTGGTACCCACGTCAATCCCCTGATGCCAGCTGACGCGAGGCCGGCTTGGACTTGCGGCGGCTACCAAAGGCGGTGCTGGCGGCAGGCTTCGTGCGGGCGCGATCCGTGAGGACGGAGCGGTTCACCTGGAGTGCCGCCGCGTTGGCCTCCAGCCCGGCATAGAACCTGATTGTGGTCTCGATCTTACGGTGCCCCAGGAGGCGCGAGACGGTGGCGTAGTGTCCGGGAAAGGCCCTGAGGTAGCGCACGACCGAGAAATGCCGGGCCAAGTGCAAATTGAAGAGAGCGCCGATCCGGCTTTCCACCAGCTTGGCCAGGGCGGTGCCGAACTCTGACTCGTCCCGGGCGTTCTGCCCCAAGCCGGGGAACAGGTGGGGGTTTCCCTCCTCCGCCAGCGACGGCCGCCAGATTTTCAGCCACGTCGCCAGCAGCTTGGCGGTGCTGTCGGCCAACTGCCACTCGAAGAACTCGCCATTCTTGGCATCGGCTCCGGCCACGCGCAGGGCAGTGATCCGCCCGCGCGGGTCGCGGACGAGGTCCAAGATGAGGTTGAGCTGGACCAAATTATGGCGCCGCAGCGGGCAGAAGGTCAGGATCTCGATCGCCACGGCGAACATGACCAGCCGCGCGGCTTTGGCCGGTGGTGGAGCGGTCGTGCCCGGCTGGGCCTTGGCTTTCGCCTGCTCCCAGAGTTTCTCCGCCTCGGCCATGAGGTGGCCAGGAAGGTGGAGCAGTCTGGCGTAAACCTCCGGCACGAGCAGAGCCTGGAGCCGCGCTTGGTTGACGTCGGTCATAGTCATCTGGCTGCGCGGGGCGATCATGCTGTGCACCTGCGCGATGTGGGCGACATGCGCGTCCGGGAGACGGCAGTGAAACTTCGCAACCTGGCGCAGTGTTTCGATGATCCCCAGCAGCTGAGACGGCCGGGTGGCAAGGTCCTCCCTGGCCTGCCGCTGTCGCCGGCGACGGTAGTGAAAATTCACGATCTTCTCGAAATTGGGGATCGGATCGACCAAATCGCGCAGCGAGGTGATCTCGCCGATCGGGATGCCTGACAGCACCAGCCCCGCAGCAGCGGCGCGTATCTGGTCGCGCCGGGTCTGCACAGTTCTGGGACGAGCCGCCTTGGGGCGGCTGCGCGGGCCGGTGCCGGACGTGGTGAAAACCTGGCCGGTGAAAAGCTTTTCCAGCGGATCGGCGGCGAGGCCGTCCAGAAACCTCCACGCGTCCTCCTGGAAAGAGGCGGGATACTCGTCCAACGGCAGGGTGAACTGCTCCCGCATGTCCCGCCGTGCCAGCCGGACCTGCGGCCACCCCGGGACATGGTCCTTGGCCCAGTTCCAGCCCGAGGCGGTGGCCCGAACCATGCCGCCGATGTCGCGCTTGAGGATCCGGCCCGTGGCCCAGGCCTCGAAGTCATCGAGTGTCGCCGCGGTGACGGCCGAGGGGGCAATACTGTAGAGGCCACAGTACCGAACGAAGGCCCCCACCCCCAGCCGCCTCTCCCTCGTAGGCAGCCGGGCAAGCAGAATCTCCCAGTTGGGAGAGAGCCGCGCCACCTTGGGGGCATGGAGGCCGAGGCGCATGAGTACGGCGCGGCACGCACTGACCAAGTTGTTGAAGCCGGCCGGGGAGTGGATGCCGAAACAGGCCGGCGCCCTTCTCCAGAGCGTGTGGTTCAACGCCTCACAGGTGAACCTGGGCTGACCCGCATCCTGTCTGCCAACCGCAGCCTGAATGGCCGCCGCCTTACGGACAGCACTAGCCAGCGCGGAACGGCGATCAGTGCGAAGGTCCGTCCAGCCCTCGATGGCCACCAACACCTCGGACGCGGTCGGTCCTTCCGAAGAGACCTGGGGTTCGCACGAAGCGGCGGAGAAAATGGCGTGATCGACGTCGTTCATTGTATTATCTCCGGTTCGTATGGCGAAAAGCGGCGGAAAGCGGCGATTGGTGAGAGCATAGCACAGTCGACCTACCAGATTGACTTGGACACCTTCTCACATGACGTACGAATCCATCTGAATTGACTGATATTTCTGCGCCATCACAGATCACCCATCAGCCTCAGTATTTCCTCCCGTCTGACATAAACACCCCGGCCGATACGGACGGTGTGGAGACGGCCGCTGGCACGCCATTCGCGGATGGTCCGAGGAGAGCGGTGGAACAGCTGCGTGACATCCCCCAGGGTCAGCAGCGGCGGCAGACCGCCGACCGCGTCGGCGCCAGCCTCCACAGGCAGCGTGTCGGCATGCGCATGGTCTTCAGCGTCAGGCATCGGGTGTGGCTCCGAGAGAAGGATGCATGGGTGGGTCGGCAGCAGGGGCGGCTGCTGCCCGGGTGCTCCAGGCCTGCCGCGCCGCCTGCCGTGCCAGCGCCCGAACCAACTCAAAGAGGGAAGAGGAAGCTGCGGCCCGCGCATCCCCCTGCCCCTCAGAGCAAGCGTGCTCGCCAGCCACCGGAGCGGTAGCGACAGGCGGGTCGTTGGAATGGGCACGGGGCAGGCACATGCGGGCGAGAAAGAAGCGGCTTGGTGTCCGCAACCAGCCTGCCAACAAAGTAAATGCCTGAAATTGGAATAATAATGCCTATTCATCACAGTGAACTGTGATGAAGGGCGCAACTCGCACATTGAGAACCGTGGCGCCCGCGACCGGTACCAATTCGAACAGAAAAATCCCCCCGGCCGAAACCGGGGGGATCGTTCATTAGAAATTCGGCGGGGGCCGGGCCTGCCAAGCCGCGACAACGACGCCCAAGATAGCAATCCGGCCATCGCCTGCGGAGGCGGTGGCGGTCGTCTGCCACGGCGCCGGCAGGGGCTGCTGGTGGTGCGGTGACGTGGAGAGCGGCCACAACCATGTCTCGCCCTCGTCGGTTGAGACTTCGCGTACGGTCACCTCGGTCCGGCCGGTATCATTGGTCCGGGCGATGACCACGATGCTGTCATCCGGCACGGAGGCATCTTTTTGCCGTGGCACAACGGTACAGACGAGGATGGACCCGGCGGGGAATACCAATTCCGCGCAGGGCGCCTTGACTCGGACACCGATCAGAGACAGCGCCGATGGCGCCACATCGTCAGGCATCAGGATTCCGTCAGAGCTATCGGCCTTCTCGGCCGAATCCCGCCAAACGCCAGCTTGGGCGATGGCGGAGATTTGCACCCAGCGATAGCCAGCTGGAGGCTCGGCCGCAGCCGGAGATGTAGCCGCCTCGGAACAGTGCCCGAGAAGACCGTCTCGCGGCGCGTTGGGAAACGCCTCGACGATGCGCTCGAGGACGGAAAGCGAGAGCGAGCGTGAATTCCCGCGCAGGAAGTTGTAGATGGTATTGGGCCGCGCTATGCCGATGGCCCGGGAGAGGCTGGCGGGACTGAGCCCGTTCCGCTTCATGAACCGGCGCAGGGCCTCCCGGCGAAGTTCCGCCCGCTCATCCTCGGCGATCCTGCCTTGGCGGGAAGGCAGACGTGTTGAACTCGACGTGCCCCGGTCGGGGGCTCGTCTTTGGTCTTGGGTCATGGAGATTGTCCTGAGAAGCCCGTCCCTCTCTTCAAGCCGCTTGCGTCGCGGCGGCAGGCTCGTCGAGCACACCACAGCTCTCGCGAATGATTGCGGTTGCCGTGGTCGCTGAAGGGAGGGGAGCGGGCAAAAGAACCTGCTTCAAATAAATGGTAACGGATAAGAAAAAATCAACAATATTTAAAAATATACTTGAATATCAATCAAACAATGACCGCAAATCGGGATGAATTATTGCGCGGTAATAACGGTATTTGTGAAGTTCATCGACCATGGAGAATACGGCGCCCTGTCATGGCGTCAGCGACCTGCAAGGAATGGGTACTCGCGCTGACCCCGGCCCCTCACCACAGCACACTCGCCGGTTGGCTTTCAGTGTCCGGATCTGCTCCAGTTCGTCAAATGCCGTCGGGCCAAATATGGTTAGTAACGGTTAGTCGGCAGGAAGGAGCGATGAAAGAAGCTGCGTTGGGTGTACGTACCTGGAGGCTGAAGGTGGTTGGTGGGTTGGCTGGGGGGCTTGGAAGCTGCGATTGTAGTTCTTCTCTGTACAACCCTTCACCGCACCGTTGGAGGGGTTTCGGAGCTAGGCACAGCTGGCCAATCCCCGCCAGATCGGCTGGGTGGCTGCTGTCCTCTACGATCAGTCACCGCTCCGCCGGAGCCGGCCCCGTCGCTTTGGCCCCAATACCCGAAGAGCCGGGTATCGGAATCGCTCGCCACTTATCGAAGGCTGCTCCCGCCTCCGGCGACCTTGGGCTCCGAGCTTCCGCAGCGCCCTCAGGGTTTATGTCGCTATCCCACGGTACCCCAGCCAGGCCGCCGCGCCGCTGTCTTTTCCCGACCACGGTGACCCGGCGCACCCTGGCTCAGCCGGGGCACGCATAGGTCCTTTATAAAAATGCCCCTGAGTCACGAGTCGGCGTTCGTGCATATCTGCCAACTCATGGCGGCATGGATGGTCATGCCTGATACGAGAGACCGGCTGCCCCCTACCGCAGCGATAGCTCACTCTTCTTCGTCAGGCTGGAGCAAGGCCAAGTAAGTGACGCCCAGAGCTGTGGCCAACTCGTGAACCGTGACCAGGGTCGGGTTCCGCCGTCCCCGCTCCAGGCCGCTCAAATATTGCTGGCTAAAACCGGATAGGTCGGCGACCTGCTCCTGGGTCAAGCCCTGCGCTCGTCTCACCTTCGCAAAGTTGCGCCCCACCAGGCGCCGCATGTCCATGCGTCTGGTTGTCTTGGATTACGCACTTTAAGTTTATCAACTATATGATGTAATGACGGTTCAGGAGGTGCCATGTGACCAAGCCAAGTCGATACCGACGGTCGTTTCTTGAGGGGATGCAGGACACTGCTTCCCAGATACGGGCCGGGGTGAAGCGCGCCGTCGGTGCGGAAGATCACATCCGGCTAGCGGTGACCGGGCTGAGCCGTGCGGGCAAAACCGTGTTCATCACTTCCATGGTGCAGAACCTGCTCGCGCTTGGGCAGGGAATGAACACACTGCCGAAACTCGAACGGCGTCTCACCGAAAACGGGCAGTGCCGCCTGACGTCCGTGCAGGTGCTGCCGGCCGGCGCCGGCTTTCTCCCCCGGTTCGAGCAAGAGGCCAACTTTTTTGCCTTAGCTGCGGACACTCCCGCCTGGCCATCCCGGACTGATGATGTCGCCACACTGTCCCTGATGCTGGAGATCGTGCCGCGTTCCATCGTTGGGCGGAGGCTGGGCTCGCATCGCGTGCGGCTGGACATCCTCGATTACCCTGGCGAATGGCTCCTCGATCTCCCGATGGTTGAGCAAAGCTTTGCGGAGTGGTCTGCGGCCACGCTGGCCCTCCTGCGTACGCCTCCGCGCGACGCATGCGCCGCCCCGTTCATGCAGTTCATGACCGCGCTCAGGCCGACCGATCTTGCCGACGAGAATGTCGCGCGGAAGGGGCACGCACTCTACCGAGACGCCCTGCATGCCTGCCGTGAACGGCACGGCCTGCGCTACCTTCAGCCCGGTCGATTTCTATGTCTGGGGCCTCGCAGCGAGGCGCCGTTTCTTTGGTTTTTCCCGTTGGAAGGTGCGGAAGATACCGATCGGCCCGACACTCTCGGCGCGCTGCTGCGCGATCGCTTCGAGGCCTATTGCGACGATATGCGTGTTAATTTCTTCGATTCCCTTTTTACCGAGTTCAACCGCCAGGTGATGCTGGTTGACGTGCTCGGCGCTCTGTGTGCGGGCCGCGAAGCTTTCGAGGACACCGCCCGCGCGATCTTGGAAATCGCAGCCTCCTTGCGCTACGGAGAAAACACGTTCACCGGCCGAATGGGCGACTTGGCCGCTCAGGCGCTGCACGCCGGAAAGCAGATGCTTCTCCTGGGTGCTTCGGGAGATGAGCCCGCCAAGACAGGACCGCGCATCGAACGTGTGGCGGTGGTGGCCACGAAGGCCGACCATGTTCCGGAAATCAAACGGGACAACCTGCGAAATCTCCTGCGCCACCTCGCCCAGCCGGTCGCCAGTTCAGCCGTGGGGGCAGGCGTCTCGTATCACGTCGCTTCCAGTCTTCGGGCGGCATCCGATGGGACTGCGAAGATCGGCGATCACCACGTGCCGGTTGTCCAGGGCATCAAGCTCGGCGAGAGCGTTGTGCGATCATGCTATGTCGGCGAGGTTCCCTCGGGCGCGCCACCCGAAAGCTTCTGGGGCCAACCGTATTTCGAAATGCCGGTTTTCACGCCGCCAAGAATAGATGCGACCGGCCGCTCCGGCATCCCACATCTCCATATGGATGACATCCTCGATGAACTGATCGGCGGTCTTCTGTGAGCGAGATTTCGCGCGGGTTCGTCGGTCCTGATGGACCGGAAGATGGCGGCGCTCCTCAGCAGCCTGCCGCCATTCCGAAGCCGGCCGAGGAAGCCGCGACGCTCCCCGTGTCCCGCACGCTCCTGGAGGCGGACCCGGATGCCGCCACATCCGTTGAAACGAGCTGGGCGCCGGAGCGGATTGCCGGAAGATCGGAAGGGGGCCGGACAGGGCTGTGGCTAGCCGTTGGAATGATGGCTCTGCTCTTCGGGTGGGTCACGCTATCCGTCACGTGGTTGGTCATCAGCCTGTGGCATCAATCCGGGTTGCTTGGCGGGCTCGCCCTTATTCTGTTCCTTGCCGCGCTCGGCATGCTGACCTGGGGCGCGTATGGGGAGGTTCGGGCTTACCTTCGATTGCGGCAGGTTGATGAACTTCGGAGCCTGGTCGAGTCAAACGGTACAGGCGTCGCGCATGCGAAGAACGTGGCGCGGAGCTGGCTGAATGAGGTTCGGCTGGATTCTGCTCTGAGGGCGGATGCAGCCGTCGCACTGGCCTGTGCAGCAACTGCCGATGACGTCAGAGCTGTTCTCAGGAATCGCGTTCTCCCCCAATTGAAAGCGCAGGCCAAGACTATCGGCAGAAGGGCAGCGGCGGATGGAGCGGTGGCCGTGGCGCTCTGCCCTCACCCGGCATTGGATGGCATCATCGCGGCAGTCCGGGCGATCCTGATGATTCGGCAGGTAGCTGGGCTGTTTGGGCTGCGGCCCGGAATTGGCGTGACTCTTCTCCTTTTCAGACGGGTCGCCGGGATCGCTGCCAGCGTCGGCGGGGTCGATTTGCTTTCCCAGAGCCTCGCCGATGCCGTGCTTACAACGGAAATGCCGGTTCTGAAGCATGTCGTCCACGCCATTCCTGGCTCTGGCGTCGCTGCAATCAGGTTATACCGACTGGCGGGCGTGACGGCCGAAGCGTGCTCGCCCGTGGCCAAACTTTCATAAGGACGAGGTGGGGCGGGTGACGGCCATCCATCGCACGCGGTCATATGTAGGACACACTTTAGTTTCCGGAGGACCGCGAGACATCCAAGGCTTCACCTACAAAGCGAATGTGGTCAGTGGGCTGCTGCCGGTTCTGTGGACACCCATCTTAAGCTGACGCGGCCTTCCGTTCGAACTCCATAGGACTGAGATAGCCGATGGTCGAGTGGCGTCGTTGCGGGTTGTAGAACCGCTCGATGTAGTCGAACACGTCGGCCCGTGCCTGATCGCGGGTCCGATAGACCTTGCGGGCCGTGCGTTCGGTTTTCAGCGAGGAGAAGAAGCTCTCCATTGCGGCATTGTCCCAGACGTTGCCGGATCGGCTCATGCTGCACGTCACGCCGTGATCGGCCATGAGCTTTTGGAATGGCTCGCTGCTGTATTGGCTGCCGCGGTCCGAGTGATGCAGCAGCGCATCCGGCTTGCCACGGCGCCAGATCGCCATCACCAGT
>CAMFLK010000006.1 GCA_945957135.1 uncultured Rhodospirillales bacterium
CGATAGGAGTCCGTCTCGTGGGCTCGGAGATGTGTATAAGAGACAGGCGCATGGGCGGCCCGGCCTCGCCGGCGCCTGGGCGGAGCGGCGCATGCCGGCCGGGCTGCCGGCCGATCGCGCGGCGCTGCGCGACGAAGCCGCCGGCCGCGCCGGCGCCCTGCCGCCCGATCTCTCGGCCCGTATCCTCCGCGCCTACGGCATTCCCCTGGTCCGCGCCCTCGTCGTCGCGGATATGGACGAAGGGCTGGCCCGCGCGGGCGAGGTGGGCTTCCCCATGGTGGTGAAGGTCGCCTCGCCGGATATCCAGCACCGTTCCGATGTCGGCGGCGTGGTGCTCGATGTGGGCGATCCCCAGGCGCTGCGCGCGGCGATCACCCGCATCCGCGACAGCGTGCTCGCGCATCGCCCGGATGCCCGCATCGACGGCTACGAGTTGCAGGAACAGCTGACCGGATGGGTCGAGGCGATGGCCGGCTTCACCGAGGCCGCGCCGTTCCCGCCGATCGTGGTCGCCGGTACCGGCGGCACGCTGGTGGAGATCGCCGCGGATCGCGCCCTGCGCCTTGCCCCGTTCGACGCCGAGGAAGCGCGGGCGATGGTCGCCGGCACGCGGCTCGCGAAGCTGCTGTCCGGCTATCGCAATCTCGTCGCCGCCACCGATCTCGGCGGCCTCGCCGGGCTGGTGGCCGGACTCGCGCGCCTGGCCTTCGATTTTTCCGGCGTGCTGGCCGCCGGCGACCTCAACCCCGTGCTGGTGCGGCCGGGATCGGGGGAGGTGCGGGTGGTCGACTCGCTGCTCGTCCGGACGAGGATGTGAAGCGCGGGCATCTTCGCCGGTCGGTCGATATGAAGAAAGGAAGCGCTTCTTTTTTGAAAAAAAGAAGCAAAAAACTTTTATTATTTGATCCGTACACGCGGTATCGCCTCGGGAATGACCCAAGGTAAAAAAAATCTCGGTCAGCGGGCTCGAAGTTGAAGAAAAGACGGGCGGTTCAGGCGTGATCCGGGTCATCCCGACCATTCGGCCAGACGGGGCGCGGCCAGGGCGCGCCGCTGCGCACGCGGCCCGATCCAGTCGGGGATGAGGCTCCAATTCACCGGCCGACGCACAATCCGTCGCGGCCTTGCCTGCATCCGCACCCGACGGCGCGCGGCTGCCGCGGGCGCCCGACGCGTCCGGGGGCGACGGACAGCCCCGTCCTCCGCCCGCGCGACAGCTTCCTCCGCCGGAACCGCGCCCACCTGCATCGGCTCGGCCTCCGGCAATTGCGCGAACTTCCCCGCCCGCCAATCGGCGAACAGCGCGTCCAGCGCCTGGAACGCGGCCATCATCTGCTTCATGGCCGCCGCTTCCGCCCGCCCCAGGAACAGCCGCGCCCACACCCCACCCAACAGCGCAGAGAGCGTCTGCACGATCAGGGTGAAGGGGTTCGGCCGGTCCATGGTGACATCTCCTCTATGAAGAATTTAAAGCGAACTCATCCGCCATATAGGCCGACCCTGCATGATGTTGCAACGTTAAAATTCATTGTTCCCAGATTTTTTTGATCACCCCCATGTCACATCGCCCGAGCAAACAGCGACTGCGCCGCCACCTGGGGAACCACGAGCGTGATCACGGCCCTCCTCCCCCACATACGCGTCGCGGCATTTTGCCGACCGGCCTCGTTGCCGGGGCGAGACCGGCAGGGCGTGCCTGTCCCTACCTCACCGGTAGCGTTCCGCCAGTTCGGGGCTTTGGGCGCCGAAGGCGGCGAGGTCGGCGGTGAAGATGGCTTGCAGCAGGTCGGGGCGGTTCACGCCGGGGGCGCAGACGACCTCGCCGAGGTCCAACCCGCGCCGGCTCGCGGTCACGACCTCCTCCGCGGACATGCGGGGGAGGTGGCTGAGGTCCATTCCCTGGCGCGTGTGGAATTCCGTGGCGACGATGCCGGGGCAGAGCGCCTGGACGCGCAGGCCGCGCGCGGAGAATTCGGCATGCAGTTGCTGCGTCCAGGCCACCAGATGCGCGAGGGTGCCGGTATAGACGGCCCGGCGCGGCATCTGCTCCGGGCCGGCCGGGCCGCTGAAGGCGATCATGCCGGAGACGTTGACCACCGTGCCCGTGCCGCGCGCGAGCATGCCAGGCACGGCGGCCAGGGTCAGCAGGGTGGGGGCCAGCACCTTGATGCGGATCAGTTCGGCGGCCCGGTCGGCCGGCAGGGCCTCGAACGGCATGTAGTGGGCGACGCCGGCGCAGTTGATCAGGGTCGCCGGTTCGCGGGTCCGGCATGCATCCTCGAGCGTGCGTATTCCGTCTTCGCTCGCGAGGTCGGCGGCGATGGTCTCGACGGCGACATGGCCGAGTGTGCGGGCCACATCGTCGAGCCCGGCCTGGCGGCGGGCGCAGAGGATGAGGTCGTGGCCGTCCGCCGCCAGGCGTTCGGCATATGCCTTGCCGATCCCCGACGACGCCCCGGTGACAAGTGCCAGTTTGGACATGTGCCCCCCAAAATCCCCCGAAGGGTTCGCGAGAGACCGAGCCGACGCAAGGCCCAAGTGCGGAAGTCTTTTTGCTTCCTTTTCTTCAGAAAAAGAAGACGCTTCCTTCCTTCTTATCTACTCCCGCGCCCCTACAGCGGCTCGGTATCCAGCGCATACCCCGCCGCGCGCACCGTGCGCACGATGTCCAGCTCGCCTTCGCCGTTGATGGATTTGCGCAGGCGGCGGATGTGGACATCGACGGTGCGGGGTTCCACGTGGATGTCCGGGCCCCACACCGCGTCCAGCACTTCCTCGCGCGCGAACACCCGGCGGGGGTGCTGCATCAGGAATTCCAGCAGGCGGAACTCCGTGGGGCCGAGATGGATGGGGCGGCCGTTGCGCTGCACGCGGTGGGAGGTGAGGTCCATGGTGATGTCGTGGAAGGTGAGCTGGCCCTTGCTGGGCACGCTGCTGGCGCGGCGCAGCAGGGCGCGCATGCGGGCGAGCAGCGCGTCCATGTTGAAGGGCTTGGTGATGTAGTCGTCCGCCCCGGTGTTCAGGCCGCGCACCGCGTCCTGGTCCTCGGTGCGGGCGGTGACCATGATCACCGGCAGGTCGCGGGTGGCGGGGCGGCGGCGGATCTGCCGGCACACCTCGATGCCGGACATCACCGGCAGCATCCAGTCCAGCAGCACCAGGTCGGGCTGGGTTTCGGCGATGCGGGTCAGCGCTTCCTGCCCGTCCGCGGCTTCCTCCACCCGGAAGCCCTGCTTCTCCAGGTTGTAGCGCAGCATGGTGGCCAGCGCCGCCTCGTCTTCCACCACCAGCACCAGGGGTTTCGCCAGGCTGGAAAATCCCTCGGCCATGCGCGGGTCCTTCAGGTCGCGGTGCGACGTGTCCTGCGACATCGACATGGTCAGTCGTGCCGCCGTACCACGGCGTAGGCCGAGGTGTCGCCCTTGGGCCGCGCGTCCGACAGCGGCGCGCCGGTGATGGCATAGTACACCGTCTCGGCGATGTTGGTGGCGTGGTCGCCGATGCGTTCGAGGTTCTTGGCGATGAACAGCAGATGCGTGCAGGCGGTGATGTTGCGCGCGTCCTCCATCATGTAGGTGATGAGTTCGCGGAACAGGGCGTTGTAGATTTCGTCGATCTGCGTGTCGCCGCGCCACACCTGCAGCGCCTTGTCCATGTCGTTCTCGCCGATCGCGTCGATGATCAGCTTCAGCTGGTCCTGCACCAGCCGCGCCATGTGGGCGAGGCCGGTGAGGCTGTAGGGGGCGGGGAACTCCTTCAGCACGATGCTGCGCTTGGCGACGTTGGCGGCGTAGTCGCCGATGCGTTCGAGGTCGCCCGTCATCTTCAGGCTGGCGACGATCTGGCGCAGGTCCTGCGCCATGGGCTGGCGCAGCGCGAGCATGCGGATGACGAACTGCTCCGCCTCGTGCTCCATGGCATCGACGCGGGGGTCCAGCTCCACGGCGCGGGCCGCGGCGTCGCCGTCGCGCAGCAGGATGGCGTCGCAGGCGGCGGCCACCTGGCTCTCCACCATGCCGCCCATGTCGGTCATCAGCCCGCGCAGGCGGGCAAGTTCCTCGTCGTAGCGTTTGACGATGTGTTCGGCGTCGGTCATCTGCCTGCTCCGTTCAGCCGAACCGGCCGGTGATGTATTCCTGGGTGCGACGTTCGCGCGGGGTGGTGAACATCTGCGTGGCGCTGCCCGCCTCGACCATCTCGCCGAGATAGAAGAACGCCACCTGGTCGGCGCAGCGCGCGGCCTGCTGCATGTTGTGGGTGACGATGGCGATGGTGAAGTCGCGCTTCAGCTCGTCGATCAGCTCCTCGATCTTGAGCGTGCTGATCGGGTCCAGCGCCGAGGTGGGCTCGTCGAGCAGGATCACCTCCGGGCGCACGGCGATGGTGCGGGCGATGCACAGGCGCTGCTGCTGGCCGCCGGACAGGCCCATGGCCGAGCCGTTCAGCCGGTCCTTCACCTCGCCCCACAGGGCGGCGCGGGTCAGCGACCATTCCACCCGCTCGTCCATCGCGGATTTGGACAGGCGCTCGTGCAGCTTCACGCCGAAGGCGATGTTGTCGTAGATCGTCATCGGGAACGGCGTGGGCTTCTGGAACACCATGCCGATGCGGCTGCGCAGCTGGTTCAGGTCGATGTCCGGGGAAATGATGTTCACGCCGTCCATCATCACCTGGCCGGTGGCGCGCTGGCCGGGGTAGAGGTCGTACATCCGGTTCAGCACGCGCAGCAGCGTGGACTTGCCGCAGCCGGACGGGCCGATCATGCCCGTCACCTGCCGGGTGGGGAAGGCGAGGTTGATGTTGGTCAACGCCTTGTGGCTGCCATAGAAGAAGTCGAGGTCGTTGATGGCGATGCGGGCGGGCGCCGGCGCGCCATCCGCCGCCTTGGCGCCGGCCGGCCGTTCGCTGCTGTCGTTCATCGTGGTGCTCATTGGGTTCGATCCGCGAGGGGTCAGGTACGTTTGCGCAGGACGACGCGGGCGACGATGTTGAGCGCCAGCACGCCGAAGGTGATGAGCAGCGCCCCCACCCAGGCGAGTTGCACCCAGTCGTCGAAGGCCGAGCCGGCATATTGATAGATGGTCACCGGCAGGCTGGCCATCGGCTGGCCGAGGCTGACCGACCAGTTGAGGTTGCCGAGCGAGGTGAACAGCAGCGGCGCCGTTTCGCCGGCCACGCGGGCGATGGCCAGCAGCACGCCGGTGGCGATGCCGTCCAGCGCCGCGCGGTAGCAGACGAAGACGATGGACTTCCATTTCGGCGCGCCCAGCGCCACCGCCGCCTCGCGCAGCGAGACCGGGATCAGCGCCAGCATGTCCTCCGTGGTACGCACCACGATGGGGATCACGATCACCGCCAGCGCCAGGCTGCCGGCGAGGCCGGTGAACCCGCCCATCGGCTGCACCGCCACCTCATAGACGAACAGGCCGATCAGGATGGAGGGGGCGGAGAGCAGCACGTCCGAGACGAAGCGCACGACGTTGCCGAGCGTGGAGCCGCGCGCGTATTCCGACAGGTAGGTGCCCACCATCAGCCCGATCGGCGTGCCGATGGCCGTGCCCAGCGCCGTCTGGATCAGGCTGCCGACGATGGCGTTGAGCAGCCCGCCGCCGGAGCCGGGCGGCAGGGTGGGGCGGGTGAACACCGTCAGGCTGAGGCCGGACACGCCGAGCCACAGCAGGGTCGCCAGGATCAACGCCAGGAAGGCAAGGCCGATGCCGGTGGCCACCAGGCACAGCAGCTTGACCATGTTGCTGGCGCGCCGGCGCCGGCGCGAGAGCTGGTCGGCCACCCGCGCGTCGCGCGCGGGGCCGGCGGCGAGGGTGGCGCTCATGACCCGCTCCTCGGCCGCAGCAACAGGCGCGATATGGCCAGCACGATGAAGGAGATCACGAACAGGATGAACCCGAGTGCGAGAAGGGAGGACAGTTTCAGGCTGCCGGCCTGGCTTTCGGGAAACTCCAGCGCCACCAGCGAGGCGATGGTGTTGCCGGGGCCGAACAGGCTGGCGGAAATGCGGTTGGTGTTGCCGATCACGAAGGTGACCGCCATGGTCTCGCCCAGCGCGCGGCCGAGGCCGAGCATGATGCCGCCGACCACGGAGACGCGGGTATAGGGCAGCACGATGGAGCGCATCACCTCCCAGGTGGTGCAGCCCACGCCGTAGGCGCTCTCCTTGAACACCGGCGGCACGGTGAGGAACACGTCGCGCATCGTGGCGGCGACGAAGGGGATGATCATCACCGCGAGGATGATGGCGGCGGTGAGGATGCCGGTGCCGAAGGGCGGCCCCGCGAACAGCGTGGACAGCACGGGAATGTCGCCCACCGCGTCGATCACCGGCGGCTGGATCCAGCTGGCCATGAAGGGGACGATCATGAAGAAGCCCCACATGCCGTAGATGATCGAGGGCACCGCGGCGAGCAGCTCGATCGCCGTGCCCACCGGGCGGCGCAGCCAGGCCGGCGCCAGCTCGGTCAGCCAGAAGGCGATGCCGAAGGCGAGCGGCACGGCGATGATCAGCGCGATGACGGAGGTGACGATGGTGCCGTAGATCGGCACCGCGGCACCGAACACCTGCTGCACCGGGTCCCAATCGGAATCCCACAGGAAGGGCAGGCCGAAGGCGCGCAGCGCCGGCAGGCCGCCGATGAACAGCGAGACGATGATCGCGCCCAGCAGCACGAGCACGAACAGCCCGGCGCCATGGGCGATGAGGGAGAAAATGCGATCGCCGGGCGAGGCGGCGCCGGCGCGGCGAATGGGGGGGGAGGCGGAAAGGGCGGCGGACTGGGACACGCGCGTGTTCCTGAAAGAGAAGGCGGCCGGGGGTGCCTGCGCGCCCCCGGCCGGGAAGGATCAGCTCTTGACGTTCGCGGCCCAGGCGGCGCGCACGGCGTTCTGCACCGCTTCCGGCAGCGCGATGTATTCCAGATCGGCCGCGATCTTGCCGCCGTTCTTGTAGGCCCAGTCGAAGAACTTCATCACGTTGGCCGAACGGGCCGGGTCCTTCGCGTCCTTCGGCAGCAGGATGAAGGTGGCGGAGACGATCGGCCAGCTGGTGGCGCCCTGCGTGTCGATCAGATCGACGGCGAAGTTCGGCGCGTTCTTCCAGTCGCCATTGGCGGCGGCGGCGGCGAAGGCCTCCAGCGTCGGCTTCACGAAGGCGCCGGACTTGTTGCGCAGCTGCGCGGTGGTCAGCTTGTTCTGCGTGGCGTAGGCGTTCTCGACATAGCCGATGCCGCCGCGCACCTGGCGCACGGTGGCGGCCACGCCGTCATTGCCCTTCGCGCCGTTGCCGGCCGCCCATTTCACCGAGGTGCTGGCGCCCACCTTGCTCTTCCATTCCGGCGACACGGCGGAGAGGTAGGAGGTGAACACGAAGGTCGTGCCCGAGCCGTCGGCGCGATAGACCGGGGCGATGGCGATGTTGGGCAGGGTCAGGCCGTGGTTCAGCTCGACCAGCTTGGGGTCGTTCCACTTGGTGATGGTGCCCGCGTAGATGTCGGCCAGGATTTCGCCGGTGAGCTTGAGCTGGTCGGCGGCGATGCCCGGCAGGTTCACGATCGGCACCACCGCGCCCATCACGGCGGGGAACTGCAGCAGGTTGCCGGAGGTGAGCTTGGCCGGGTCCATCGGCGCGTCGGAGGCGCCGAAATCGACCGTGCGGTTCAGGATCTGGTTCTGCCCGCCGCCGGAGCCGATCGCCTGGTAGTTCAGCTCGATGCCGATGGCGGCCTTCGCGGCCTCGCCCCACTTGGCATAGACGGGCGCCGGGAAGGTGGCGCCGGCGCCGGTGATCTGCTGCGCGCGCAGCGCCGCGGGGGCGGCCAGGGTGAACCCGGCCAGGGTGACGGCCAGGGCCTTGGTGATGAAATTCATGCTTTCTCCTCGGAGAACCGGGTTCTCCGTGCTGTGCGAACGCGCCGGCGGACTCGCCGGCCCGCTTCCGAACGGCGCGGACCCTATCCAGCGACAGCGACGAGAAGATTGCAGATTTGTGAAGCTTCGATGACAGCAACCCCGTCAGGCAGCCGGCGCAAGGCTCCGCCATTCGCTCGCACGCCGGCTCACCTGAAACAACGCCGGCGGTTCGGCCACGCCGGCATCGACCGCGTCGAGCAGGGCGGTGAGGCTGGAGGCTTCGGCGAGCACCTCGCCGGGGTCGTCGAGCAGGCAGAAGGCGTGGTCCTCGCTGACCAGCAGCATGCGCGGCAGGGCGCGGGCGGGCGATTGCAGCATCAGCGCGGGCGTGCCGTCGTCGCACAGCGCGGGCTGCCAGTGCAGCTGCCGCTCCCGGCACCAGCGGGTGAGGCAGCGCAGTTCGGTCATGTCGAGCATCGGGCATCTCCCGCGAGTCGGGGGTAGAATGCCAGGAGTCATCGATTCGGGGGTTAACGACGGCCTACAAGTGCTTGACCGGCAAATGAACAATCGCTCATCCGGCTTGACTTCGGAGTCGCGTGGTCCTATTTTTGACCAGTCGGATCGACCAGTCCAAACGAAACCGCCATGCGCGACATCCAGGCCTCCGAGGCCAAGACCCACCTGCCGCAGATTCTCGACGCCGTGGAGCGCGGGGAAACGGTGCGCATCACCCGCCACGGCCGGCCCATCGCGCGCATCGTGCCGGAGGATGACCGGCGGCAGGACGAGATCGATCAGGCGATCGAGACCATCCGGTCGCTGCGGCGGCACACCGGGCGGATCACGCTGGAGGAGCTGCGCGCCCTGCGCCACGAGGGCCGCAAATACTGACATGGCCTTCGTTCTCGACGCGTCCGTCGCCGCCTGCTGGGTGTTCGACGACGACGACCACCCGCTCGCCGCGACGGCGCTGGAACGGCTGCGCAGGGAGGCGGCGCACGTGCCCGCCCTCTGGTGGTTCGAAATCCGCAACGTGCTGGTCGCCGGCGAGCGCCGCGGCCGGCTGGCCGAGGCGGACACCGCGACCTTCCTGCGCGCCCTCTCCCGCCTTGCGGTGACCATCGACCAGGCGCCGGGCGAGGAGTCCGTGCTCGCCCTCGCCCGGCGGCACCGGCTCAGCGTGTACGACGCCAGCTACCTCGAACTGGCGCAGCGCCAGACCCTGCCGCTCGCCACGCTCGACCGCGACCTGCGTCAGGCGGCCATGGCGGCGGGAGTGGCGCTGCTGGAGGATCAGCCGTCCCGCGCCTGAGTGGCCAGCCGGTCGGCGCGCTCGTTCATGGCGTCGCCGGCATGGCCGCGCACCCAGCGCCAGTCGATCTCGTGCGCCTTCGCGGCGTCGAGGATGCGGCGCCAGAGGTCCATGTTGGCGACGGGGTCGCCGGCGGCGTTGCGCCAGTTCTTGCGCACCCAGCCGGTGTGCCAGCGGGTGATGCCGTTGCGCAGATATTCGCTGTCGGTGTGCAGCACCACCCGGCAGGGGCGCTTCAGGCTCTCCAGCGCCATGGCCGCGGCGGTGAGTTCCATGCGGTTGTTGGTGGTGGCGGCCTCGCGGCCGGACAGCTCGCGCTCGTGCCCGCCATAGCGCAGGATCGCCGCCCAGCCGCCGGGGCCTGGATTGGGCTTGCAGCCGCCATCGGTCCAGATTTCGACGGTCGTGGAGGCGGGGGCCGTCTCAGATGCCATAGGCGTGCTCGTCCCGCGCGGCGAGGTGGAAGCGCAGGCGGCGGACATATTCCATCGGGTCCTTGCGGGTCACCAGCGCGCCCGGCGGGGTGTTGATCCAGTCGAACAGCCGGGTCAGCGCGAAGCGCAGCGCGGCACCCTGGCACAGCACCGGCAGCGCCGCGCGCTCGGCCGGCGAGAGGGAGCGGACGGCGCCGTAGGCGAACAGCAGGGCGCGGGCCTTGGTGACGTTGAAGGCGAAATCCGGCTCGAAGCACCAGGCGTTCAGGCACACCGCCACGTCATAGGCCAGCGTGTCCGTCGCCGCGAAGTAGAAGTCGATCAGGCCGGACAGCCTGCCGTTGAGGAAGAACACGTTGTCCGGGAACAGGTCGGCGTGGATCTGCCCTTCCGGCAGCCCGGCAGGCCAGCCCGCGAGGATGGCGTCCAGCGCCGCCTGGAGCTCCGCGCCCAGCGCCGGATCGGCGCCGGCGGCCAGGCTGCGGGCCAGCAGCTTCGGCCAGCCGGAAGGCCCCAGCGCGTTCGGCCGGCGCGGCGCGTAGCCCAGCCCGGCCAGGTGCAGCCCGGCCAGCGCCTCGCCGAGCGGGCCGCAATGCTCCTGGCGCACCCGGCGCGGCCACACGCCGGGCAGGAAGGTGGTGATGGCGGCATGCCGGCCGCAGAGCTGGCGCAGCGCCGCGCCGTCGCGCCCGCGCACCGGAAGCGGGCAGGTGATGCCGGCGCCGGCGAGATGCTCCATCAGCCCGAGGAACCAGGGCAGCTCCGCCGGCTCCACCCGCTTCTCGTACAGCGTGAGGATGAAGTCGCCGCGCGTGGTGCGCAGTGAGAAATTGCTGTTCTCCACCCCCTCCGCGATGCCGCGGAAGGCGATGGCGGTGCCGATGTCGTAGCCTTCCAGGAAGGCGGCCAGCGCCTCGTCGGTCACCTCGGTATAGACGGCCATGGAACGGGCCGGTCAGTCAGCCAGCGGCGCGGGCAGCTTGAACACCACGTCTTCCTGGGTGACGATCTTTTCCTCGATGGCGAGGTCGTAGGTCTCGCGCAGCCGGGTCAGCAGCCCCTCCACCAGCACTTCCGGCGCGGAGGCGCCGGCCGTGACGCCCAGCGTGGCCACGCCCGCGAGATCGTCCGGGTTCAGCGCGGCGGCGGTGGGCAGCAGGATGGCGCGGGGTGCGCCGGCCCGCTCCGCGACCTCGCGCAGCCGCTGGGAGTTGGAGGAGTTGGGGCTGCCGATCACCAGCACCAGGTCCGATTCGGCGGCGATGGCCTTCACCGCCGCCTGGCGGTTGGTGGTGGCGTAGCAGATATCCTCGCGCTTCGGCCCCTGGATGGCGGGGAAGCGGGCGCGCAGGATGTCCACGATCTCCGCCGTATCGTCCACCGACAGGGTGGTCTGGGTGATGAAGGCGACATGGCTGGGGTCGGGCGGCATCACCGCGCGCGCCTCGGCGGCGGACTGCACCAGGGTCATGGCGCCGGGCGGCAGCTGGCCCATCGTGCCCTCCACCTCCGGGTGGCCGGCATGGCCGATCATCAGGATATGGCAGGCATTGGGGCCGCCGCCGGCGAAATGGCGCTCCGCCTCGCGATGCACCTTGGAGACCAGCGGGCAGGTGGCGTCCAGCGTGATCAGCTTGCGCCGCTCGGCCTCGGCGGGCACGGATTTGGGCACGCCATGGGCGGAGAACACCACCGGCGCGTCGGCCGGCACGGCGTCCAGCTCCTCGACGAAGATGGCGCCGCGCGCCTCCAGCTGCTCCACCACGAAGCGGTTGTGCACGATCTCGTGGCGGACATAGACCGGCGCGCCGTAGCGGCGCAGCGCCTCCTCCACGATGCGGATGGCGCGGTCCACGCCGGCGCAGAAGCCGCGCGGGCCGGCGAGCAGCACGCGCAGGGTGGGCTTGTCCGGAAGGGTTTGCAGCATGGCGGCCCGATCGCAGAAGGGGGAAGTCGGCCCGCCCTATATGCCCCCCCTTGCGCCGCCGAACAATGCGGCCGAAAGACGGTACTCCGCGCTAGCCTGGAGTTCCGCATGATCCCGCGCCGCTTCCTCCACCTCGCCGCCGCCCTGATCGTCCCCGCCCTCGCCGCCGGATGCGGGCAGAGCGACGACACGTTCGCGCCGATCTGCCCCACCCTCGCCCTGGTGAAGGACGGGGCGGACATCACCCGCTTCAACGGGCGCGGCCAGGACGTGACCGACCTGGTGGTGGCCGGGCGCATCACCGCCGTGCCGGCGGCGTGCAGCTGGGGCGGGCGCAACGTGGTGAAATCCTCGCTGCGCGTGTCGATGAGCGTGTTCAAGGGTCCCGCGGCCCAGGGGCGGGTGATCAACCTGCCCTATTTCGTCGCCGTCACCCTCAACGGCAACGTGGTGGACAAGCAGAACTTCGTCTATCCCGTGTCCTTCCCGCCCAACGTGGACCGCGTCAGCGTCACCTCCGACGAGGTGCAGCTGCGCATGTCCATCAGCAAGGAGGCGCCGGCCTCGATGTACCGCGTCTATGTCAGCTTCGCGCTGAACCCGGAGGAACTGGCCTTCAACCGGCGGCAAAACGCCCGTTGAACGGCGGGCCCGGTTGGGCCATACAGGCGGGGTTCCCACACTCCCTCGCGGGAGAGCGCGGGGCTGCCGGATACCCGGCGGCACCGCCGCCGAAGGCGCAACCGGCCCCCGGAAACGCTCAGGCACAACGGACCGCGGGGCAGACGGGGATCTCTGGAAAGCCGGCACGCCGAACACGGCGGCCGCACCGACGGAGTAAGGGCGCCCTCCCCTCGTGGACCGGCGCCCGAATCTCTCAGGTCAAGCGGACAGAGGGGGGTCGCTGGCGACCGGCATGCGCCGGAATGCGACCCTTGCCTGGAGCTGACCCGTGTCCGAATCCGACCTGAAGACCACGCCGCTCGATTCGCTGCACCGCGCCCTCGGCGCGCGCATGGTGCCCTTCGCCGGCTATGCGATGCCCGTGCAGTATCCGGCCGGCATCATGGCCGAGCACCTGCACTGCCGCGCCCAGGCGGCGCTGTTCGACGTGTCGCATATGGGCCAGGCCAGCCTGATCGGCGCCGGCGCGGCGGCGGCGCTGGAGCGATGCGTGCCTGGCGAGATGCAGGCGCTGAAGCCCGGCCGCCAGCGCTACACGCTGCTGACCACCGAGCAGGGCACGATCATCGACGACCTGATGGTGGCCAATCTCGGTGACCGGCTGTTCCTGGTGGTCAACGCCTCGCGCAAGCATATCGACCTGCCGCATATCCAGGCCGCCCTGCCCGCCGGGATCACCCTCGAAGCGCATCCCGACCGCGCGCTGCTCGCCCTGCAAGGGCCGGCCGCCGCCACCGTGCTCGCCCGCCTGTCGTCCGAGGCCGCCGCAATGCCGTTCATGGGCTTCGCCGCGCTGACCGTCGGCGGCGTGCCCTGCCTGGTCTCGCGCTCCGGCTACACCGGCGAGGACGGGTTCGAGATCTCCGTGCCCGCCGACTCGGCCGAGGCCTTCGCGAAGTCGCTGCTCGACCAGCCGGAGGTGATGCCCGCCGGCCTCGGCGCGCGCGACAGCCTGCGGCTGGAGGCCGGGCTGTGCCTCTACGGCAACGACATCGACGAGACCACCAACGTGGTGGAGGCCGGGCTGGTCTGGACCATCGGCAAGCGCCGCCGCACCGCCTGGGACTTCCCCGGCGCCGGCCCGATCCGCGACATGCTGGAGAACGGCCCCGCCCGGCTGCGCGTGGGCATCCTGCCCGAGGGCCGCGCCCCGGCGCGCGGCGGCACGGACATCACCGACGCCGAGGGCGCCGTCATCGGCACCGTCACCTCCGGCGGCTTCGGCCCGACGCTCGGCGCGCCCTGCGCCATGGGCTACGTGCCCGCCGGC
The DNA here is from genome assembly GCA_945957135.1 of uncultured Rhodospirillales bacterium. Taxonomy (GTDB): domain Bacteria; phylum Pseudomonadota; class Alphaproteobacteria; order Acetobacterales; family Acetobacteraceae; genus CAMFLK01. The sequence goes on from CAMFLK010000006.1 coordinate 13,494, forward strand.
CTGGCCGCCGACGGCACCGCGATCAGCCTGATGGTGCGCGGCAAGCCCCTGCCCGCGCGCACCGCCCCGATGCCTTTCGTCCCCCACCGCTACATCCGCTGAAGGACCGGCGCCATGACCGAGACCCGCTTCACCAAGGACCATGAATGGGTGCTGCTCGATGGCACCACCGCCACCGTGGGGATCACCGACCACGCCCAGGAAGCCCTCGGCGACGTGGTGTTCGTCGAGCTGCCCGCCCCCGGCCGCACGGTGGAGGCCGGCGAGGCCTGCGCGGTGGTGGAGAGCGTGAAGGCCGCCTCCGACGTCTATGCCCCGCTGGCCGGCACCATCACCGAGGCCAACGCGGCGGTGGAAGCCGACCCAGCCCTGGTGAACAGCGCCGCCACCGGCGATGGCTGGTTCTTCCGCATGACGCTGGCCGACCCCGCCGCCTTCGCCGCGCTGATGGACGAGGCCGGCTACGCCGCCTTCCTGGAAACCCTGTGATGGACGCTGTGATGGAGGGGGGAACCGACCCGCTCGCCGAGCTCGCCGCCCTCGAGGCCGCCGACGAATTCGTCGGCCGGCACATCGCGCCGGGCGAGGGTGAGATCGCCGGCATGCTCAAATCGGTGGGCGCCGCCACGCTGGCCGACCTCGCCGCCCGCACCGTGCCCGGCGCCATCCGCATCCAGCAGGCGATGGACCTGCCGCCGGCTATCGACGAGGCGGCGGCCATCGCCGAGCTGCGCGGGCTGGCCGAGCGCAACGTGCTGAAGAAGTCGCTGATCGGCCTCGGCTATCACGGCACCCACGTGCCGCCGGTGATCCTGCGCAACGTGCTGGAAAACCCCGGCTGGTACACCGCCTACACCCCCTACCAGGCGGAAATCGCCCAGGGGCGGCTGGAGGCGCTGGTCAATTTCCAGACCATGATCACCGACCTCACGGGCATGGAGATCGCCAACGCCTCGCTGCTCGACGAGGCGACGGCGGCGGCCGAGGCGGTCAGCATGGCCCATGCGGTGGCCCGCGCGAAAAGCGACGTGATCGCGATCTGCGCGGACGTCCATCCCCAGACCCGCGCGGTGCTGGCCACCCGCGCCTGGCCGCAGGGCTTCACCCTGGTCGATTTCGCGCCGGACGACATCGCCGCCATCGCCGCGGCCAAGCCCTTCGCCGTGGTGCTGCAATATCCCGGCTCCACCGGCGCGCTGCGCGACCTGCGGCCCGAGATCAACGCCGCGCATCTCCAGGGCGCGCTGGCCATCGTCGCCGCCGACCTGCTGGGCCTCGCCGTGCTGGAATCGCCCGGCGCGATGGGGGCGGATGTGGTGGTCGGCGTCGCCCAGCGCTTCGGCGTGCCGATGGGCTTCGGCGGTCCGCACGCGGGCTTCTTCGCCACCCGCGACTCCTTCAAGCGCGCCATGCCCGGACGCCTGGTCGGCGTCAGCGTCGATGCCGCCGGCCAGCCGGCCATGCGCCTGGCGCTGCAGACGCGCGAGCAGCATATCCGCCGCGAGAAGGCGACCTCCAACATCTGCACCGCCCAGGTTCTGCTGGCGGTGATGGCCGGGATGTACGCCGTCTGGCACGGCCCGGCCGGCCTGTCGCGCATCGCCCGGCGGGTGAACCTCCAGGCGCGGCTGCTGGCCGATGCCGCCCGCGCCGGCGGCTACACGCCGCGCCACGGGTCCTTCTTCGACACGATCGCGCTCGAGGCCGGCTCGCGCGCCGACGCGCTGATGGACGCGGCGCTGAAGGCCGGCTTCAACCTGCGCCGCATCGACGCCACCGGCGTGGGCATCGCGCTGGATGAGACCGTGCGCCGCGAGGACCTCACCCGCCTCGCCTTGCTGCTGGGTGGCGGGCTGCGGGCCGCGCCCGCCTCCATCCCGGCCAACCTCCAGCGCGCCGCGCCGCTGCTGCCGCAATCCGTGTTCTCCGCCCACCATGCCGAGCACGAAATGCTGCGCTACCTCAAGCGGCTGGAAGACAAGGACGTCGCGCTCAACCGCTCCATGATCCCGCTCGGCTCCTGCACCATGAAGCTGAACGCCACGGCGGAGATGATCCCGGTCACCCTGCCGGGCTTCGCCGACATCCATCCCTTCGCGCCGGCCAACCAGACCGAGGGCTACCGCACGCTGATCGACCGGCTGGCCGCGTGGCTGGCGGCGGCCACCGGCTTCGCCGGCGTGTCGCTGCAACCCAATGCCGGCAGCCAGGGCGAGTTCGCCGGGCTGCTCGCCATCCGCGCCTGGCACGACAGTCGGGGCGAGGGGCATCGCGACATCTGCCTGATCCCCAGCTCCGCCCACGGCACCAACCCGGCCAGCGCCCATATGGCCGGCTATCGCGTGGTGGTGGTGGCCTGCGACCGCGAGGGCAATGTCGATCTCGCCGACCTCGCGGCCAAGGCCGACCAGCATGCCGACAAGCTGGCCTGCCTGATGATCACCTATCCGAGCACCCATGGCGTGTTCGAGACGGCGATCCGCGACATCTGCCACCTGATCCACGCCAAGGGCGGGCAGGTCTATATGGACGGGGCCAACATGAACGCCCAGGTCGGGCTGACCAGCCCGGCCGCCATCGGCGCCGATGTGTGCCATCTCAACCTGCACAAGACCTTCTGCATTCCGCATGGCGGCGGCGGGCCGGGCGTGGGGCCGATCGGGGTCGCCGAGCACCTGCTGCCCTTCCTGCCCAATCACCCGCTGCGCGCGGATGCCGGCCCGGCCACCAGCTACGGGCCGGTCGCCGCCGCGCCCTTCGGCAGCGCGCTGATCCTGCCGATCAGCTACGCCTATATCCGCATGATGGGGGCGGAGGGGCTGACGCGGGCCACCGAGGTGGCGATCCTGAACGCCAACTACGTCGCCCAGCGCCTGCGGCCGCACTATCCGGTGCTCTATACCGGCGAGAACGGCATGGTGGCGCATGAGTGCATCATCGACTGCCGCGGCTTCGCCCAGGATTCCGGCGTGCAGGTGGAGGACATCGCCAAGCGCCTGCAGGATTTCGGCTACCACGCGCCGACCATGTCCTGGCCGGTGGCGGGCACGCTGATGATCGAGCCGACCGAGAGCGAGAGCCGCGCCGAGCTCGACCGGTTCTGCGAGGCGATGATCGCCATTCGCGGCGAGATCGACGCCATCGCCGAGGGGCGGATGGACAAGGCGGACAACCCGCTGAAGAACGCCCCCCACACCGCCCGCGAACTGGCGGCCGATGCGTGGCCGCACCCCTATTCCCGCGCCCAGGCCGCCTTTCCGCTGCGTTGGGTGACCACGGCGAAATACTGGCCGCCGGTCAAGCGGGTGGACAACGTGTACGGCGACCGCAACCTGGTGTGCACCTGCGCGCCGCTGGAGACCTACGCCGAAGCCGCGGACTGAGCGTTGAGCCGCACGCGTACCTCCCGCCAGAACCGGGCGCGCGGCGTGTCCTCGGCACGCCGCGCCGCCGCTTCCAGCCCCTTGGCATAGTCCATGGCCACGTCTTGGCCGAGTTTCGCGAGGAACTCGGCCATGGCCGGCGGGCGGCACAGGATGGCGGGTTCGGCATCGGGAATGGAGCGTGAGGACATGGGGCAACCTCCGGGCGGCAGGAAGCGAGACCCCCTGCCTACCCTGCGCGGGCAAGGCAGGATGTGGCGCCGATCACTCCCATGTGAGCTTTCCCGTCGCGATGCGGATTTGCCCCCGGCTCGTTGAGCATTTGCAAATTTCCACGCGCCGTTTCCCCGCCCGGCAACACTCCGTTAACCTTCCTATGCATAATGCCTTGCAATATGCGATAACCCGCCGAGGACGCGCTGTCCCGCCCTGGCACGGGCCTTGCTGTCATGCCGGTGTCAGAAATTTCGAAACCACGAGCCGCCTTGCCTGGGCCGGGAGCGCGAGATGTTGGACCAGATCGACCACGACGGAGACCAGGTCACTGTGACCCTGAAAGGCAAGCTCGACGGCTCCACGGCGCTCGGCCTGCGCGACGACCTGCTCGCCGTCGCCGCCGGCAGCGGTGACGTGCGGATTGATCTGCGCCGCGTCTCCTTCATCGATGGCTCGGGCGTCGCCGCCCTCGCCTTCCTGTTCAAGCGCCTCGCCGCCGCCGGCCGCCGGCTGACGGTGCAGGCCGTCGGCCAGCCCCTGGCCCTGCTGCGCGAACTCGGCCTCGCCGCCCCGCTCGGCCTGGCCCCCGCCACGCGCCGCGCCACGCTGCTGCCACGCCTGCGCTGGGCCTTCGCCGACTGACATGGCCCCGGCCGGCATGATCGACGCGCGCCCTATCGCCGCCGTTTTCCCGGCTTATCACGATTCCACATCGTGCGATTGGAAGGTCTGAGCCGGCATGCCCACCCCACCCCTCACCGCCGGCTTTGCCGCCCAACTCGCCCAGGATCTCGGCCCGGACGACGTGCGCATGATCCTCTCCGTCTTCCGCGCCGACCTCACGCGGCTGGATGGCGAGCTGCACGAAGCCGCCGCCGCCCAGGACGCCACCGCCTTCCGTCGCGCCGCGCACGGGCTGGCCGGGGCCGCCGGCGCGGTGGGCGCGGCCGAGCTGGAGGCCGCCTGCCGCGCCGCCATGGCCCGCACCGGCGCGGACATGATGGGTCCCGACCTCGCCGCCATTCACGGCCTGGCCGAAGCCAGCCTCGACGACCTCGCCACCTATGTCGCCAGGCTGGATGGGGGCCCGCATGGCTGACATCCCCCAGGCCCATGCGCGCGTGCTGGTGGTGGAGGACACGCCCACCCAGGCCGAGCTCGCCCGCGTCATGCTCACCAGCCTCGGCCACGAGGTGCGCGTCATCGAGACCGCGGCCATGGCGCTGGAAGTCGCGCGCAGCTGGCAGCCGGACGCCATCCTCGTGGACATCGAGCTGCCCGACTACAACGGGTTCGAGCTGATGAAGCAGCTCCATGCCGAGGGGGTGGAGAGCGCCGTGGTGGTGGTCACCGCCAACGGCTCCATCAACACCGCGGTGGAGGCCATGCGCCTGGGCGCCGTGGACTTCATCGTCAAGCCCTTCCCCAAGGCGCGGCTGGCGGTGACGCTGGCCAACGCGCTGGAGAAGCGGGCCCTGGTGGCGCAGCTGCGCACCGTGCGCGCCCGGCTGGACCGCGACCGCTTCTTCGGCTTCATCGGCGCCAGCCCGCCCATGCAGGCGGCCTACCGCACCATCGAATCCGTCGCCGCCAGCAAGGCCAGCGTGTTCATCACCGGCGAGAGCGGCACCGGCAAGGAGCTGGCGGCCGAGGCGGTGCACAAGGCGAGCCCGCGCGCCGGGCGGGCCTTCATCGCGCTCAACTGCGGCGCCATCCCGCGCGACCTGCTGGAAAGCGAGGTGTTCGGCCATGTGAAGGGCGCCTTCACCGGCGCCACTTCCGACCGCGAGGGCGCCGCCAAGGCGGCCGATGGCGGCACGCTGTTCCTCGACGAGATCGGGGAGATGCCGCTGGAAATGCAGGTGAAGCTGCTGCGCTTCGTGCAGACCGGCACCTTCTCGCCGGTCGGCTCGTCGCGGGTGGAGAAGGTGGACGTGCGCTTCGTCTGCGCCACCAACCGCGACCCGATGCAGGACGTGCAGGCCGGCCGCTTCCGCGAGGACCTCTATTACCGGCTCTATGTCGTGCCGGTGATGCTGCCGCCGCTGCGCGACCGCGGCGGCGACATCCTGCTGATCGCGCGGCACTTCCTGCAGCTGTTCAGCCGCGAGGAGAACCGCCGCTTCACAGGCTTCGCGCCGGAGGCCGAGCGCGCGCTGATGGCCTATCCCTGGCCGGGCAACGTGCGGCAGTTGCAGAACGTGGTGCGCAACGTGGTGGTGCTGCACGACGGCGACCTGGTGGACGCCGCCATGCTGCCGCCCCCGGTGGTGATGCCCGGCACCCATCCGCCGCCCGCCGTGGCCGCCCCATCCCCGCCGCCCACCGACGCCTTCACGCCGCCCGCCCCCTTCCTGCCCGCCGAGCCGCCGCCGGCCGACCCGCCGCCGGTGGGTCCCGCGCCCTGGGCGGAGCCGGAGATCGTGCCACTCGCCGAAATGGAACGCCGCCTGATCCTGGCCGCGCTGAAGCACACGACCCACGACGTGCCCCGCGCCGCCGCCCTGCTCCAGATCAACCCCTCGACCATCTATCGCAAGCTGCAGAGCTGGAAGGCGAACGGGCTGGTCCCGGCGGACTGATCATGCGCCGGCCTGCATCAGGCCGCGCATGTAGCCCAGCGCGAAGCCGCGGCTGCGGTGTCCCCAGACCGTATCGCCGATCACATGGGGATGGTGGTCAGGCGTGAAATAGCCGCGGTAGCCGGCGGCGCGGTAGGTCGCCATGGCCCGCGCCATGTCCGCCTTGCCCTCGTCCCAGAACGCCTCCACGAAGCGCTCCCGATCGCCGGTGACGTTGCGGAAATGCACGAAGGCGATCGCCCCGCGCCCGGCGAAATGCGCGATGGTGGAATAGAGCTGCTCGGCCGGTAGCATCTGGGTGAAGCAGCCCTGGCAGAAATTGATCGCGTTCGCCGGGATCGGGCAGATGTCCAGCATGCGGTCGAAGGCTTCGGGGCTGCGCATGATGCGCGCGACGCCGGCGAGCGCCGGCACCTGCGGGTCGGCCGGATGCATGGCCATGCGCACCCCGGCCGCCTCCGCCACCGGCACCACGGCACGCAGGAAATAGCCGAGGCTTTCCCAGAGCTGGTCGTCGGCCACGACACCCATCTCCGTCAGCGGGGCGTCGCGCGCCACGGCATGGTCGAATCCCTCCGCCCGCGCGCCGCCACGGATCGGGATGTCCACGCGCGTGTGCCAGTTCACATGCCGCGCCCCGGCATTCACATGCCAGCCATATTGCAGGATGGGGATGCCCGCCTCGCCCATGGCGCGCAGCGACCGGCACCAATTCTCGATTTCCTCGTCGCGCCCCGCCAGGCCGAGCAGGATCTTCGCGAAGCGGTGCGGGGGCGTGTGGCCGAGACCGAACAGCTCAAGCCCGGATTCCTCCACGGCCGCGCGCAGTTCGACCAGATCCTCCACCCGCCAGAACGCGTCGCCGCGAAGCCGTTCGGTCAGCGCGTCGGATACCGCGCGCGTGCCCTCGACATTACCCGCGAGTTCGCCGGCGATGTTGATCGTCGCTCCCTCGGCGCCCAGCTGGCGGATGAAGGCGAGGCTTTCCCGGTCGAAGGCGCCCTTCAGGAAGAACCTGTCCCCGATGCGCATGTCTCCTCCACATATTTACAAATTATAATTTATTTGATATCCGCCAGCCATGGTCGGGATCAATGGGGAAACGCCGAGGAATGTCGGGGAAACCGTCGTGGAGGCGGTGCGGCGGCAGCTGATCGACGCGCTGCTCTATGGCGACCTGGCCGCCCCCACCCGCCTGTTCCCCGCCGATCTCGCCCGCCGCTTCGCCGTGTCCATCACACCCGTGCGCGAGGCGCTGGCCAGCCTGGCCAGTGACGGGCTGATCGAGGCGATCCCCCGCCACGGCTACCATGTCCGCTCGCTCACGCCGGACTATGTGAAGGACCTCTGGCCGGTGCGCCTCGCACTGGAGCTGATGGCCGGCGAGGCCTTCCTGCGCCGCGTCCCCGACGCCGCCGCCCGCCGCGCGGCGCTGGCCCCGCTCATGGCGTTGCACGCCGATCTCGCCGGCAGCGCCGCCCGGCCCCAACGCAGCCACGCCACGCTGAACGGCCAGTTCCACGAGACGCTGGTCCAGCTGTCCGGCAACGCCCTGCTCGCCGACACCTATCACGGCATCCGCTTCCGTCTGTTCGGCGCCTGGGTGCAGCGCGCGAGCCGGGGCTGGCGCGACCGGCTGCCGAGCGAGCAGGCGGAGCACCAAGCCATTCTGGATGCGCTGGTCGTCGGCGACGCCGCCGCCTTCGACACGGCCCTGCGCCGCCACCTCGCCCGCTCGCTCGCCGACGCGCTGACCGACCTGGAACAGGCCGGCGCCGCGGCGGCGGCGCCCCGCAAAAGACCACGGTCCAACACGCAGAGCTGAGCATTCAGCCCGGGAGGAACACCATGAAAAAGCTTTTCCGTGCCATCCTGGCGGCCGGCATCGCCCTCGCCGCGCCCGCCTTCTCCGCCCCCGCGCAGGCCCAGGTCACGCTGCGCATGTGGACCTTCCTCAACCCCGCCGGCACCACGCCGCGCGAGGTGGCGCTGGCCCGCATCATCGCGGATTTCGAGAAGGCCAATCCCGGCATCAAGGTCGCGGTCGAGCCCCAGGTCTGGGACCAGATGACGCCGAAATTCCTCGCCGCCGCCCGCGCCGGCAACGCGCCGGACATCACCTGGGTGGTGACCGACCTGCTGGGCCAAGCCAAGCGCTCCGGTGAACTGGCCGACCTCAATCCGTTGTTCATCGACGGCTGGACCGAGGCCCAGCGCGCCGGCCGCAAGGACGCCTACTGGGACGCCTGCGCCGAGGGCGGCCGGCAATACTGCCTGGTGCTGTCGCGCAACTACATCAGCATCCTCTACCGCCGCGACCTGCTCGCCCAGGCGGGCATCGACCCCGCGAGCCTGACAACCTGGCCCGCCTTCACCGAAGCCGCAAAGAAGCTGACCGAGCGCAACGCCGCCGGGCAGGTCACGCGCTGGGGCTTCGGCCAGGCCTTCTCCGAGGCGCAGGCCGACCCGCAGATGATGATCCCCATCATGCTCAATCTGCAGGGACGGCTGTTCACCAAGGAGGGGGCGGCCGATTTCGCGACCCCGGCCGGACTCACCGCTCTCATGAGGCAGACGGAGATGGTGACCAAGGCGGGCGTCACGCCGCCGGACGCCGTGAGCTGGACCACCGATGATGCCTATGAGGCGTTCGCCTCCGGCCGCGCCGCGATGATCGAGGGCGCCTCCGTGCGGGTTTCCACCATGCAGGCCAAGCTGGGGGCGGACAAGGTGGGGCTGATGCTGTGGCCCGGCGAGAACGGCGCGCCGCACGCGCCGGCGATGATGGCCGGCTGGGCCGTCGCGGCCTGGTCCCATGGCCGCCATCTGGCCGAGGCGGGCCGGTTCGTCGAATTCCTCACCGGTCCGAAAGCCGACGCGATCTGGATCACCGCGGCCGGCCAGCTGCCGATGACGCCGGAAGGCCGCGCCGCCGCCGCGGACTACCTGTCCCGGCCGGAGAATCAGTATCTCTCCGTGGCCGCCGAGGGGGTGGCGAAATATGCCTGGATGGTGCCCACCGACCTCTCGGTCAACGGCTTTCGCCAGGCGCTGAACAAGGCGGCCCAGGCCGTGCTGACCGGGGGCGCCACGGCCGAGCAGGCACTGAAGACCGCGGCCGAGGATTTCAACCGCATCAACAAGGTTCGCTGAGCGCCATGCGCATCCACCGCGTTGAGGCCCTTCCGGTCGAGGCCAGCTTCGCCACCATCTTCGGCGGCGAGGCCAAGGTGCCGCAGGCCCTGCGCATCCCGGCGGCGCATTTCCGGCGCATCCCAAGGCGGGGTCAGTTCTCCACCGTGGTGCGCATCACCGCCGAGGATGGCGGCATCGGCTGGGGCGAAGCCTTCGGCCTGCCCACGCCGGGCGCCACCGCCGCGATGATCACGGACGTGATCGCCCCGGCGCTGGCCGGCGCGGCGTTGGAAGCGCCGCAGGCGATGCTCACCGACCTGCGCAGCTACTTCATCTCCATGGGCCATGTCGGCGGGCCGGCGATGGAGGCGTTGAGCGGGGTGGACATCGCGCTGTGGGACCTCCAGGCACGACGCGCCGGCGTGCCGCTGGCCACCCTGCTCGGCGCCACGCCCGGACCGGTCGCCACCTATGCCAGCCCGGTCGGCTTCCAGCCGACACCGGAGGAAAGCGCCGCGGTCGCGCGCGGCCTGATCGGCGAGGGCTTTCGCGCCCTGAAGATCAAGGTGGGGCGTGGCCCGGCCATCGACGCCACGCATGTCGCCGCCGTGCGCGGCGCCGTCGGGCAGGAGGTGACGCTGATGACCGACGCCAATTGCGGCTACAGCCGTGACGACGCCATCGCCGCCGCCCGCGAATTCGCCGCCTCCGGCGTGGCCTGGCTGGAGGAACCGCTGCGGCCGGACGACCACGCGGGCAGCGCCGAGGTGCGCCGCGCCTCCCCCATCCCCATCGCCGGCGGCGAGAACGAGTTCACCGTGGAGGCCTGCGCGCGCCTCGCCGCCGCCGGCGCGGTGGACATCGTGCAGCCCAACATCGCGCGCATCGGCGGCGTGTCCGGCCTGCTCGCGGTGGGTGCGATGTGTGCGCGAAACGGCTTGCGGCTGGCGCCGCACGGGGTGGGCACCTGCATCGGCGTGTCCGCCGCCCTGCATGCCTGCCGGGCCGCCGAGGGGTTCCTGACCTACGAGGCCAATCGCCTGCTCAACCCGCTGCGCGACACGATGGGCGCGCACGGGATGCGCCTGGATGACGGCCGGCTCGTCGCCCAGGACCTGCCCGGCCATGGCGGCGAGCCCGACCCGGACCAGTTCGCGCGCTGGCGCCCGCCCGCCCATGCGTAGCTTCGCGCTGGCCGCCTATATCGGGCCGAGCGTGCTGACGCTGGCGGCGCTGCTGATCTCGCCGGTACTCTACGCCACCTGGTTCAGCCTGCATCGCATCGAATACGGCACGCCCGGCGACTTCATCGGCCTGGCCAATTACGCGCTGCTGCTGCACGACGCCAACCTGCCGCCCATGCTGGGCCGCACCGCCCTGTTCACCGCCGCCAGCGTGGTCCTCACGCTCGTCGTCGCCCTCGCCCTGGCCTGCTGGATCGACCGGCTGCGCGGCCGGCTGGCCTTCGCGGTGCAGCTGATCGCGGTGCTGCCCTGGATCATCTCCGCGGTGGTGGCGACGCTGCTGTTCCGCTGGGTGTTCGTCCATGATGCCGGGCTGGGCTTCGCCGCCCTGCGCGCCCTGGGCGGCCACGCCACGCAGCCGCTGAACAGCCCGAGCGGGGCGATGGTGCTGCTGGTCATCGTCTCCGTCTGGAAGCGTACGGGCTATGCGGTGATCGTGCTGCTCGCCGGGCTCAAGAGCATTCCCGCCGAACTGGCCGAGGCCGCGCGCATCGACGGCGCCGGTCCCTGGCAGATGTTCCTGCGCATCACCCTGCCGCTGCTGCGCGGCCCGCTGATCCTGGTCACCATCGTGATGGCCCTGTCCTGCCTGAACACGGTGGAGACGCCGCTGGTGCTCACCGGCGGCGGCCCGGCCGGGGCCACGCGGGTGTTGCCGATCGACATCTACGAGCGCGCCTTCGTCGATTTCGACATCGGTGCCGCCACCACGCTGGCGCTGGCCGCCTTCGCGGTGAACCTGCTGCTGGTGCTGGGCTACGTGCGGCTGGCGCGGCTGCATGTCTAGGCGCGGCCATCTGCCGGCGACCCTGGCGGGGCTGGCGCTGCTGCTGGTGCTGAACGTGCTGCCGCTCGCCTGGGGGGTGCTGACCTCGTTCAAGAGCGGCGGCGACATTCTGAGTTACCCGCCGCAGCTGTTCTTCCGCCCCACCCTCGCCCATTACCAGCGGGTGATCGCCGAGGGGTTCAGCCACCGCCTGCTGGTCAGCCTGCTCGACTCGTTGGCCGCGGTGGGTCTGACCCTGCTGGTCGCCATCCCCGCCGCCTATGCGTTCGACCGCGGCCGCTTCGCCCTGCGCCGGCCGCTCTATCTGCTGGTGGTGGCTTGCATCCCCCTGGCCCTCGGCGCCTCGGCGCTGATCATCCCCGCCTATATCTGGTTCATGCGCCTCGGCCTGAACGACACGGTGGTGGTGCTGCCGCTGATCTATGCCGGCTACCAGATTCCCATGGCGATCTGGATCGTCAAGAACGCCATCGAGGTGGTGCCGGTCGAGCTGGACGAGGCGGCGACGATCGACGGCTGCACCCATTTCGGCGTGTTGTGGCGGATGATCCTGCCGCTGGCGCGCTCGGGCATCGGGGCGGCGGCGATCCTGGCCTTCGTCGGCTCGTGGAACGAGTTCCTGGCCGGCTCGGTGATGGTGGACGCGCTGGCGCTGAAGCCGGTGCAGCCGGCGATCTATGCCTTCGTCGGCTTCTTCGGCCGCGAATGGGGGCCGCTGACCGCCGCCGCCAGCCTGGCGATCCTGCCGGTGGTGGCGGTGTTTGCGCTGTTCGGCCGGCTGATCATTTCCGGACTGACCAGTGGGGGCGTGAAGGGGTGATCTGGGACGCGATCATCGTGGGCGGCGGCAGCGCCGGCTGCGTGCTGGCCGGCCGGCTGTCGGAAGACCCAAGCCTACGCGTGCTGCTGATCGAGGCGGGGCGCGACGTGAAGCCCGGCGAGGAAGGCGCGGCGATCCTGGACATGTATCCCGGCCGCGCCGCCTTCGACCCCGCCAACCACTGGCCCGGCCTGCGCGCCCGCTTCCAGCCGGTGGGCGACAACGCGCAGGACCGGCCCGAGCCACGCCCCTACGAGCAGGCGCGGTTGATCGGCGGCGGCTCCAGCATCAACGGCCAGATCGCCAATCGCGGCACGCCCGAGGACTACGATGGCTGGGTGGCGGCCGGCGCCACCGGTTGGGGGTGGCAGGACGTGCTGCCCTACTTCATCCGCCTGGAAACCGACCTCGCCCGCCACGGCCCCCTGCATGGCACGTCCGGTCCCATTCCGATCCACCGCATCCCCCGCGCGCAATGGCCCGGCTTTTCCCATGCCGTGGAACGCGCGCTGGCGGCGCGCGGGTTCCGCGACATCGACGACCAGAACGGCGTGTTCACCGACGGGTATTTCCCGCAGACCCTGTCCAATGACGGCACCCACCGCGTGTCGGCCGCGCGCGGCTATCTCACCGCCGCGGTGCGGGCACGGCCCAACCTGCGTGTCATGGCCGGGCGGCAGGTGCGTGGCCTGGCGATGGACGGACCCATCGCGCGCGGCGTGGTGGTGGAGGGCGCGCCGCCGGAGACCATCGCCGGGCGCGTGGTGATCGTCAGCGCCGGCGCCATCCACAGCCCCGCACTGCTGATGCGCGCGGGCATCGGCCCGGCGGCGGCGCTGCGCCGGCACGGCATCGCGGTGATCGCCGACCGGCCCGGCGTGGGCGGCAATCTGCAGGAGCATCCGGGCATCTCGCTCGCCGCCTATCTCGCCCCACGCGCCCGGCTGCGCGGCACCACCCGGCGGCATATCCATCTCGGCCTGCGCTACAGCTCCGGCCTCGCCGGCGGCGCGGCGTCGGACATGTATTTCATGGCCGCGGCGAAATCGGCCTGGCATCCCCTGGGCCGGCGCATCGGCGCGCTGATCGCCTGGATCAACACGCCGCATTCGCGCGGCCGTGTGCTGCTGCAAGGCGCCGACCCGCTTCTGGAGCCGGTCGCCGAGTTCAACCACCTCGCCGACCCGCGCGACGCGGAACGGCTGAAGGACGCGGCGCGGATGATGGGCGCGCTGATGGCCAGCCCGGACCTGGCGCCCGCATTCCGTGCGGCCGGCCCCGCGAGCTACAGCGGCTTCGCGCGCGCGCTCGGCCGCCAGTCTTTGCGCAACTACCTGATCAGCGCGCCGCCGGCCTGGCTGCTCGACTGCATTCCGCCGCTGCAGGCCACATTCTTCCGCCATGTCGTCAGCAACGGCGTCAGGCTCGCGGACCTGCTCGGCGATGACGACGCGCTGGACGCCTATGTGCGCGCCCGGGTGTTCGGCCAGTGGCACCCCGCCGGCACCTGCCGCATGGGCGACCAGGCGGCGCCCGACAGCGTGGTGGACCCGGCCGGCCGGGTGATCGGCGCCGAGGGGCTGCGGGTGGCCGACGCCTCGGTGATGCCGCTCATTCCCCGCGCCAACCTGAACATCCCGGTGATCATGATCGCCGAGAAACTGGCCGGGGCGATCCGCGCCGACCTGACGCGGTAAGTCACCGCCGGCCGCTGTCCAAGCCCCGGAAATGTGCCATCATCCCGGCCCCGCGATGAACCGGAGACCGGCTTGCCCACCACCGCCGCCGCCCAGCAGGTCTCCGTCCGCTCCCAGGCCGTGACCGCGCGCCTCACCCGCGCGGCCATCTTCCTCACGGTTGGCCTCGGCGCCGGGGTGGAGGCGGAGGCGAAGACGCGGCAGCTCTGCGCCGACCTGTCCTCGCTGGTGCGTGGGGTGGGCTTTCGCGCGGCCGATGGCGGGCTGTCCTGCATCCTCGGCATCGGCGCCGACGCCTGGGACCGGCTGTTCGGCGCGCCCAGGCCCAGGGAATTGCACAGGTTCCGCGAAATCAACGGCGTGCATCACGCCCCCGCAACACCTGGCGACCTGCTGATCCACATCCGCGCCGCGCGAACCGATCTCTGCTTCGAACTGGCCACACAGATCATGTCCCGGCTGGCCGGCGCCGCCACGGTGATCGACGAGGTACACGGCTTCCGCTACTTCGACGACCGCGATCTGCTGGGATTCGTGGACGGCACCGAAAATCCCGTGGATCAGGACGCGATCGACGCCACGGTGATCGGCGCCGAAGACCCCGCCTTCGCGGGTGGCAGCTACGTCATCACCCAGAAATACCTGCACGACCTCGGCAAGTGGAACGCCATCCCCGTCGAGCAGCAGGAACGCATCGTCGGGCGGCAGAAGCTGTCGGACATCGAGCTGGAAGAGGCGGCCAAGCCCAGCTACGCCCACAACGTTCTCACCAATATCGAGGAGAACGGGGAGCCGTTGCAGATCCTGCGCGACAACATGCCGTTCGGCGAAATCGGCAAGGGCGAGTTCGGCACCTATTTCATCGGCTACGCCCGTTCGCCCAGCCGGATCGAGCGGATGCTCGACAACATGTTCATCGGCCTGCCGCCGGGCAACTACGACCGGCTGCTCGACGTCAGCCGGGCGGTGACGGGCACGCTGTTCTTCGTGCCCTCCGCCGCCTTCCTCGATGCCGTCACGCCGGAACCGGCCGCCGCCGCAACGGCGCCATTCCCCGACTCATCGCTGCGTATTGGCTCCCTGAAAGACGAGGCAGGCCATGAATAACCTCCACCGCGAACTTGCCCCCATCTCCGACGCCGCCTGGGCCGAGATCGAGCAGGAAGCATCCCGTACCCTCAAGCGGTACCTCGCGGCGCGGCGTGTGGTGGACGTGCCCGAACCCAAGGGGGTGGGCCTCGCCGCCGTGGGTACCGGCCATGTCGAGGGCATCGAGGGGCCCGGCGAGGGCATCCAGGCGGCGCGCCGCCTCGCCGATCCGCTGGTGGAACTGCGCGTTCCCTTCGCCCTGTCCCGCCAGGCCATCGACGACGTGGAACGCGGCTCCACCGATTCCGACTGGGCACCGCTGAAGGAGGCGGCCCGCCGGATCGCCTTCGCCGAAGACCGCGCGGTGTTCGATGGCTACCGCGCCGCCGGAATCGGCGGCATCCGCCCGGGCGCCAGCAACCCTGCCCTGCCCCTGCCACCCTCCGTCATGGGCTACCCCGCCATGGTCGCGCAGGCCGTCAACCAGCTCCGCCTCGCCGGCTGCAACGGTCCCTACCGGCTGGTGCTCGGGGCAGCCCCCTTCACCGCCGTCAGCGGCGGCACCGATGACGGTTACCCCATCCTCCAGCACATCCTGCGCCTCATCGACGGCGACATCGTCTGGGCACCGTCCATCCAGGGCGGCCTGGTGCTGACCACCCGCGGCGGCGACTTCGAGCTGGATCTCGGCCAGGACATCTCGATCGGCTATCTCCGCCATACCGACACCGAGGTGACGCTGTACTTCCAGGAGAGCTTCACCTTCCGGCTGCTGACAACGGAAGCCGCCGTGGCGCTCCTCCCGGCCGCAGGGTAGGGCCCGCTATCCCGCCGGCTTCCCCACCGCCTCGAACGTCACCTTCAGCACGGCGTCGGGGGTGAGTTTGCGGTTGAACACGGCGCCGGCCGCGTAGCTGTCGGGGTTCTCGCCTTGCTGGAGCCGGCGCAGCGAGGCGTCCTGCCCGACGATCAGGCGCACGGTCTGGGTGCTGCGGGAGCGGTCGCGCAGCAGCAGGAAGATGGGGGCGGGGCGGCCCTGGTCGAAATCCATGATGCGGGCGGCAGCGAGGCTCTGGGGCTGCAGGGTGAGATAGGCGCCGCGTTCAACGAACTGCACCGAGGCCATTGTCGGTATTTCCACCTTGCCGACGCGCAGGGTGAGCGGCTGCTGGCAGCCGGATGTCGGGCAGTCCACGGCGACGGGGTCGCCGAGCTTCGCGCCGGCGGCATCGACCTGGACGAGGGTGACATGCCATTGCGCGTTCTCGGGCGCGACGTAGAGCGGGCCGGCGGGCAGCGGCGCCTGCGGCACCTGGGTGTTCGGGCGTGGCTGAGCCAGGGCCGGCCCGGCGGCCAGGACCGCGATCAGCAGAAACCGTCGCATCAGGCGGCGCTGGCGGCGCGGCGGCGTTTGGCGGGAACAGGCATCGGTGGGGCTTCCGGCGCGTCCGGCTCGGCCAGTGCGGCGAGCAGGGCATCGCGCAGCTGGGCCAGCTTGCGTTCGTTCTCCACCTTCAGGCCGAACACGTCCTTCACGTAGAACACGTCCACCGCCCGGGTGCCGTAGGTGCTGACATGGGCGGAGGCGATCTGCAGCCCCTGGTCGCTGATCGCCGCGGTCACGTCGTGCAGCAACCCGGGCCGGTCGCGCCCGTTCACTTCCAGCACGGTGTGGGTGTTGGAGGCGCGGTTGTCCACCACCACGCGCGGCGGCACCTGGATGGCGCGCACCCGCTTGCCCAGCAGCGCCCGCGAGGTCTTGCGGATTTCCGCCGTCAGCCGCAGCCGGCCGGTGAGCGCCTGTTCGATCAGCACGTAGAGGCGGGCGAGGCGATGGGGCGCGTCGAAGGCGCCGCCATTGGCGTCCTGGATCCAGAACGTGTCGAGCGCCATGCCATTGGTGAGGGTATGGATGCGGGCATCGACGATCGAGGCGCCGGCCACGGCGAGCGCGCCGGCGATCTTGCTGAACAGCCCGGCATGGTCGGCGGCATAGACGGTCACTTCCGTCACCGCGCGGGCCGGCAGGGGCTGGGTATCGACGGTCAGCGGCGCCTTGCGGCGTTCCGCGTCGCGGATCAGCCGGGCATGGCGCACATGCGTGTCGGGATCGAAGGACAGCCAGTAGCCCGGGTAGCCGAGCGCCTGGTAGGCCTCGATATCCGCCGCGTTCCAATCGGCCAGCAGCAGCGCGGCGGCTTCCTTGGCGCGGGCCACCCGCACGTCGCGTTCGGTGGTGGACAGGCCGCCGGCCAGCACCTCGCCGACCCGCGCGTAGAGCTCGCGCAGCAGCGTGGCCTTCCAGCCGTTCCACACCTTGGAGGAGACGGCGCGCATGTCCGCCACCGTCAGCACCAGCAGCAGGCGCAGCCGCTCGGGCGACTGGATGGTCTCGACCAGGTCGAGGATGGTCTTGGGGTCGTCGATGTCGCGCTTGAAGGCGGTCTGGCTGAGCAGCAGGTGGTGCAGCACCAGCCAGGAGACCATTTCGGTCTCCTCGGCGGACAGGCCGAGCAGCGGGCCCTGTTCGGTGGCGACGTCCGCGCCGAGTTCCGAGTGGTCGCCGCCACGGCCCTTGGCGATGTCGTGGAACAGCATCGCCACATACAGCGCGCGGCGGGACTGAAGGTGGTCCACCAGGCCGGAGGCGACCGGCGCGATCTCCGACAGCTCCCCGCGTTCGAGGCTGTTGAGCACGCGGATCGCCTCGATCGTGTGCTCGTCCACCGTAAACACATGATAGGTGTCGAACTGCATCTGACCGACGATGCGCCGCCAGTCCGGCAGCAAGCGGCCGAGGATGCCGGTCTCGTTCAGCACGGCCATCCAGCGCGCGCCATCGGCCCGGTTGTGTTCGGCATCGCGCCCGCACAGCAGGTCGAGGAACAGGGCGTTGGCCTCGGGGTCGCCGCGCAACAGTGTCGCGCGGCGCTCGTGACGGATCAGCGCGCGCACGGCCAGCGGATGCAGCTTGAGGTCTCGGTCGCGCGCCACCTGCAGGATGCGCAGCATCTGGATCGGCTCGTCGTAGAAGGTGCGGCCGTTGGCGCTGAGCAGCTGGCCGTCCGCCAGCATGAAGCCCTGGGCGGCCAGCGCCGCGTCGGTGGTGCCGGCGCGGGCGGGGGGGCCGAGGGCCGCGCGCACGATCGCCGGTTCCAGCACGCGGGTCAGCCGCGTCACGTCGCGGGCGGTGAGGAAGTAGTGGCGCATGAAGCGTTCCACCCCGTCCTGCCGTCCGTGGCGGGTGTAGCCCATGCGGGCGCCGACCACGGGTTGCAGGTCGAAGGTCAGGCGCTCCTCGGCACGGCCGGTGACGTAGTGCAGGTGAAAGCGCAGCGCCCAGAGGAAGTCCCAGGAGCGCAGGGCGTGGCGCACTTCGGCCTCGGTCAGCAGGTTTCCGGTGGGACCGGTGCCGCTGTAGAGGTCGCGCATGTCCAGCGTGCCGAACACGTATCGGACCATCCAGTAAAGCGTTTGCAGGTCACGCAGGCCGCCGCGGCCTTCCTTGATGTTGGGTTCCACCACATAGGGGCTGTCACCGTAGCGGCGGTGGCGCGCGTCGCGCTCGGCCTGCTTGGCGGCGAGATAGCCGGCCGGCCCCGCCTCGGCGCAGGCGATCCCCAAGCGCTCGGTGAATTCGGCGAATAGCGGGGCGTCGCCGGAAATGCGCCGCGCGTCGAGCATCGAGGTGGTGACGGTGGCGTCGCCCTTCGCCTCGGCCAGGCAGTCGGGAATGGAGCGGGTTGCGTGGCCGACCTTCAGGCCGAGATCCCACAGGAAGTAGAGCATGAACTCCACCACCTGCAGCACCGGCGCGGGCGGGTGAGCGGCGGTGAGGAACAGCAGGTCGATATCGCTGAACGGTGCCAGCACGCGCCGCCCATAGCCGCCGGTGGCCGCCACGCTCATGCGCGCCGCGCCGATCGGGTGCACGGCCAGGGCGTAGCGGTGCAGGGCGTCGATCAGCCCGTCCGTGCCATGGGCCAGCATGCGCGCGGCCGTCAGGCCGGGGGTGGCGCCGAGCTCGAAGGTTTCGCGCACATGCGCCTGCAGCCGGGCGAGTGTGCGGCGGAAGCTGGCCAGCGCCACGTCGCGCGGCACCGGGCCGGATTCGGCCAGCACCTCCTGCAGCAGGGTGTCGTCCGGCGCGGGTTCGGGTTCGATGAGGGGCGAGAGCATTGCGCCGATGATATCTATTCCCGGCCCGGCGCGACAGGGAGCAGCGTCTTAATTCGGTATAACATGTCCAGCGCCTCGCGCGGGGTGAGCCGATCCGGGTCCAGCGCCGCAACCGCCGCGTGCAAAGGGTCGGGTTCGGACGGAGCAGAGGGCATTTCGGCCCCCGTCTTCTCGGTTTGGGCCTGGGCGAACAGCGGCAGGGCGGCCGCCTCGGTCAGGCGGCCGGCGCGTTCCTCCAGCGCCGCCAGCAGGGCGCCGGCGCGGCGGACGGTGGCTGGGGGCACGCCGGCGAGGCGCGCGACATGCACGCCCCAGCTCCGCCCGGCCGCCCCTTCGGCCACTTCGTGGAGGAACACCACCTCCTGCTTCCACTCCTTCACCCGCATGGTGTGCGGCGCGAGCCGGGGAAGTTCGGCGCTGAGCTGGGCGAGTTCGTGGAAATGGGTGGCGAAGATGGTGCGGCAGCGCACGGCGTTGTGCAGCGATTCCAGCACCGCCCAGGCGATGGCCAGCCCGTCCAGCGTGGCGGTGCCGCGGCCGATCTCGTCCACCACCACCAGGCTGCGCGGCCCGGCCTGGTGCAGGATGGCGGCGGTCTCGGTCATCTCCACCATGAAGGTGCTGCGCCCGCGCGCGAGGTCGTCGGAGGCGCCGACGCGGGAGAACAGCCGGTCCACCACGCCGATATGGGCGGCGGCGGCCGGCGCCGGCAGCCCGGCCTGGGCGAGAATGGCGATCAGCGCGTTCTGCCGCAGATAGGTGGACTTGCCCGCCATGTTCGGTCCGGTCAGCAGCAGCACCCGGCGGTCGGGCGAGAGGTCGCAGCGATTGGGCACGAAGGCGCCGCTGCCGGCCAGCGCCGCCTCCACCACCGGGTGGCGGCCGGCGGTGATCAGGAAGGCTTCGCCCTCCTCCACCACCGGGCGGCACCAATGGCCGGTCTCCGCCAGCCGTGCGGCGGATTGCGCGACGTCGAGCACCGCCAGCGCGGCGGCGCAGGCGGCGAGCCTGTCCGCGCGGGCGAGGGTGGTGGCGACGAGATGGGCGAACACCGCCCGCTCCCGCGCACCGGCCCGCTCGGCCGCCTCGGTGATGCGGCGGTCGAGGTCGGAAAGCTCGGGGCAGGTGAAGCGGGCACCGTTGGCCATGCCCTGGCGCAGCGTCAGGTCCGGGTGGTCGCGCAGCTTCTCCACCGCGGCGGCCGGCGCCTCGATGACGTAGCCGAGCTGGGCGTGGTGGCGGATCTTGAGGCTGGCGACGCCGTAGCGCTGGGCGAAATCGAGCTGCAACCCGGCGACGACGCGGCGGCTGTCGTCGCGCAGCGCGCGCTCCGCATCGAGCTCGGGGTCGAACCCGGCGGCGACGGCGCCCTCGTCAAGGCGCAGCGGCGCCGGCTCGGCCAGCGCGGTGCCGAGCAGGGCAAGCAGGTCGGGCGCCGTGCCCAGCGCATCCCGCGCCTCCGCGAGCAGGCCGGGCAACGGCCCTGCCAGCGCTTCGGCGGCCGCCTCGGCGGCCTTCAGCCCGCCAGCGATGGCCGCGAGGTCGCGCGGCCCGCCACGGCCCACCGACAACCGGCCCAGCGCGCGGGCCCTGTCGGGCGTCGCCTTCAGGCTGGCGCGCAGCGCCGCGGCGGCTTGTGGGGCGGTGGCGAGAAACGACCAGCCATCCTGCCGCGCGGCGATGGCGGCGGCGTCGGTCAACGGGGCGGCGAGCTGCTCGCCGAGCAGGCGCGCCCCCGGCGCGGTCAGCGTGCGCTGCACGGCGGCGAGCAGGGTATGCGCCGTGCCGCCATCCCGCGCGCGGGTGATCTCGAGGCTGGCGCGAGTGGCGGCGTCCAGCTCCATGCGCCCGGCCTCGCCCAGCGGCGCCGGGCGGGACAGCCGGGGCAGCTGGCCGGCCTGGGTGGCGCGGACATAGTCGAGCGCCATCATCGCCGCCCGCGCCTCGGCGTCGGAGAACTGGCCGAAGGCGTCGAGGCTGGCGGCGGCGAAGGTCTCGGCGAGCAGCTTGCGGGCCGCCGAGAGGGCGGGGGGCGCGCGCTCCGGCCCCCGGCGGAGCTCCCAATCGCCGAGTGGCAGGTCGGCGGCGGCGAGGATTTCCGCCGGATCCAGCCGGCCGAGCAAGGCGGGCAGCGCGTCCGGCGCCAGGCCCTGCGTCTCGAACAGGCCGGTGGAGACGTCGAGCCACGCCGCCCCCAGCCGCCGCCCCTCCGCCACCAGCGCGAGCAGCAGATTGGGCCGGCCGGCTTCCAGCAGCGAATCCTCGGTCAGCGTGCCCGGCGTGATCAGCCGCACCACGCCACGGCGGATCGGCGCCTTGCCCGCGCGCGCCTTCGCCTCCTCCATCTGCTCGCCGACCGCCACGCGAAAGCCCCGGCGGATCAGCCGGGCCAGATAGGCCTCGGCCGCGTGGACCGGCACGCCGCACATGGCGATGGGCTGGCCGGCATGCTCGCCGCGCTTGGTCAGCGCGATGTCCAACGCGGCGGCGGCGGCCTCCGCGTCGGCGAAGAACATCTCGTAGAAATCGCCCATGCGGAAGAACAGCAGCGCATCCGGATGCTCGGCCTTCAGCGCGAACCATTGCGCCATGGCCGGGGTGGCGCCCTCGGCGCTGGGAATGGAACGGGACTGGGTCATCGTTGCGATTTCTGGACTGGGCTGGCCCGATTTTCAACGGTTTGCAAGCCGGCTCCGGCGGTCCATGCTAGGGGAAAGGAAGACCAACGGGGAGGTTCGTATCCATGGCCGACGGCAGTGATCCGCGCACGGCGCGCGTTTCGGGCGAGGAAGCCCTGGCGATGCACGCGCTGGCGCCGGCCGGCAAGCTCGCCACGCGCATCACCAAGCCCCTGACCACGGCCCGCGACCTGTCCCTCGCGTACTCGCCCGGCGTGGCCGAACCCTGCCTGCACATCCATCGCGACGCGGCGCTGGCCTATGACTACACCAGCAAGGGCAACATGGTCGCCGTGGTCTCCAACGGCACGGCGGTGCTCGGCCTGGGCAATCTGGGCGCGCTCGCCGGCAAGCCGGTGATGGAGGGCAAGGTCGCGCTGTTCAAGCGCTTCGCCGACGTGGACGGCATCGACCTCTGCGTGGATACCGAGGACGTGGACGCGCTGGTCAACTGCGTGCGCTATCTCGGCCCCAGCTTCGGCGGCATCAACCTCGAGGACATCAAGGCGCCGGAGTGCTTCATCATCGAGCAGCGGCTGCGCGAGCTGATGGACATTCCCGTCTTCCACGACGACCAGCACGGCACCGCCATCGTCGCCGCCGCCGGCCTCATCAATGCCTGCCACCTCACCGGGCGCGACCTGCGCGAGACCAGGCTGGTGGTCAACGGCGCCGGGGCGGCGGCCATCGCCTGCGTCGAACTGCTGAAGGCGATGGGGTTGCGGCCGGAGCACGTCATCCTCGCGGACACCAAGGGCGTGGTCTATCAGGGCCGCACCGAGGGCATGAACCAGTGGAAATCGGCCCATGCCGTCGCCACCAGTGCCCGCACGCTGGCCCAGGCGCTGGAAGGCGCGGACGTGTTCTTCGGCCTGTCCGTGAAAGGCGCGCTGAGCCAGGACATGGTGCGCGGCATGGCGGACAAGCCGATCATCTTCGCCATGGCCAACCCGGACCCGGAGATCACGCCCGAGGAG
This sequence comes from uncultured Rhodospirillales bacterium, assembly GCA_945957135.1. Lineage (GTDB taxonomy): Bacteria > Pseudomonadota > Alphaproteobacteria > Acetobacterales > Acetobacteraceae > CAMFLK01. The sequence continues at coordinate 36,281 of CAMFLK010000006.1, forward strand.
GCGCGGGCGGCGAGCCCACACGCGATCATCGCCACCGGCCGCAGCGACTATCCCAACCAGGTCAACAACGTGCTCGGCTTCCCCTACATCTTCCGCGGCGCGCTGGACGTGCGGGCGAGCACGATCAACGAGGCGATGAAGATCGCCGCCGCCGAGGCGCTGGCCCTGCTGGCGCGCGAGGACGTGCCGGATGAGGTGAACGCCGCCGGCGGGGGCAAGCGGCTGCAGTTCGGCCCGGAATACATCATCCCCAACGCTTTCGACCCGCGCCTGATCAGCCAGCTGCCGCCCGCCGTGGCCAAGGCGGCGATGGACAGCGGCGTGGCCCGCAAGCCGCTGCCCGACCTGCGCCGCTACGCCCGCGAATTGTCGGGTCGGCTCGACCCCACCGCCAACGCGCTCGACGGCATCATGGAGCGGGTGCGCGCCAACCCGCGCCGGGTGGTGTTCGCCGAGGGCGAGGAGGAAAAGATCGTCCGCGCCGCCACCGCCTTCCGCAACGCCGGCTACGGCACGCCGGTGCTGATCGGGCGCGAGGACCGGGTGCGCAGCACGATGACCAGCCTGGGCCTCGGCACCGCCGACGGCATCGAGGTGCACAATGCCCGCCTGTCGCACAACAATCGCAAATACACCGATTTCCTCCATGCCCGGCTGGGCCGGCGCGGGCTGCTGTGGCGGGACTGCCAGCGCCTGGTGAACCAGGACCGCAACATCTTCGCCGCCTGCATGGTGGCCACCGGCGACGCGGACGCGATGGTGACGGGCCTGACGCGCTCCACCGCCGTGTGCATGCAGGACATCGACCACGTGATCGATACCGCGCCCGGCGCCATCAGCTTCGGCCTGACGCTGATGCTGAGCGAGCGCGGCCACACCATCTTCATGGCCGACACGCTGCGCCATTTCCGCCCGGACGCGGAGCAGATGGCCGATATCGTCATCGGCGCCGCCGCCGCCGCCCGCCAGCTCGGCCACGAGCCGCGCGTGGCGCTGCTGTCGCACTCCACCTTCGGCAACAAGCCGCACATCTCCGCCGACACGATGCGCGACGCGGTGGCGATCCTGGACGCGCGGGGGGTGGATTTCGAATATGATGGCGAGATGAGCCCGGATGTCGCGCTCGACCCATCCTATCGCGCGCTCTACCCGTTCTGCCGCCTCACCGCATCGGCCAATGTGCTGGTGATGCCCGGGCTGCATTCCTCCCACATCGCCTCGCGCCTCGCGCCGCGGCTCGGCGGCGGCGGCAGCATCGGACCGCTGTGGATCGGGCTGACCCATCCGGTGCAGTTGATTTCAATGGATTCCTCGGTGAGCCAGATCGTGGACATCGCGACCCTGGCTGCCCACCAGGCCATCGCGGAGTAGGGAAGGAACAGCGGCGCTGGCCCGGACGGAGACGCTCGGCGGAGGCGCCGCGGAATTTCTGCTGCTCGACGCGGCCGGCACCAGCCTCGGCGCCTCGGCAGGGCTGGCGGCCCTGCTGGGCGTGGAGGGGCGGCTCGTCGCCCCCGGCGTCGCGGTGCCCGAACCCGCACGGCTGGCCCCGCCCGGCATATCCGCGCGCACCGTTCCGCTCCAGGGCGGCATGGTCGGCTGGCTGTTCGAGCCGCTTTCGAGCCTCGCGCAGCAGAACGCCATGCTGCGCGAGACGCTCGATTGCATCGATGCCGGCGTGGTCGTGTACGATTCCGAACGCAATTTTCATTTCGGTAACGCGACATACCACCAGGCCTTCCCGCATTTGCCGCCGGACAGCGTGCTGCGGCGCATGCGCTACGAGGACGTGCTGCGCCTGTCCATCGCCGCCGGCGTGCTGGACGACCCGCGCGCCTACAGCGACACCGACGCCTTCGTCGCCCAGCGGTGCCGGGAGGTGGTCGATCGCGAAGCCAACCCGGTGCGCGAACTGCACCATCCCGGCCGCGACCAGTGGTGGCAGATCCGGGTGAACTGGACGCCGTCCGACAAGATCGTCGCCCTGCGCGTGGACATCACCGAACTCAAGCGCCTGCAACGCGAGCTGCTGCGTGCCCAGCGCATGGAGACGATCGGCCGGCTGGCCGGCGGCATCGCCCACGACTTCAACAACCTGCTGACAGTGATCGTCGGCTGCCTGGAAATGATCCAGGCCCGCGCCCCGCATGTGCCGGAGGCGGTGGTGCTGGCGACCAACGCCCTGGCCGCGGCGGATGCCGGCGCGCGGCTGACCCACGAGCTGCTCACCTTCGCCCGGCGCGACCTGATGCGCCCGCGCGTGCTGGACCCCAACACGCTGCTGACGGGCATGGAGGAGTTGCTGCGCCGCGCGCTCGGCCCCGGCATCACCCTGCAACTCGACCTCCAGGCCGAGATCGCCAGCGTGAACGTGGACCCCGGCCCGTTCGAGGCGGCGATCATGAACCTGGTGATGAACGCGCGGGAGGCCATCGTCATCGCCGGCGGCCAGGGCAGCGTGCGTGTGATCAGCCGGGACGCGCCGGCCAGCGGGTCGGTCACCGTGGAGGTGAGCGACACCGGCTGCGGCATGACGCCGGAGGTGGCGGCGCAGGCCATCGAGGCGTTCTTCACCACCAAGGCGCCGGGCACCGCCTCGGGCCTCGGCCTGTCCCAGGCGCATGAATTCGCCGCCGCAGCCGGCGGCCGGCTGACGCTGGAGACCCGGCCGGGCGGCGGCACGCGGGTGATCATCCGCCTGCCCGCCACCGCCACGCCCTCACCGGCCCCCGCCGCCACCCCGGCCACACTGCGCGGCGGCACCATCCTGGTGGTGGACGACGACGTGGACGTGCTGGCCACCACCACCCGCGGCCTCGCCGGTCTCGGCTATCGCCTGCTGACCGCCAGCAACGGCGAGGAGGCATTGGACCTGCTGGCCGGACCCGAGCCGGTGGATCTGCTGCTCTCGGACGTCATGATGCCCGGCGGCATGAGCGGGGTGGCACTGGCCGTCGCCGCGCGCAAGGTGCGGCCGGAACTGCGGGTGCAGTTGATCTCCGGCTACGCGCCGCCGGTCGAGACCGAGGGGGCGGAGGCGCTGGTGGCGGACATGCTGCCCAAGCCGTACCGCTTCGCCGAGCTGGTCCGCCGGGTGGAGGCGCTGCTGGCGGCCGGCGAGGAAGCGAACTCACCCCACCCCTGACATCACTCCGCCAGCACGCGCAGGCTGGTCACGCCCATCGCCAGCACCTCCAGCAGGTGCTCCCGGCGCAGCGCCACGCACCCCTCGGTGGGGCCGAAATCCGGGCTCGCAACGTGGAGGAAGATGGCCGAGCCGTCGCCCGGCCGCACCGGATCGTCGTTCCAGCCGAGCACGCCGATCAGGTCGTAGAGCCCGTCCCGTCGCCACAGCTCCTCGTGCCGGGCCGCATGCGGCAGGCGGACCGGCCGGTTGTAGTCCGGATCGGCGGGGTCGTCGCACCAGCCATCGGTCGGCGACAGCGGCTCGCGCGGCAGGGCGGTGGCGGGAATGGCCAGCCGGTCGGCGCGGTAGAACAGGCGGCGCAGGGGCAGCACGCCCACCGGCGTGGCGCCGTCGCCCTCCTGCTTGCGCAGGCTCACCCCGCCGCGGCCGAGGCAGGCGGGAAAGGCGCGGCCTTGCAGCACCAGCCGCCCGGCGGGATGCACAACGGCCTCCATCAACTCAACAGCCATGAAGAATGGCCGTTGAGTTGAGTCTTTGTTTGGCGCGCCGCCGCCGCGCCGCGATGGAAGAGTCATCGCTTCGCTCCACCGGTATCAGCCCGGCAGATGGCCGAAGCGGGCGCGCTTGGTGGCGAGGTAGCCGTCGTTCACCCCGTTGGGCGCGAAGGCGTGCGGCTCGCGCGCCACGACGTCGATGCCGCAGGCGGCCAGCCCGGCCAGCTTGGCCGGGTTGTTGGTCAGCAGCCGCACCGCGCCGAAGCCCAGCTCGCGCAGCATGGTGGCGGCGACCATGAAGTTGCGCTCGTCGGAGCCCCAGCCCAGCGCGCGATTGGCGTCCACCGTGTCGAGCCCGCGATCCTGCAACGCATAGGCCCGCAGCTTGTTCACCAGCCCGATGCCCCTGCCCTCCTGCGCCAGATAGATCAGCACCCCGCTGCCTTCCTCCGCCATGCGGCGGATGGCGCCGCGCAGCTGGGGGCCGCAATCGCAGCGCAGGCTGCCCAGCAGGTCGCCGGTGAAGCATTCCGAATGGATGCGGCACAGCGGCGCCGCCTGCGCCTCCGGCCGCCCGACCAGGATGGCGAGGTGCTCCACCCCCGCATCCGGCGCGCGGAAGGCCACCACCCGCGCGTCCGGCGCGTCTTCCAGCGGCACCTTCGCCTCGGCGACGCGCACCAGGCCGGTGGCCATGGAAGCGGGATAGGCCAGCACGTCATCGGCCGGCACACGCAGCAGGCGACGGTCGGCGGCCGCCTCGCCGGCCAGGGCAGGGGTCACCCGTGCCACAACCACGGCGGGCAGCAGCCGGGCGATCTTGGCCAGCGCGAGCGCGGCCTGCGCATCGGCGGGGACATCCGGCGATTCCACCGGGTCGGCCGGCAGCAACTGCTCCACCGTGGGGTCGGCGAGCCGGCGCAGCGGCTCCGGCGCCAACAGCGCGGGGGGCAGCCTGATGGCCCGTGCCGGCGCGCGCCCGGCGCCCTGGTGCGGCCGCCCGTTGGGCAGCCCCCCCTTGTGCAGCATATCGGCCGCGCGCACCGGGGCGAGCAGCAGCAACGGCGCCTCGGCGGGCAACTCCAGGAATTCGGCCAACCCGGCGGCACCCACGGTCTCGGCGGGCACCGCGAGCAGCTCGTCGGCCCCTTCCAGCAGCACGGGGGTGCCGCGCTTGAACTCCGCGGCCGCGCGATGCACGCCGCGCAGGCGCATCACCTGCGGATCAGGCGGCGCGACACCCGCCTCCTCCATCGCCGACGCGAGTTCGTCGCGAGACGTCTGCTGGTCCATCTTGCTCCTGCGCCGCCCCGCTCGGGGGCGTCTATCGTGGGGCGTGTAACTGACTCACCCCATCCTGGCGTGGGGAAGGACGAATTGCCAATGCCGGGAAAGTGAGCGGCAGCCCCAATCGCCTGGCAAGAGACACAAATGTGCACGACTTGATGGACGGCAACCCCGCAGGCACGATAACACTGCACCGCACCACGGGCGGCCGATGCGAATCGGCCGGCTGGTGGGCTGCCGCCGGGGGCGCGGAACCGATGCCAGACGCGTCAGTTTCTCCGCCGGTGAAACGATGCGCAAGGCGTGGCCCGGCACAAGCCGCCGCCTTGCGCAAAAATGCGTGAGGGATGCAGGACATGTCTGCCGAGCGGCCCATCCTGATTGTCGATGACGACGACGCGCTGCGCGCCATGCTGGTGGAGCAGCTCGCGGTGGACGGGGAGTTCTCGGCGAGCGAGGCCCAGTCGGCGCGCGACGCGGAGGCGCGGATCACCAGCGGCCAGGCCCGCTACGACGCGCTGATCCTCGATGTCGGCCTGCCCGACGGCGACGGGCGCGACCTGTGCGCGCGGCTGCGCCGGCACGGCGTGAAGGTGCCGATCATCATGCTGACCGGTGCCGACGAGGAGGCGGACGTGGTGCGCGGCCTCGACTCCGGGGCCAACGACTATATCGCCAAGCCGTTCCGCATGGCGGAACTTCTCGCCCGCCTCCGCGCCCAGCTGCGCATCTTCGAGAACAGCGAGGACGCGGTCTTCACCATCGGCCCCTACGTGTTCCGCCCGGCGGCCAAGCTGCTCCAGGAACCCTCGCGCAACCGCCGCATCCGGCTGACGGAAAAGGAGGCGGCGATCCTGAAATACCTCTACCGCGCCGGCACCCGCCCGGTGGGGCGCCAGGTGCTGCTGAACGAGGTGTGGGGCTACAACGCCGCGGTGACCACGCACACGCTGGAGACGCATATCTACCGCCTGCGCCAGAAGATCGAGCCCGACCCCGCGAACGCCCGGCTCCTGCTCACCGAAGGCGGCGGCTACCGGCTCGACCCGGTGGGGATCAAGCCTGCGGCTTAGGCGAGCCCTATCCCGGCCGGTGCTGGCGCATCACCAACAGCAGCAGCAGCGGCGGGATCACCACGAACGACATCATCAGGAAGTCGTTGTTGTAGGCGATGATCTGCGCCTGGCGGTTGATCATCGCGTCCAGCAGTTCAGCGCCGTGCGGGGTGGCGGGGTTCAGCATCGCGCCCATGCCGTCGTGCTGGTGCAGCAGGCGGGTGAAGGGCGTGATGTACCCGGCCAGATCGGCATGGGCCACCTGCACGTTGCGCGTCAGCGTGAACGACGTCACGGAAATGCCGATCGCCGCCCCGATATTGCGCGACAGGCTTTGCAGCGCCGTCGCGTCGCCACGCAGATGGGCCGGCAGCGTGGTGAAGGCCATCACCGTCATCGGGTTGAAGATGAAGCCCATGGCGAAACCCTGCAGCACCAGCGTCACCATCAGCCGATGCTCGGAAATGTCCGGCGTCCAGCCGCTCATCGAATGGAGCGTCAGGCCCAGCAGCACCAGCCCGCAGGCCATCATCTTGCGCTGATCGACGCGCCCGCCGATGCGCCCGGCGATCAGCATCGCCACCATCGTGCCCATGCCGCGCGGCGCCATGGCCAACCCCGCCGTGGAAACCGGGTAGCCCGCGAGGTTCTGCAGATACGGCGCCAGCAGCACGGAGGAGGCCAGCAGCACCATGCCGGTGCAGAACAGCATCAGCATCGCCGCGGTGAAGTTGCGGTCCTTGAACACGGCGGGCGGAATGAACGGCCGCTGCGCCGTGAGCATGTGGACGATGAACAGGTAGAAACCGAGCGCCGCCAGCCCGGCCTCGACGATGATCTCCGTGGAGTTGAACCAGTCCTGGTCGCTGCCGCGATCCAGCATCAGCTGCAACGCGCCCAGGCCCAGCGCCAGCACGGCAAACCCCGTCCAGTCGAACCGCATCTCCGGCCGCACCGGCGTCTTCGGCAGAAACAGGGCAAGCCCCGTCATGGCCACGATGCCGAAGGGCAGGTTGACGTAGAACACCCAGCGCCAGTTGAAACTGTCGGTGAGGTAGCCACCCAGAGTCGGCCCGAGGATCGGCCCCACCATCACGCCGATGCCGAAAATCGCCATGGCCTGGGCCCGCTGCTCGAACGGATAGATGTCCAGCATGGTGGACTGCGACAACGGCACCAGCGCCGCCCCGCACATGCCCTGCAACACCCGGAACAACACCATCTGCTCCAGCGACTGCGCCGCCCCGCACAGCATGGACGTGACGGTGAAACCAGCCAGACACCCCAGAAACAGATTCTTGCGCCCGAACCGCACGGCCAGCCACCCCACCGGCGCGGTCATGATGGCACTGGCGATGACATAGGAGGTCAACACCCAGGAAATCTGGTCGATCGTGGTGGACAGACTGCCCTGCATATACGGCAACGCCACATTGGCGATGGTGCTGTCCAACACCTGCATCAACGTCGCCATCATCGCGCAGCCGGTGATCAGGGCGCGATGGGGCACGATTTTGGGCGCGGTGCCGCTCATGAGGAAGGAAGCGATGAAGGCAAGGCCAGGGGCGCTGCCCCTGGACCCCGCTGGGGCCTCAGGCCCCAGAC